>NZ_JBFAPK010000028.1:0-119357 GCF_040676675.1 Micromonospora sp. NPDC049559 | reverse complement strand
GTTGCTCGGCCACCTTGGCCGAGGCCAGCGGGTACTTCACCCCGGCGTCGGTCATCAGGTAGAAGCCGGAGCCGGCCGCCTGGTCCAGCCGGCCGCGGCTCTGTACGTGCTGGTAGCCGAAGCGCCCCTTGATGCAGAGGTTGCCGTGGGTCACGCTGTGGTCGTGCGGTGAGGTCACCTTGAAGATCTCGTTGTCCTGGACGTGCAGCTCCAGGTTGCAGCCCACCCCGCAGAACGTGCAGACGGTACGGGTGACCGTCTGCGCCTCCTCGTCCCACCGGCCCTCGTTGCGCAGGTCGTCCTCGGCCTTGGTGCGCAGCGCGCCGGTCGGGCAGACCTCGACGCAGTTGCCGCAGTACACGCAGGCCGAGTCGGGCAGCGGTACGGCGAACTCGGTCGCGATCCGGGCGTCGAAGCCGCGACCGGCGACGGTGATGGCGAAGCTGTTCTGCCACTGCTCGCCGCAGGCGTCCACGCACTTGTAGCAGAGAATGCACTTGCCGTAGTCCCGGACGTAGAGGTCGTTGTCGACCCGGGTGGGCTGGCGTACGGTCGCGGCCACCGAGCCGTCCGGCACGTGGTGCTCGCCCGCCGGCGCGTCGTCCCGGTCGTCGTTGGTGACCGGCGCCGCCGGCGGCCCGAACCGTTCCGGCCGGGCGCCGTACTCGGCCAGCCACTGCGGGATCCGGGGCGTGGTGGAGAGGTCCACCGAGGAGGCGAGCAGCTCCAGCACGAGCTTGCGGCTGTGCCGGGCCCGCTCGCCGTCGGTGCGCACCACCATGCCCGGCTCCACCCGCCGGGAGCAGGACGGCACCAGCGTGCGCGAGCCCTCGACCTCGACCATGCAGACCCGGCAGGCGTTGGCCGGCTCCAGCGTGTCGCCCCAGCAGAGCGTCGGGATGTCCTTCCCGGCCGCCTTGCAGGCGTCCAGGACGGTCGAGCCCTCGGGCGCGCGCACCTGCTCGCCGTCGAGGCTCAGCTCCACCATCCGGCGGGGCATACCCAGGGGGGTGCTGGTCATGACGGCGTCGCCTCCCGAAATGCGCCGAGCCGGTCGATCGCCGACTCCACCGCGTTCCACGCGGTCTGTCCCAGTCCACAGATGGACGCGTCCCGCATCGCCTGGCCGACCTCGCGCAGCAGGGCGAGGTCCTGTTCGGTGGAGCCGAGCGGTCGGCCGCCGGTCAGCCGCGCCAGCGCCTCCTCCTGCCGTACCGTGCCGACCCGACACGGTACGCACTGGCCGCACGACTCGTCCCGGAAGAAGCCGGCGATGCGCAGCAGGATGCCGCCGAGGTCCACGCCCTCGTCGAGGGCGAGCACCACGCCGGAGCCGAGCGCGGTGCCAGCGGCCCGGGTCCCCTCGAAGGTCAGCGGGATGTCGACCTCGTCGGCGCGGATGAAGCTGCCGGCCGCGCCGCCCATCAGCACCGCCGTCAGCTCGCTGCCCTCCGGCCGGCCGGCCAGCTCCAGCAGCTCCCGAAGGTTGGCGCCGAAGGGCAGCTCGTAGACCCCGGGGCGGGCCACCGCGCCCGAGACGCAGTAGAGCTTCGTACCGGTCGAGGTCGGGGTGCCCACGGCCGCGTACGCCGGACCGCCGGCGGCCAGGATGGGCAGCACGTTGACCAGCGTCTCGACGTTGTTCACCACGGTCGGCTTGCCGAACAGTCCGCGCTCGACCGGAAACGGCGGCTTGCTGCGCGGCTCGCCCCGCAGCCCCTCGATCGACCCGAAGATCGCCGTTTCCTCGCCGCAGATGTAGGCGCCCGCGCCGCGCCGGATCTCGATGTCGAAGTCGAAGCCCTGGCCCATGATGTCGGCGCCGAGCAGGCCCCGCGCCCGCGCCTGGGCGAGTGCGTTCTCCAGCCGCGCCAGGGCGCGCGGGTACTCGCCGCGCAGGTAGAGGAAGCCGCGCCGGCAGCCGGTGGCGTAAGCGGCCACGGTCATCGCCTCGACCAGCGCGAACGGGTCGCCCTCCAGCAGCACCCGGTCCTTGAAGGTGCCCGGCTCGCTCTCGTCGGCGTTGCAGACGAGGTAGTGCGGGTCGGCGGGCTGGCGGGCCACCGCGTCCCACTTGCGCCCGGTCGGGAAGGCCGCGCCGCCCCGGCCCACCAGCTTGGCGTCCGTGACCTCGCGGATCACCCCGGCCGGTCCCAGCCGGAACGCCTCCCGCAGCGCCTGGTACCCGCCGTGCGCCCGGTAGTCGTCCAGGCTGGTCGGATCGGCGACCCCGATCCGGCGCAGCAGTACCAATCCCGGGTCGCCCGCCTGCGGTACGGCCAGCGCCGGGTCGGGTTCGGGCGCCAGCTCGACCACGGGCGCCCGGGCGGCCAGCAGCGCCTGCTCGGTGCCGACCGGGGCCACCACGTGCCCGAGCGCCGGCCGGCCGGCCTCCAGCACCAGCGCCGCCGGGGCCCGCTCGCAGACCCCGAGGCACGGGCTCTCCTGCCAGACCACGCCGCCCGCGTCCCGCCCCGGCGGGCCGAGTTCGGCGCGCACCCCCGCCCGTACCGCGTCGACCCCGGCCGCCTTGCAGGCGATGTCGGTGCAGAGGTGCACCACCCGCTTCGGGCGGGGCCGGACCGAGAAGAGCGCGTAGAAGGTCGCCACCCCGTACGCGTCGGCGGGCGGGATGGTCAGCCGCTGGCAGATGTAGTTGAGCGCGCCCTGGCTGATCCAGCCGACCCGGTCGTTGACCGCGTGCAGGGCGGGCAGCAACTGGTCGCGCCGGGACCGGGCGGCGTGCCCGCCCCGGGTGGTCCGCCAGTCGTCGAGGTGCCGCTGGCCGCCGTCCCAGCCCGAGTCCGGCTCGCCCAGCAGCTCGTCGACCGCGGCCCGCTCCTCGGCGTCGGCGACGGCGTCCAGGAAGTGCAGATCCACTACCCATCCCTCCCGTTCTCTGGGGTCAGCCGGCCACCGGCCGGGTCGGCACCGGCTCGGCCCGCGCCGGACCGCGCGGCGCCGGCGGCGTACCGGTGAGCACCGCCACCGGCTCCACCGCCGCACCGGCCCGCGTCGCCGCGGCCCGTTCGGCCGCCGCCGCGTCGGCCGGCCCGAGCCGGTCCAGCCGTACCGCGGTCGCCTTGTACTCGGCCGTTCCGGCCACCGGGTCGGTCGCCTCGATGGTGAGCGAGTTGGTGTCCACCTCGTCCGGGAAGTGCATGGTCATGAAGACCAGGCCGGGCCGCATGGCCGGGTCGATCCGGGCCGGCGCGACCACGGAGCCGCGCCGCGAGGTGATCCGGATCGGCTCGCCGTCGGCGATGCCGGCCGCCCGGGCGTCCTCCGGGGACAGGTCCAGCGTCTCGCCCCGGCGCAGCGGACTGTTGAAGCCACCCGACTGCACCCCGGTGTTGTACGAGTCGAGCCGCCGCCCGGTGGTGAGCCGCAGCGGGTACTCCTCGGTCAGCTCGTCGACCGGGAGGCTGTGCTCCACCAGCCCGAACGGCGCCGGCTGCCCGCGTTCCACCGGGTCGTCCGCCCAGAGCCGGCCGTGCAGGTACGACGGCTCGGTGGTGTCCTCCGAGTAGCACGGCCACTGCAGCCCGCCCTCGGCCTCCAGCCGGCGGTAGCTCATCCCGCGATGCATCGGGGAGAGGGCCCGCAGCTCGTTCCAGACCGCCTCCGCGGACTCGTACCGCAGGTCGTGCCCGAGCCGGTGGGCGATCTCGCCGAGGATCTCGATGTCGTCGCGGGCCTCGCCCGGCGCCTGCAACGCCTTGCGCACCCGCTGGACCCGGCGCTCGCTGTTGGTGACGGTGCCCTCGGTCTCGCACCACGCGGCGCTGGCCGGCAGCACCACGTCGGCGAGCTGGGCGGTCCTGGTCAGGAAGATGTCCTGCACCACGAGGTGGTCCAGCCCGGAGAGGCGCTTGATGGTGGCGCCCGCGTCCGCCTCGGACTGCACCGGGTTCTCACCGATGGCGTAGACCGTGGTCAGCTCGCCGTGGTCCATCGCCTCGAACATCTGGGTGAGCGTGCGCCCGTAGTACGGCTGGATGTTGGCCCGCCAGGCACGGGCGAACTTCTCCCGTACCGCCGGGTCCAGGATGTCCTGGAAGCCGGGGAGCCGGTTGGGGATGGCGCCCATGTCGCCGCCGCCCTGCACGTTGTTCTGCCCGCGCAGCGGGTTCAGCCCGGAGCCGTAGCGCCCGACATGCCCGGTGAGCAGCGACAGGTTGATCAGCGAGCGGACGTTGTCGGTGCCGTTGTGGTGCTCGGTGATGCCCAGCGTCCAGCAGAGTTGGGCGCGGTCGGCCCGGGCGTACGCGTGGGCCAGCTCGCGGATCAGGTCGGCCGGTACGCCCGTCTCGGCCGCGGTCGCCGCCAGCGTCCACGGTTCGACGTGGGCCCGGAACGCCTCGAAGTCGGCGGTCGCCCGCTCGACGAACGCGGTGTTGACCAGCCCGGCGGCGATGATCTCGCGGGCGATCCCGAGCGCCAGCGGGATGTCGGTACCGACGTTGAGCGGCAGCCAGCCGTCCGCCCAGCGGGCGGAGCTGGTCCGGCGCGGGTCGACCACGTACAGCTTCGCGCCGTTGCGGATGCCCTTGAGCACGTGGTGGAAGAAGATGGGGTGGGTCTCCCGGGCATTGGATCCCCACAGGACGATGAGGTCTGTTTCCTCCACCTCACGGTAGGAGGAGGTGCCGCCTCCCGCACCGAACACTGCCGCCAGACCGGCGACGCTGGGAGCGTGTCAAGTACGGTTGCAGGAGTCGATGCTGTTCGTGCCGATGACCACCCGGGTGAACTTCTGGGCGACGAAGTTCATCTCGTTGGTGGCCCGGGAGCAGGAGAACATGCCGAACGCGTCGGGCCCGTGCGCCTCGACGTTGCGGCGGAAGCCCTCGGCGGCGCGGTCGAGCGCCTCGTCCCAGCTGGCCGGACGCAGCTCGCCGTCCTTGCGGACCAGCGGCTGGGTCAGCCGCACGTAACGTTCGCGGTTCCTGCGCGCCATGACCGTCCTCCTCGGTAGCTGCGGCAGCGGTCATCCGGGTGCGGGCGGCACCGGCCCGCCGGTCGGCGAGGGCCGGGAACCCACCCGGTCACATCGTATACAGTACACAGTCGCTCGGGTACCGGCCACCGCCGGACCCGTCAACGGACCACCACGGTACGGCCGTCGCGGGCCGGCAGCAGCCGCCCGATCACCGGATGGCCGGGCAGCTCGCCCGCGACCAGCAACCCGCCCGAGGTCTGCGCGTCGGCGAGCAGCAGCGCCTCGTCCGCGGAGACCGCCGAGAGGTCGGCGTGCGGGCGCACCCAGTCGAGGTTGCGCCGGGTGCCGCCGCTGACGTACCCGGCCGCCAGCGCCTCGCGCGCCCCCTCCAGGTACGGCACCGCCGCCGCCTCGACCTCGGCGGTCACCCCGCTGGCCCGGGCCAGCTTGTGCAGGTGCCCGAGCAGCCCGAAGCCGGTCACGTCGGTGGCGCAGCGCGCCCCGGCCGCCAGCGCCGCCCGCGAGGCGTCCGCGTTGAGCGTGGTCATCGCGTCGACGGCCTGCGGAAAGACCTCGCCCGTGGCCTTGTGCCGGCTGTTCAGCACGCCGATGCCGAGCGGCTTGGTCAGGGTCAGGGGCAGGCCCGGTCGGCCGGCGTCGTTGCGCAGCAGCCGGTCCGGGTCGGCCAGGCCCGTGACGGCCATGCCGTACTTGGGCTCCGGGTCGTCCACGCTGTGCCCGCCGGCCACGTGGCAGCCCGCCGCCCGGGCCACGTCCAGGCCGCCCCGGAGCACCTCCCGCACCAGCTCGAACGGGAGCACGTCGCGGGGCCAGCCGAGCAGGTTGAGCGCCACCACGGGCCGCCCGCCCATCGCGTACACGTCGGAGAGCGCGTTGGTCGCCGCGATGCGCCCCCAGTCGTAGGCGTCGTCCACGACCGGGGTGAAGAAGTCGGTGGTCGCGACCAGCGCGCCGGCCGGGGTGAGCACCACCGCGGCGTCGTCGCCGTCGTCGAGCCCGACCAGCAGGGTGCCGGTCGCCTCGGCGCCGAGCGGGCCGCCGCCGGTCAGCCCCGCGACGACCTCCTCCAGCTCGCCCGGGGGAATCTTGCAGGCACAACCGCCGCCGTGCGCGTACTGCGTGAGGCGGACGCCGGTCAGGCTCGTCATGGGCCAAGACTATGCCGTTCTCCCGTTTCTGGTCAGTCGTGCCGAGCGCGCCGTTTGGGCCACCGAGCAGTGGATGGGCCACCGAGCAGTGGATGGGCCACCGGCCGGCGGTAGGAGCGCGGCGACCCACCCCGACCCGGGCGGGAAGTCGCGGTTCGACCGGTCCGGTGGCCGGTTCGGCGAGAAGATCGGCGGATGAGCAGCGAGCACGACGCGGGCCGGCCGTGGGAGGAGTCGAAACGGCGACTCGTCCCCGCCACGGTCGTCGGAGGGATGATCGAGTGGTACGACATCGCGATCTACGCCCAGGCGTCCGCGCTCGTCTTCGGGCGGCTCTTCTTCCCGGCGCTGAGCCCCGGCACGGCCACGCTCGCCTCCCTCGCCACCTTCGGCGCCGGCTTCGCGGCACGGCCCGTCGGGGCGCTGGTGCTCGGGCCCCTCGGCGACCGGTACGGGCGGAAGTTCGTGCTGGTGGCGACCATCCTGATGATGGGCATCGCGACGACGCTGATCGGTGCCCTGCCGACGTACGCCGCCATCGGGGTCTGGGCCCCGGCGCTGCTGGTGTTCCTCCGGTTCGTCCAGGGACTCGGGGTCGGCAGCGAGTACGCCGGAGCGGTGACCCTGCTGGCGGAGTACGCCCCGGCCCGGCGGCGCGGCTTCTTCAGCGCGGTCCCGGCGGCCGGTCTGCTCCTCGGCATCGGCGGTGCGGCGGCGGTGAGCGCGGCCCTGACCGCCCTGCCGGAGGACGCGCTGCTCAGCTGGGGTTGGCGCCTGCCGTTCCTGCTGAGCATCACCCTCGTCGGGGTCGGGCTCTTCGTGCGCCTGCGGGTGCTGGAGTCACCCGTCTTCACCTCCACCGGGGCGCGGCGGAAGCTTCCGTTGGTCGAGGCGGTCCGGGGCGCGCCGCGACGGCTGGCGCTGGCGACCACCACCAACGGTCACGTCACCTTCGCCAGCCAGATCCTCCAGGTCTTCGTCCTGGCCTACCTCGCGCAGCGGGGCGTGCGGGCGAGCACCGGCCTGATCGGGCTGATCCTGGCCGCCGTGGTCGGATCGGCCGCGGTCCTCGCGGTGGCCACGGCCGGTGACCGCCTCGGGCGCAGGCCGGTCTACCTCGGCACGCAGGTCGCCATGGCCCTCACGCCGTTCCCGCTCTTCCTGCTCCTCGACACGGGCCGGCCCGTGCTGATCTGGCTCGGCATGGTCGCGACCTTCGGCGCGATCGCCGCCTCCATCGGCGTACAGGCGGCGTACCTGGCGGAACTCTTCTCCACCCGGTACCGGGTCACGGGGTACGCGCTCGCCCGGGAGATCCCCACCGGGCTGCTGGGCGCGCCGGCGCCGCTGATCGCGGCCGCGCTCACCGCGGCGGCCGGCGGTCGACCATGGCCGACCGCCGCGCTGATGACGGTCGTCGGGTGCGCCGGAGTCGCCGCCGCCGCGCGGCTGCCCGAGACCCGGGGCGCCGACATGTCGCGGTAGCTGATCGGGGCGGCCGGACCCGGCCGACGTGATCCCGAACGTCCGATCCGGACCCCGGCGGGCGGCCGGCCCGGCGGCCCACCATACTGTCAGTCCGCGCCGTCGCCGGGACCGGTCCGCACCGGGTCCGGCCGGCCGGGGAGGCGTTTGGGCAGCTGGTGCTCCCCGCGGTCTTCAAAACCGTAGTGGCCGAGCAGCTCGGCCAGGCGGGTTCGATTCCCGTCCGCCTCCGCCATCGACCGGCGCCGCTGGTCGCCTCCGCGGGTCTGGACTAGAGTCGCCGACGTGGCAGACGCCGCGGTGGGAGCCGCCAGGACCGAGCGCGGCGGTGGGGACCACGGCGGCGCCCACGCGCCCGCCGACGTACGCCGCCGGGTGCCGCGTACCGACGCGGTGCTCGCCGATCCCCGGCTCGTCGAGGCCGCCGCCCGGCTCGGCCGAGGCACCGTGAAGGCCGCCGTGGTCGCCGCCCAGGAGCGGGCCCGGCGCGGCGAGCTCGCGCCCGAGGAGGTGCCCGACGCCGCGCTGGCGGGGCTGCCCGAGCGCCCCGGCTCGCTGCGCGCGGTGCTCAACGCGACCGGCGTCGTGCTGCACACGAACCTGGGCCGCGCCCCGCTCTCGGCGGCCGCGCTCGACGCGCTGACCGTCGCCGCCGGCGTCACCGACCTGGAGTTCGACCTGGCCACCGGCCGCCGCGCCCGACGCGGTCGGGGCCTGCTCGCCGCGCTCGCGCGCGCCGTACCGGCGGCCGAGGCGGTGCACGTGGTCAACAACGGCGCGGCCGCGCTGGTGCTCGCCGCCACCGCCCTGGCCGCCGGCCGGGAGATCGTGGTCAGCCGGGGCGAACTGGTCGAGATCGGCGACAGCTTCCGGCTGCCGGACCTGATCGAGTCGACCGGCGCCCGGCTGCGCGAGGTCGGCACCACGAACCGGACGACCCTGGCGGACTACGCCGCCGCGCTCGGCCCCGCGACCGGCTTCGTCCTCAAGGTGCACCCGTCGAACTTCGTGGTACGCGGCTTCACCTCCGCCGCCTCCGTCGCCGAACTGGCCACCCTGGACGTACCGGTCGTGGTGGACATCGGCTCCGGCCTGCTCGCGCCCGAACCGGTCCTGCCGGACGAGCCCGACGCGGCGAGCGCCCTCGCCGACGGCGCCGCCCTGGTCACGGCCAGCGGCGACAAGCTGCTCGGTGGGCCGCAGGCCGGGCTGCTGCTCGGCCGCGCCGAGCTGGTGGAGCGGCTGCGCCGGCACCCGCTGGCCCGGGCGCTGCGGGTCGACAAGCTGACCGTGGCCGCCCTGGAGGCGACCCTGACCGGCCCGCCCACGCCGACCACGCTGGCCCTGCGGGCCGACGCGGACCGGCTGCGCGAGCGGGCCGAGCGGCTGGCGGGACGGCTGCGGGAGAGCGGGCTGGCGGCCACGGCCCGGCGGAGCGAGAGCGTGGTCGGGGGCGGTGGCGCCCCGGGCGTGGTGCTCCCCTCGGCGGCGGTCGCCCTGCCCACGGCGTACGTCGTGCCGCTGCGTACCGGCAGCCCGGCCGTGGTCGGCCGGGTGGAGCAGGGCGAACTGCTGCTGGATCTGCGCTGCGTACCGCCGGAGGCCGACGACGCGCTGTACGCCGCGGTCCGGCGCGTCGCGGCCGGGCTGGAAGGCGGCGCCGGGCTGGAAGGCCGCGCCGGGTCGGGCTCGTCGGCCGCGGCCGGAGCGGGCTCCTGATGCACGTCGTCGCCACCGCCGGGCACGTCGACCACGGCAAGTCCACGCTGGTCCGGGCGCTGACCGGGATGGAGCCGGACCGCTGGGCCGAGGAGCGCCGGCGCGGCATGACCATTGACCTCGGCTTCGCCTGGACCACCCTGGCCGGCGGCGAGCAACTGGCCTTCGTGGACGTACCCGGCCACGAGCGGTTCGTGCCGAACATGCTCGCCGGGGTCGGCCCGGTACCGGCCGCGCTGCTCGTGGTCGCCGCCGACGAGGGGTGGATGCCGCAGACCGAGGAGCACGTGGCGGTGCTCGACGCGCTCGGCATCCGGCACGCCGTACTCGCCGTCACCCGCGCCGACCTGGCCGACCCGGGACCGGTGCTGGACGCGGTACGCCGGCGGCTGGCCGGTACGAGCCTGGCCGGGCTGACCGGCGTCGCGGTGAGCGCCCCGACCGGGCGCGGGCTCGACGAGCTGCGCGCCGCACTGCGGGAGCTGGTCGCCCGGCTGCCGGTACCGGACGCCGACGCGCCGGTGCGGCTCTGGGTGGACCGCGCGTTCACCATCCGCGGCAGCGGGACGGTCGTCACCGGCACGCTCAGCGCCGGTACCCTCGCCACCGGCGCCGAGCTGACCCTCTGCTCGGCGGCGCACGGCAGCCGCCCGGTCCGCGTCCGCGGTCTGCAGTCGCTCGGGCGGCCGGTGGAGCGCGCCTCGGCGGTGGCCCGGGTCGCGGTGAACCTCCGGGGCGTCGACCGGGACGACGTCCGGCGCGGGGACGCGCTGCTGGCGCCGGGGCGCTGGTCGACCACGGAACTGGTCGACGTACACCTGCCCGGCGGCCTGCCCAACCCGACCGCCACGCTGGTGCTGCACCTGGGCTCGGCGGCGGTGCCGGTGCGGGTACGCCCGCTGGGGGAGCGGGGCGCGCGGCTGGCGCTGCGCTGGCCGCTGCCGCTGGCCGCCGGGGACGTGGCCCTGCTGCGCGATCCGGGCCGGCACGAGGTGGTCGGGCGGCTGAAGGTGCTGGACACCGATCCGCCGCCGCTGCTGCGTCGCGGGGCCGCAGCGGCGCGCGGGCGGGAGCTGGCCGAGTCCTCGGGCGGGCCGCCGGACGGCACGGCCGTGCTGCGCCGCCGGGGCGTGGTCCGGGCCGCGCAGCTGCGGGCGACCGGGGCGACCGAGCCGGCGGGCGCGGTGGTGGCCGGGGCGTGGCTGGTCGACCCGGCGTTGGCCGAACGGCTGCGGGCGCGCCTGGCCGCCGCGGTGCTCGAGCACCGCCGGCGGCTTCCGCTGGAGCCCGGTCCGACCGTGGAGGCGGTACGCGCCGAGCTGGAGCTGCCCGACCGCGCGGTGGTGGTCGGCCTGGTGGCCGCGCCGCTGGCGGTACGGGACGGGCGGGTGGTCGACGCGACGGCGCCCGCGCCGCTGCCGGCCCCGGTGGCGGCGGCGGTGGAGCGGCTGCTGCGGGAGTTCGAGGCGCAGCCGTTCGGGGCCCCGGACGCCGGGCGCCTCGCCGAGCTGGGGCTGGGACGGCGCGAACTGGCGGCGGCGGAGCGGGCCGGTGCGCTGCTGCGGGTCGCCGACGGCGTGGTGCTGCCGGCCGGCGCGGAGCTGCGAGCGGCCCGGATCCTCGCGGAGATCCCGCAGCCGTTCACGCTGAGCGAGGCCCGTCAGGCGCTCGGTACCACCCGACGGGTGGCCGTGCCGCTACTGGAACTGCTGGACCGGCGCCGGTTGACCCGGCGGCTGCCCGACGACCGCCGTACCGTCGACGCGGGCTGATCCCTACGGGAGGGGTGGGGCCGCCTGGGCTGCCGTGGCTCAGGGGACCGCGGGCGCGCCGCGTGCGACGACGCCGGCCTCCGCCAGCCAGAACGGCACGTCGCCGGCGTGGTACGGGTGCTCGCTCGGCTCGATCTCGGCGAGGAAGTGGGCGTAGGTGGCCGCGTTGCGCAGCGCGGCCACCGGCCGCAGCAGGTCGACGGCCCGCTCCGGATCGCTACCGGGGCGGGCCGCCCGCCACAGCCGCGCCCAGCGCCGTACCAGCGTCCGCGCGTCGTGCGGCGCCAGGTCCTCGGTCAGCCGGAGGAGGTCGAGGGCGGGATGCCCGACCGTCGCCTCCGCCCAGTCGATGACCACCGGACGGGCACCGGTCGCCGGGTCGCCGTCGATCCGGACGTTGCCCGGATGCAGGTCGCCGTGGACCACGGTCTCCGGCAGCCCGCATCCGGCGAGCGCGGCGACCCGCCGGTCGAGGTCCGGTAGCACCTCGTCGACCGGGGGCCGGTACGGAGCGAGGGCGGCGCGGATGGCCGCCGCGAGCCGGGCGCCGCGCCGGTCCGGTACCCCCTGTGCGACCAGCGCCGGGACGTCCGCGACCGCCCGCAGCTGGATCGCGTGCTGCGCGTCGACGATCGCGGCCCGGCCACGCGCGTCCGCGCCGTACCAGTCGATGCCCGGTACGTGACCGAGCAGCATCCGGCCGGCCCCGTCGGCCGCGAGCAGGGCCGGGCCGGCCCCGGGCAGCGCGCCGTCCAACCAGCGCAGCACGGCGGCCTCGTGCCGGGCGAAGCGTGGCAGCTCCTTGAGCCAGACCGGTCCGGCCGGCCCGTCGAGCCGCCAGAGCGCCGAGAGGTTCCACGTCCGGTGTTGCGCCGGCGCGGCCGGTGGCATCCCCAGCGCGGCCATCGCACCGGCCGCCCAGGCCAGCGCGCGGGCCGGGCCGCCCGGGACCGCGTACGGCGCGCGCAGCGGATGCGGCGCGAGATCGACGTCGACGGTACGCAGCACCGGCGGCTCGCCGCCGTCGAGCTGGGCCAGGTAGGTGACCAGCCCGTCGCGCATCGCCCGCCCCTGCTCGGTGTGGAGCAGCCGCAGCACGGTCACCGCGACCCCGTGGCGCGTGCGGGCGCCGGCGACCACGTCGGCCACCTCCGACCAGTACGGCGAGCCCACCTCGTACGGCTCCAGCGCCCCGAGCGGCCGACCGTCGGCGTCGACCAGCACCAACGTTACCGTGCGTGACACGAACCGAGACGCTAGTCACCCCGCCCCGCCGCCACCAGCGAATAACCGGCGGCGTGGTCGCGGGCCGCCCGCCGTCAGGCGAGCTGCCGCAGCGCGGCCAGCTGTCCGGTGGCGCTCCGCTCGATCGCCTCGGCGAGCGCCGTCGTCTCGGCGTCCGCGCCGGCCGTGCGCTCCGAGCCGGCGAGCCGGGCGCACTGCTCGGCGTACTCGCGGAAGGTGGCGGTGAACCGCCGGTCGAACTCGGCTCCCCGGGTGCCGGCGATCCCGGCCAGCTCCTCCGTGGTGGGCAGGCCGGGCATGTCGTGCCCCTCGTGCGGGTTCGCCCCGCCCGCCCGGGCCCGGTCCAGCAGGGTACGCAGCCGGGCCAGGTGCGCGTCGCCGTCGCGTACGGCCTCCCGGGCCAGCCGGGTCAGCCGAGGGTCGGCGGTACGGTCGGAGACCAGCTCCAGCAGGCGCAGGTTCTGCTCGGTCATCGGCCGCATCAGTTGCAGCCAGGCCACGTCGGTCGTGTTGAAGCCGCCCGCCGGCGCGTACTCCGCCGGGGTGGCCGCCGTCGCCGGGACGCTGGAGACCGGCCCGGCCCCGGCGGAGGCGGCCTCGCCACGGGGCGCCCCGGAACCGCCGCCACATCCGCTCACGGCCAACGCCACCAGCAGCACCACGATTATCCGAGCCTCCCGCATTGGGGCTCTCCTTCCCGTACCCGGAAATCGGCCTACGGCGGATCGCATCCGGTGGGTGGGCCCGCGACCCGCGGACCCACCCACCGGACGGCCTACCCAGCTCGGGCAAGCCACGCTCGCCCCGAGTCGCCGGCCACCGTGCCCACCGGCACCGGCACCGGAGCCGAGGGGCGCGGGGCGCGGGGCCACCGTGCCCACCGGCCCGGAGCCGAGGAGCGCGGGGCGAAGCCCTCGCGCCCCGCAGGCTCCCTCAGCGAGCAAGCGAAGCGGCGCGGCGTCGTCCTGCAGCCGAGGAGCGCGCCGCGAAGCGGTCGCGCCCCGCAGGCGAAGGACGATCGCCCCTCAGCGCCGCGTAGCGCAGCGAGCGCAGCAACTCAGCGAGCGCAGCAACTCAGTACCGGCCGTCGGCGTTGCACTTGATGATGGCGTTGATGCAGTCCCGGACGCGGCGGGCCAGTTCGGCCGTCGGCCAGGCGTTGAAGAAGTCGCCGTGCATGGTGTATCCGGGGCCGGAGGCGAGCCGGAAGCCGGCCGGGTTGCCGTTGACCGGGTAGCGGAGCACCTGGCGCAGCTTGGGCACCGGCACGGGGTGGGTGGCCGGGCAGGCACCGCCCACCGGGTACGACATGTGGCTCTTGTGGTCGGCCGAGTCGAGGTCACGGCCGTTCCAGCACTGCGGGAAGTCCAGGTACGACTCCAGCATCGAGCCGGCGGGGCAGTTGACGAAGTCCTTGCCGGGCGGCACCTCGCCGTGGTGCAGGCAGGACCAGCGGGCGATGCTGTCGTTCGGGCCGGTGGCCTTGGCGTTGCCCGCGACGATCTTCAGACCGGCCGGGAACGGCTGGATCTGGCGGGTGATGTCCTCGCGGACGCCCTCGCCCAGGTAGTAGAAGGTGGTGCCGGTGGGGGCGACCGGCTGGTTGTTCACGTACAGCGTAGGCACCCAGTACGACGACAGGTCGATCACCGGGTTGCAGTTGCTGGTGGCCCCGGCGAGGCTCGTGTAGTCCGAGTTGGCGTTCGTCGAGCGGTTGCCGAAGAAGTCGTGCATGTGCGAGGCGCCCGCGAGCCTCGGGAAGATGATCGGGTCGTCGGGCAACCGGTGGGTGAGGGGGCACTCGGCGAGGAACTCGGCGACCCGCACGATGTCGGCGGGCGCCGCCTTCGACGAGTCGCCGCTCGCCGCGGCCTCGGCGCGCACGACGGCGACGACGAGGTACGCGCCGAGCAGGGAGAAGAGGGCGCCGAGGAGTACGGCGAGGCGCAGTACGCCGACGCGGGTGGTGGGGGACGGTGCGGCCCGTTGCATGACTGGCTCCTTAGTGGGGGAGTCGGTACGCCGATCTGCGGTGGTGCGGACGAATCCGGCGGTGCGGCTGCCGGAGCCGGATCGCCGGGCCCGGACCGGGGGATCCGGGCGCCTGGGGGACGGTGGAGCGGATGGATGGGGGACGGTGGGTGGCCGGGGCCGGCGTTCCCCGACCACCCACCGGGCCTGTTACTGGTAGACGCGGACGTAGTCCACGAGCATCCGGGACGGGAACGGGGTGCTGCCGTCGACCGGGCCGGGGAAGTCGCCGCCTACCGCGAGGTTGAGGATGAGGTAGAACGGGTGGTCGTAGACCCACGGGCCGCGGGTCGTCTCCACCGTCTCCTTGCTGGCGTAGAAGACCGTCTGGCCGTCGAGCTTGAACGTGATGCCCTTGCTGTCCCACTCGGCGGACCAGACGTGGAAGTCGTTGGCCAGGTCGACGTTGCCGGGCGCGGTGTACTTCTGCCCGTACCCGCCGCCGCCGTTGTAGGCCGGCGCGTGCAGCGTCGAGTAGCCCTCAAGGGTGTTGCGGCCGAGGACCTCCATGATGTCGATCTCGCCGTTGTACGGCCAGGGGCGCCCGGTGAGGAAGTCGGCGCCCATCATCCAGAACGCCGGCCAGAAGCCGTTGCCCTTCGGCACCTTGACCCGGGCCTCGACGCGGCCGTACTGCACGTGGAACTTGTTGCCGGTGTTCATCCGGTGCGAGGTGTACTGCCGGCCGCCGGCGGCCTCCCGGCGTGCCTCGATGACCAGCGAGCCGGTGCCGTCCATCGAGGCGTTGTTGTTGTTCGTGTAGTACTGCAGCTCGTTGTTCTGTCCGGTGCCCGGGTCGATGGTCCACTTGGCCGGGTCGGGCTTGCTGCCGGCGGCGCCGTTGAACTCGTCGCTCCAGACGAGGCGGGTCGCGGGGAAGGTCGGGTCCGGCGGCATGGCGGGCGGGGTGGTCGGGCTGCCGCCGGTGCCGTAGACCTTGAACTCCCAGAGCGAGTACCCGTACGGGCCGACCCGCTTGGTGCCGTACATCCGCACGTACCGGCCGGTGCCGTTGACGTTCAGCGTCTCCTTGAAGCCCCGACCGGTCGTGGTCGAGTAGATCGAGGTCCAGTTGGTGGCGTCGTTGGAGACCTGGATCTGGTAGGAGGTGGCGTACGCCGGGTCCCACTGGAGGACCACCTGCCGGATGGTGGCGCTGGCGCCGAGGTCCACGTAGATCCAGCCCGGGTCGACCCAGCCGGTGGTGGAGCTGGTCGCCCAGCGGCTCGCCGGGTCGTTGTCGAACGCCTTGTCCGGGGTGCAGCCGCCGCAGTTGACGTCGTTCTGGTCGGTGGAGGCGACGGCGGGCTTGCGGTACGACAGGAGGACGGTGCCGCCGGGCGGCGGGGAACTGGTCGGCGGGGTGGTGGGCGGTACGGTGGGGCCGCTGCCGCCGAAGACCTGGAACTCCCAGACGGAGTAGCCCCACTGGGTGGCCCGCTGGGTGCCGTACAGCCGCACGTACCGGCCGCTGCCGGAGACGGTCAGGTCCTGGTTGCCGCCGGTGCTGGTGGTGGTGGAGTAGACGTTGGTCCAGGTCGTGCCGTTGGTGGAGACCTGGATCTGGAACGCCCGCGCGTAGGCGGCCTCCCAGTTGACGACGACGTGGGTGAGCGACACGGTGGCGCCGAGGTCGACCTGCAGCCACTGCGGGTCGGTGAAGCCGCTGGACCAGCGGGTTCCGGCGTTTCCGTCGACGGCGGCGGACGCCGGGAAGGCGATCTCCGACTCGGTCGAGGAGGCGGTGACGGGCTTGCCCTGCGAGACCGGGGTCTCTGCCGCTTCGGCCCGCATGCCGACCACCGCGAGGTACGTGCAGAGCAGCGCCACCAGGGCGCTCGCCAGTGCCGCGAGGCGCCACCGGCCGGGCCGGTACCGCCCGACGGCGGTCTGCGGCATAGCCGCGTTCATGGGTACTCCTTCCGGGCCCGCGCGACAGGGGGGACGCTCGGCGGGCTCGTTACGCAGGAATGTCGAGAGTGTGACTAGAGAGCGCTCTCAGGGCTACTGTGCGGCCTTACAGGGAGGGATGTCAATCCCTGGGGCCGCCCCGCGCCGAGCGGGTCGCAACATGGCGTGTGGTGAATTATCGGGTACGCGGCGGCCGGCGCTGCTGATCTGCGGGATTGTCCGACCGCGGCCGGGCGGCGTTGTCCTGCGCATTCGCGCGCGCCGCCACCCGCACCGGCGCGCCGGGCCGGCACACATCGGGCCCGATCATTGCCGTGTGAGCGCTCTCTGGGGTCGCTGGCGAGGGTGTCGGACCCCCGTGGCAGCCTCCCGGTATGGCTGATGTCCTCCTCTTCCACTCCGTCGTCGGGCTGCGGCCCGCCGTGTTGGCCACCGCCGACCGGCTCCGCGCCGCCGGGCACCGGGTCGTCACCCCCGACCTGTACGACGGCCGCACCGCCGACTCGATCGACGACGGGTTCGCCATCCACGACGACATCGGCCGGGTGAACCTGCGCAGGCGGGCCCGCGAGGCGGCCCGGGAGCTGCCCGGCACCGCGGTCCTCGCCGGCCTCTCGCTCGGCGCGTCGTTCGCCGCCGAACTCGCCGCCGAGCGGCCGGAGACCCCCGGGCTGCTCTTCTGGCACGGGGCCGCCGGCGACCCCGCGACGGTCCGGGCGGGCCTGCCGGTCCAGGTGCACCTCGCCGACCCGGACGAGTTCGAGCCGGCCGACGAGGTGGCCGCCTGGCGGAAGGCCATGGTCGACGCCGGCGCCGAGCTGGAGATCTTCACCTACCCGGGCGCCGGGCACCTCTACACCGACGACGGCATCCCCGGGTACGACGAAGCCGCCACCCGGTCGACCTGGGAGCGTAGCCTCGCCTTTCTGGCCCGATTCTGACCCGCCGCCCGCCGCCCGCCGCCCGCCGCCCGCCGCCGAGCCGGCCCGACGCCGGGCTGCCCCCGGCCTTTCCTCGGCCCCGAGGCGATCCGCCGCCCGCCGTGGCGCCGCGCGGGGACGGCGCCGGGTGGCCTCCGGATGGCAGACTGCCCGGCATGACGGGCGACCTGCGGATGCGCGGCGGCGGCAGCGGCGAGCGGTTGCTGCTGCTCTTGCACGGCCTCGGCGCGACCGGCGACGTCTGGGACGCCTGGCCGCCCGTGCTGGCCCGGCACTGGCCGGGGCGGTGGCTGGCGCCGGACCTGCCGGGCCACGGTGGCAGCGACCCGCTCGACGACTACTCGTTCGAGGCGCTGGCCGCCGCCGTCGCCCGCGCGGTCGAGCCGGCCCGGCCGACCGTGGTGCTCGGGCACTCGCTCGGCGGCGTGCTCGCGTTGGCCCTCGCCGGGGACGGCTTCGACCTGCGGATCGAGGCGGTCGTCGGGCTCGGCATCAAGGTCGCCTGGACGGCCGAGGAGCTGGACCGGGCCGGGGCGCTGGCCGGGCGGTCGGTCGCCTGGTTCGACTCGCCCGCCGAGGCCGCCGCGCGGCACCTGCGCGTCTCGGGGCTGGCCGGTCTCGTCGAACCCGACGCCCCGGCGGTGCGGCACGGCCTGCGCGAGGAGGGGGGCCGCTGGCGCCTGGCGCTGGACCCGCGGGCCTTCGGGGTGGGCGCGCCCGACATGCCGGCCCTGCTCGCGGCGGCGCGCGTACCGGTGCTGCTGGCCCGGGGCGAGCGTGATCCGATGGTGACCGGCGCGCAGCTGACCGGGCTGGCGCGGGGTGCCGGTGAGCACCACCCGGGCGTCGAGGCGGTCACGCTGCCCGGGCTCGGGCACAACGCGCACGTCGAGGACCCGGAGGCGGTGGCCCGCCTGCTGCGACCGTACCGGTAGCCGCCGGATAGGGTGCCTGGCGTGACCTCGCTCGCCGGCACGGAACTCGTCACCAGCAAGGCCGACGGTGGGGGATCCGCCCCGCCCGCGACGCCGCCCGGAGCGCTCGGCCGGCTGCCGTCGCTGACCGGACTGCGCTGGGTCGCCGCCCTGCTCGTCTTCGGCTTCCACGTCGGCACCATGCGGATCGTCGCCGAGCCCGACTACAAGGCGGTGGTGGACTGGGTCTTCACGCTGGGCCTCTCCGGCGTGCAGTTCTTCTTCGTCCTCAGCGGCTTCGTGCTGGTCTGGTCCGCCCGCCCCGGCGACACCCCGGTCGCCTTCTGGCGGCGCCGGTTCGCGAAGATCTACCCGAACCACGTAGTGACCTGGGCGGCCGTCCTGCTCGTCGGGGCGTACCTGGCCGATCCGCACGATCTCCGGGTGACCCTGAGCAACCTGTTCCTGATCCAGGCGTGGAACCCGACGCCGGGCTACTTCTACAGCGTCAACACGGTGAGCTGGTCGCTCTCCTGCGAGCTGTTCTTCTACCTCTGCCTGCCCCTGGTGCTGCCGGCCGTACGCCGGATGCGGCCGTGGCTGCTCTACGCCGTCGTCATCGCCATGCCGCTGCTGATCCTCGCGCTCTGGCCGGCGCAGACGCTGCTGCCCGAGGCGGACCGCTGGTGGTTCACCCAGATCTTCCCGCTCGCGCGCTCGCTGGAGTTCTGGATGGGCGTGGCCGCCGGTGAGCTGGTGGTACGCCGCAGGTGGCGGGGGCCGAACCTCTGGGTCGCCACCGGGATCTTCGTCGTCGCCTGGGTGGCGGCGATGGAGTGGATCCGGGCGGAGCTCTGGACCACGCTGCTGGCCGTGGTCTACGTACTCCTGATCGCCGCCGCGGCCGAGGCGGACGTCCGGGGCACCCGCTCGCCGTGGCGCTCCCGGCCGTTGATCTGGCTTGGCGAGGTCTCGTTCGCCTTCTACCTGGTGCACGTCTTCCTGATCAAGACCGTGCTGCGCCTCACCGGCCACCACCCCGCCGGCTTCACCGGCTGGCGGGGACCGGCGGTGGCGCTCGGCTTCCTGGCGGCGAACCTGGTCGCCGCCGGGCTGCTGTACCACTTCGTCGAGAAGCCGATGATGCGGCTGCTCGGCCCCCGGCGCCGGACCAGACCGGAAGGGCGGAACGACGAGCCGACCCCGACCGGTGACCCGGCCGAGCGGTCCCCGGGCCCGCGGCTCGTCCGGCAGACCCGCGGCGAGCGCCCGCGACCGCCCGCCGCCCCGGCCGGTGCGGACGACGAGCGGCCGGCCGACCGGGACGACGAACGGTACGTCGCGCACCGCGCCTGACGTCCGGCTCCCGCCGGGGCCGGTGGGGCAGCCCGCCAGGCCCCGGGGAGAACCCGGTCAGCTGGCATAGACCTCCAGCTCGAAGATGCGGGCGGCCCGGTCGCTGTCGCTGGTCGGGGTGAGTACGTTCACCCGGACGTACCGGGCGTTGACCGGTGTCACCGGGTGCGTGGTGACGTCGGCGGTGTTCCCTCGTACCGTCGCCACGGTGCTCCAGGCGCTGCCGTTCTCGCTCACCTGGATGTCGAAGTCGCGCGTGTTCCAGCTCGGTTTCTCGCCGCCGGCGCCGGAGTGGCGCAGCACGAACCGGCCCACCTGGTTGCTGGACTGCAGGTCGACCTGGAGCCACCTGCTGGCCCCCAGCGAGCACCACTTGTCCGACACGCCCTGGGTCCAGCTGCCGTTGACCGCCTTGGCGGGCGCCTCGCTCGCGGCGCACTGGCTGTCCGCGCTGGCCGGACGGTTCAGCGCGAGGTTGGTGCCGCTCTGGGTCTGCGGGGTGTAGAGCCGGATGTCGGTCAGGCTGGCGCTGCCCTCGTACACGTTGGTGTAGAGGTCGCCGATGACGAAGTAGTCCGGGTACGCCGAGCCGGCGGGCCACTGGTCCGGCCAGGTGGTGCTGCCGTGGTAGTCGTTCTGCACCAGGTTGCCGTTGAAGCGGCCGTCGTACTCGCCGGGCTGGGTGTTGTAGTGCCAGATCGGGGCGTTGCCGACGACGAACGGCCGGTGGAAGCGGATGGTCTTCCGGCCGACCCGGGCGAAGTTCCCGCTCGCCTCCAGCACGTAGCCGGTGGCGTCACGCTCGATGGCGAAGGTGTAGAACTCGTTCGGCATCAGCTCCGGTTGCAGCTCCGCCGCCGAGGAGAGCTGCTGCTCGGCGACGCCGCCCGAGCAGGTGGTCATGAACCACTGCGAGTTGCCGGCCAGCCCGCCCCGGCCGGGGGTCCAGTTCGGCATCCCGCTGATCCACATGTTGACCGTGTTGAAGCTGCTGTCCCGGTAGTTGTAGTACTGCCCGGTGTTGGAGTCGCAGACCCGCCCGCCGGTGCCGCTGCCGACCCGGTCCGGATGCTGGGAGAACGAGTCCATCAGCACCTTGCGCCGGTAGTGCCAGAAGTGGTTGTTGCGCGGGGCCGGGTCGGCGAAGTCCACGATGGAGAGGAAGTGGAAGCCGTTGTAGCCGTACGGGCCGGCGCGCACGTCCTGCCACTCGCAGTACGGTACCGAGGCGTCGCCCGACCAGCCCGGGCTGTCCGAACCCTCGCCCCACGGGTGCTGCGTCTTGCAGCCCTGCGTGCCGTAGCCGTTGACGCGGCCGCCGTACTCGATGCTGCCGTTGCGCTTGCCGCCGAAGTCGAGCGTCTTCAGCTTGTACTCGATCCGGTAGCGGTCGGGCAGCTTGTTGGTGGGGCGGAAGATGGCCCCGCCGGTGTGGTCCGGCACGTTCAGCCTGGCGACGTACTCGCCGCCGAGCGCCTGCCGCGTGATCGACGGCGGGGACTCGATGACGCCGTCGTTGTTCCAGTCCCGCGCCGACAGTGACGCGGTCAGCCAGCCGTCGGTGCCGACCCGGAACTCCTTCCGGTACGTGGAGAAGGAGTTGAAGGCGGTGGTCCAGTCCGGCCCGTAGTCGTTGCGGTACCACTGCCCGTTGTCGTCCATGATCGTGTCGAACGGGCGCTGGTAGGTCTCCCGCACCCAGGCGGCGTCGCCGAGCGGGTTGGCGAAGCTCTCGTTGTAGCGCAGCGTCCAGCCGGGGCGGGTCGGGTCGTCGGCCACCGTGACCGGCGTGCCGGCACGCGTCGGCGGGGCGGCGCCCGCGGCGCCCGTGCCGGCGGCGGTGAGCGAGGCGAGCGCGACGACGCCGGTGGTGGTCGCGGCGAGCGCCGCCCGGAGGCGGCCCCGAGAGCGGTGTCGGGGTACGGGTGGCACCCCGGGAAGGTGACGAGACATGGCAGGCCCCTCTCAGAAGTCGCCGTTGGGGTCGAAGTACTGGGCGGCGTTCTCCTTGGTGACCCGTGGGGAGTCCACCACCGTGTCCTTCTCGACCGTGGCGCCGTTCAGGATCTCCACCGTCCGGTCCAGCCCGCGGCTGCCGATGATGTCGGCGTCGTTCAGGCCGGTGACCAGGTAGTTCGTGCCGTCGAGGATGGCCTTGAGGGCCTCGTTCTGGCCGTCCACGCCAGCGATGACGATCTGCTCGGCCTTGCCGGCGTCGGCGATGGCGCGCTGCGCGCCCAGACACATCGCGTCGTTCTCGCAGAAGACCGCCGCGAGGTCCGGGTGGGTGGCGAGCAGGCTCTCCATCACGGTCAGCCCACCGTCGGAGCCCCAGTTGCCGAAGTCGGGCGCCTCGACCAGGGTGATGCCGGGCCGGCCGGTCAGCGCCGCCTTCACCCCGTTGGTACGGGCCAGACCGATGCTGTTGTCGGCGGGACCGCCCTTGATGATGGCGACCTTGCCGCCCTGCGGCAGCCGCCCGGCGAGGAACTCGCCGTTCTGCCGGCCGATGGCCTCGTTGTCCGGGCCGATCCAGCTCGTGTACTCGCCGCTGGCGAACTTGCGGTCGACCAGCACCACCGGCTTGCCGGCGGCCTTGAGCGAGTTCAGTACGGCCGGGGCCGACTCCAGCGGCCCGCCGGAGATGATCACGGCGTCGACGTTCTTGCTGAGCAGGTCCTCGACGTTGGCGGCGAGCTTGGCGGCGTCGCCGTTGGCGTCGGTACTGACGATCTCGACGTTGCCCTTCTTCGCGGCCTGAGCCGCGATCGCCTTGTCCATGCCGGTGAAGTACGGGCCGCTCAGGGTGAAGTTGGCGACGCCGATGGTGTAGGAGCCGTCGCCGGAGCCGCCCCCGCCGCCGGAGGAGCAGGCGGCGAGGACGGTGGCGAGCAACCCGGCGGCCAGCAGCGCGCCGAGGCGGGTGGCGGGACGGGTGCGTGGAACGTTCATCTCGCATCTCCCGGGGTGGTGGGGTGGGGAGGTCAGGACCACCGGGGCCGGTTGCCGCGCTGCACGAGGATGACGGCGACGATGATCAGACCCTTGAGGACCTGCTGCCAGTAGCTCTGCACGCCGTACAGGTTGAGCAGGTTGTTGATCAGGACGAGGACCAGGACGCCGCCGAGGGTCGCCCGCGCCGAGCCGCGCCCGCCGGCCAGGCTGGCCCCGCCGATCACGCAGGCGGCGATCGCGTCCAGTTCGAACGCCACGCCGACGCTCGGCTGGGCGATGCCGACCCGGCTGGCCAGGATCACGCCGGCCAGGCCCGCGCAGGTGCCGCTGATGGTGTACGCGAGCACCACGTGCCGGCGTACGTTGATGCCGGCGAGCCGTACCGTCTCGGCGTTGCCGCCGATCGCGACGATCGCGCGCCCGGCCGGCGTACGGGTGAGGAAGATCCCGCCGAGGACGAAGACGGCGAGCATGATCAGCGTGCTCAGCGGTACCGGCCCGAGCAGCGCGGAGCCGAGCCAGAAGAAGCCCGGCTCCTCGGGCGCGATCGGCACCTCGGAGTAGACGAACGCCAGCCCGCGGATGGTGGTCAGCGCGGCCAACGTGACCACGAACGGCGCCAGCCCGAAACGGGCGACCAGCACCCCGTTGAGCACGCCGAAGACGATCCCGGCCGCGACGCCGACCCCCATCGCCGCCGGGATCGGCAGGTCGGCGACGAGACCGGCGGTGACGATGCCGGAGAAGGCCACCACCGACCCGACCGACAGGTCGATGCCGCCGGTGAGGATGACCACCAGCATGCCGAAGGCGAGCAGCCCGGTGGTGACCATCTGCTTGAGCAGGTTGGTGAGGTTGGTCGGGGTGAAGAACGTGTCCGAGGTGAGCGCGGCCAGCAGCACCAGCGCCAGCACCAGCGCCGCGAAGGCGACCTCGGCGGTACGGTCCCGCCCGCCCACCACCAGCCGGGGCCGGCGGGTGCGGGACGGCTCGGCCGGCGGGGCCGCCGTCTCCGGGGTGTTCCTGGTCAGCTGGTCGGCCATGCCGTCTCCCGCTCCTTCCCGTCCGGGGTGACGCGGGCCGGCTCCGGCGCCGCGCCGCCGCGGGTACCGACCGCGTGCGCCAGGACCTCGTCCTCGGTGGTACGCCCCGACTCCAGCTCGCCGGCGAGCCGCCCCTGGCGCATCACCAGCACCCGGTCGGTCGCGCCGATCACCTCGGTGAGGTCCGAGGAGATGAGCAGCACCGCCAGGCCCTCCCGGGCCAGCTCGTCGACCATCCGGTAGATCTCCACCCGGGTCGCCATGTCCACGCCCCGGGTCGGCTCGTCGAGGATCAGTACGCGGGGCCGGGCGAGCAGCCACTTCGCCAGCACCGCCTTCTGCTGGTTGCCGCCGCTGAGCAGGCCGACCGGCATCGAGGCGCAGTGCGCGGGCCGGATCGCCAGCCGCTCGATCATGCCGTGGACGTCCCGCCGCTGCCGGGCCCGGTCGATCAGCCCGGCGCGGCTGGTCGGGTAGAGGGTCGCGAGCGCGATGTTGTCCCGTACCGTCATCCCGGTGACCAGGCCGGTGCGCTTGCGGTCCTCGGTGACCAGCGCGAGCCCGGCCGCGATGGCCCGCGCCGGACTGCGGAAGCCGCCGGCGCCACCGGCCGCCCGGCGTCCGGCCCCGGGGGAGCGGGCCGCGCCGGCGGGGGAGCCGTCCGTGCCGTCCGCGGCGTGGACCTCGCCGCCGCCGGGCGGGGCGGCGCCGAAGAGGCACCGGGCCAGCTCGCTGCGGCCCGAGCCGACCAGGCCGAACAGGCCGACGATCTCCCCGGCGTGCAGGGTGAACGAGACGTCGGAGAACTCGCCCGGCCGGCTCAGCCCGCGTACGGTCAGCCTCGGCTCGCCCCGGCCGGTGCGGCGGTCCGGGTAGATCTGGGTCAGCCGGCGCCCGGCCATCAGCCGGATCAGCTCGTCCTCGTCGGTGCGCGCCGGCTCGACCGACTGGACCATGCGCCCGTCCTTGAGCACCACGATCGTGGTGGCCAGGTCGAGCACCTCGACCAGCCGGTGCGACACGTAGATCACCAGTACGCCCCGGTCGCGCAGCCGCCGGACCAGCGCGAAGAGGGATTCCAGGTCGCTGCCGGCGAGCACCGCCGACGGCTCGTCGAGGATCAGCACCCGGGGCTCGCCGACCAGCGCCTTGGCGATCTCCACCATCTGCTGCCGGGCGACCGTGAGCCGGCCGGCGGGGGTGCGCGGGTCGATCGCGCCGAAGCCGATGCCGGCCAGCAGCTCGCGGGCCCGCGCGTGCGCCGCCCGCCGGTCGATCAGGCCGCGCCGGCGGGGAAAGTTGCCGAGCAGCAGGTTCTCGGTGACCGACAGCTCCGGTACGAGGCTGAGTTCCTGGTGGACGGTGCGGATGCCGTACGCGTGCGCGTCCTGCGGGGAGCGCAGCTCGACCCGGCGGCCGTCGATGCGCAGCTCGCCCGCGCTCATCGGCTGCGCGCCGGCCAGGATCCGGATCAGCGTGGACTTGCCCGCCCCGTTGGCGCCGACCACGCCGATCACCTCGCCGGCGCGGCCGACCAGGTCCACCCCGTGCAGCACCTCGACCCCGGCGTAGTCCTTGCGGACGCCGCGCAGCTCTAGGCTCACCCGAAGGCCTCCATCACCACGATGGTCTTCTGCCGGGTCAGGTCGAGCACCGTCTCGTGCAGGCCCTCGCGGTAGCCGCCGGTCTCCTTGGTCCCGCCGAAGGGCAGGTTCTCGGCGCGCAGCGCGGTCGAGCCGTTGATGATGACCCCGCCGACGTCGAGCCGGCGGGAGAGGTCCAGCGCCCGGGAGATGTCCCGGGTGAAGACGGCCGCCTGCAGCCCGTACGGGGACTCGTTGGCCATCCGTACCGCGTCGAGCGGGTCGGTGAAGCGGGCCACCGGCGCGACCGGACCGAAGATTTCCTCGGCGAAGGCGGGGCTGCGCACCGGCACGTCGACCAGGACGGTCGGGTCCACGAAGGCGCCCCGCCGGCCGCCCCCGGCGACCAGCCGCGCCCCGTCGGCGACCAGCTGGCCGACCGCGGCCTCGACCCGCCGCGCGGCCGGCTCGGCGATCAGCGGTCCCACGTCGGTGGCCTCCAGCAGCTGGTCGCCGACCGAGAGCTTCGCGGTCTGGGCCAGCAGCGACTCGACGAACGCGTCGTAGACGCCGTCCTGCACGTACACCCGCTTGACCGCGCAGCAGATCTGGCCGTTGCCCCGGGCCAACCGGCCGAGCACCACCGCCCGCGCGGCGGCGTCGACGTCGGCGTCGTCGCAGACGATGAGCGCGTCGTTGCCGCCCAGCTCCAGCAGCACCTTCTTGAGGGTCCGCGCCCCGCGTTCGGCGACCGCCCGGCCGGCGGCGGTGCTGCCGGTCAGGCTGATCGCGGCGATGCCGGGGGAGTCGGCCAGCGCCTGGGAGACCTCGACCCCGCCGGTGACGAGCTGGTGGGCGTGTCGCGGGGCACCGGCGCGCTCCACCAGCTCGGCGACGCGGACCAGGGCGAGGGGGCAGCGCGCGGGGGGCTGCACGACGACGGCGTTGCCGGCCGCGAGCGCGGCGGCGGCCTTGTGCGCGTACAGCTCGACCGGGTAGTTGAACGGCACCAGGGCCGCCACCACGCCGAGCGGCTCGCGTACCGTCACCGCGAGGTGCCGCTCCAGCCCCGGTACGGCGTCCAGCGGGATCTGCCGGCCGAAGATCCGGGTGGCCTCGCCGGCGTACCCCCGGAAGATCCGGATGGCGGCGGCGACCTCGCCGCGGGTCTGTGTCAGCGGCTTGCCGTTCTCGGCCGCCAGCAGCCGCGCCAGCTCCTCCTGTTCGGCCTCGACCAGCGAGGCGATCCGGGACAGCAGCGCGGCGCGCTCGTGCGCGGGCAGGGCCGACATGGCGAGCTGGCCCCGGGCGGCGTCCGCCACGGCGGCGGCCACCCGGGCCGGGTCGAACGCGGGCACCTCGCCGAGCCGCTCCCCGGTACCGGGATTGTGGACCGTGATGGCCGGCGCGGCCGGTGCGGTGTCGACGGTCATGGGCTGCCACTCCTCTTCGTCGCGCCGGCCGGCCGGGAGCGTCGTGGCGGGCCGCGCCGTCGGCGCGCGGGGCCGCCCTCGCCGTCGGTGCGCGGGCTCGCCGGGACCCGGCCGGGCGGGATCGCGGTCGGCCGGGTCTTAACGTTTTGCGCTCCTGCCGGGATGTTGCAGGCTGTCGATGGAGCCTGTCAACCCCGGTCGATGGATCACCCTTCGTGCCGGGCGTCGTACCGGAATGTTTCCTATTGATTACCGTCGTCCTCTGTGGTTAGTTTCTTAGCGCGGTGCGGGAGCCGGAACGGCGTAACCGGTCGCCGCCCCGCGCGCACGGCGCACTCCGGAGCCGGAACTTCGGAAACCGTGCGCCGCACACCCCAACCCACCACGCCATCAAGCGCGGCGGCGCGCGTCTTGCCTGGCTGACCCCCAGCTCAGGAGGGAAGCGCGATGTCGCGACACTCGCGTCGATGGCCGCTGCCCGCGGCCGTCCTGCTCCTACTCGGTGCGACCACGACGGTGCTCGGCACCGGGCCGTCCGCGGCCCAGGCGCACGCGGTGATCAATCCGTCCGACTACCAGCAGGTGACGCTCGCCTACGGCTCGGCCGAGACCGGCGAGGCGATGTCGCTGGCCGTACTGCCGGACCGGTCCGTGCTGCACACCGCGCGGGACGGCACGCTGCGGATCACCGACGCGGCCGGCAACACCAAGGTCTCCGGCACGCTCGACGTCTACACCCACGACGAGGAGGGGCTGCAGGGCGTCGCCGCCGACCCCAACTTCGCCAGCAACCGCTACGTCTACCTGTACTACTCGCCGAAGCTGAACACCCCGGCCGGCGACGCCCCGGTCACCGGTACGGCCGCCGACTGGAACACCTGGAAGGGCGAGCTGTACCTCTCCCGGTTCACCCTCAACACCGACGGCACCCTGAACAAGGCGTCGGAGAAGGTGGTGCTGCGGGTACCGAACGACCGGGGCCAGTGCTGCCACGTCGGCGGCGACATCGACTTCGACGCCGCCGGCAACCTCTACCTCACCACCGGTGACGACACCAACCCGTTCGAGTCCGCGGGCGCCTCGCCGCTGGACGAGCGGACCGACCGCAACCCGCAGTTCGACGCGCAGCGCTCCTCCGGCAACACCAACGACCTGCGCGGCAAACTGCTGCGGATCAAGCCCAACGCGGACGGGACGTACTCCATCCCGAGCGGCAACCTCTTCCCGCCCGGCACCGCGAACACCCGGCCCGAGATCTACGGCATGGGCTTCCGCAACCCGTTCCGGATGAGCGTGGACAAGGCCACCGGCATCGTCTACCTGGGCGACTACGGACCCGACGGCGGCGAGCAGCCCGGCCGCGGGCCCGCCGGGCAGGTCGAGTTCGACCGGATCACCGGCCCCGGCAACTACGGCTGGCCGTACTGCACCGGCACCAACACGCAGGCCGAGACCTACTACGAGTGGAACTTCGCCACCAACAGCACCGGTCCGCAGTACAACTGCGCCGCCCCGGTCAACAACTCGTTCCGCAACACCGGGCTGACCAACCTGCCGCCGGCCAAGCCCTCCTGGATCCGGTACGGCGGCACCGCCGGCTCGCCGCCGGAGTTCGGCTCCGGCTCCGAGTCGCCGATGGGCGGGCCGGTCTACCGGTACGACGCCGCGCTGAACTCGGCGGTCAAGTTCCCGGCCGACCTCAACGGACACTTCTTCGCGGGCGAGTACGGCCGTCGCTGGATCAAGGCGATCGACGTCAACGCCGACGGCAGCCCCGGCGCCATCGCGAACTTCCCCTGGACCGGCACCCAGGTCATGGACCTGGCGTTCGGGCCGGACGGGGCGCTCTACGTGCTGGACTACGGCACCGGCTCGAACAATTCCGGCGTCTACCGGATCGAGTACAAGCCCGGCGCGAAGGCTCCGACCGCGGTCGCCACCGCCAACCGGACCTCCGGAGCGGCGCCGCTGACCGTGCAGTTCTCGTCGGCCGGCAGCTCCGACCCCGAGGGCGGTGCGCTCACCTACTCGTGGAACTTCGGCGACGGCACCAGCTCCACCGCCGCGAACCCCTCGAAGACGTACAACAGCAACGGCAACTACACGGCGACGTTGACGGTACGCGACCCCACCGGGCTGACCGGTACGGCCAGCGTCCCGATCACGGTCGGCAACACGGCCCCGGCGGTCAGCTTCGTCACGCCGCGCTCCGGCGCGCTGTTCAACTTCGGTGACACCGTGCCGTTCCAGGTCACCGTCACCGACCCGGAGGACGGGACGATCGACTGTACGAAGGTGACGGTGACGTACGCGCTCGGCCACGACAGCCACGCGCACTCGATCACCTCGCGGACCGGCTGCTCCGGCTCGATTACGATCCCCGTCGACGGTGAGCACGACGCCACCGCCAACCTCTACGGGGTCTTCGACGCGCAGTACACCGACCGGGGTGGGCTCACCACCCACGCGATCCAGACCCTCCAGCCGCGGCACCGGCAGGCCGAGCACTTCGCCGCGCAGGCCGGCATCCAGATCGCCGAGCACGGTACGGCCGAGGGCGGGCGGACCGCCGGCTTCATCGACAACGGGGACTGGATCTCGTTCCAGCCGTACCACCTCGGCGGCGCGGCGAGCTTCACCGCCCGGGTCGCCTCGGCGGGCCCCGGCGGCACGATCGAGGTACGCGCCGGATCCTCCACCGGCACCCTGCTGGGTCAGGTGGCCGTGCCGAACACCGGTGCCTGGGACACGTACACCAACGTCACGGGCAACCTGAGCAACGTGCCGGCCGACCCGATCACCCTGTTCCTGGTCTTCAAGGGGGTCACCGGCAACGGCAACATCTTCGACCTGGACGCCTTCACCTTCAACGCCGGCTCCGGTTCCGGCGGTACGACGGTCGAGGCCGAGTCGTTCACCTCGAACTCGGGCGTGCAGGCGGCCGCACACGCGGGCGCCAGCGGCGGTAACACGCTCGGCTTCATCGAGAACGGCGACTGGGCCGGGTACGCCTCGACGAACCTCTCGGGCCGTACGCGGTTCAGCGCGCGGATCTCGTCGGCGGGCTCGGGCGGCACCATCCAGATCCGGGCCGGCTCGGCCACCGGGACCCTGCTCGGCTCGGTGGCGGTACCGGTCACCGGCGGCTGGGAGACCTTCCAGACGGTGAACACCACCCTCAGCGGCAGCGGCTCGGGCCCGGTCTTCCTGGTCTTCACCGGCGGCTCGGGCTTCCTGTTCGACGTCGACACCTTCACGCTCAGTTAGGCCGCGTTTCATAAGGCCGGCCAGTCCTTATGAAACGCGGCCTAGCACCGAGCGCTCGGCCGACCGGCGAGTGCTCGGTTGACCAGCGTCGACCCCGCCGGGCCGGACGCCGCCGATAATGATCGGTGGGTCCGGCCCGGTACCGATCGGCGGACCGGCGTGAACGGAGGCGGGTGCGGGTGGCGGGGAACGATCCGGGGCGTACCGGCGCTTCCGCGTCGACCCCGGACCGCGCGCTGCCGGCGGTCGTCGTCGTGCTGTCGCTCGCGGCGGGTGTCACCGACGCAATCAGCCTGCTGCACCTCGGCGGCGTCTTCTCCAGCGTGATCACCGGAAACCTGGTGGTCCTCGGCGTGTCGGCGGCCGGAGTGGAGGTGCCGACGCTGGTCCGGGTGGCGACCGCGGTCGGCCTCTACGGGCTGGGCGTCTTCGCCGGTGCCCGGCTGGCGGCGCTGCGGCGCTTCGCCCCCGCGTCCGGCGGCGCCCCGCCCCGGCACGGCGGTGAGCCCGCGTCCGGCGCTCCCCGCTGGCGCGCGTCGGCGGCGTGCCTGGCGGTCGAGGCGGTGCTGCTCGCCGTGCTCTGGGCGGGGTGGCTGGCGGCCGGCGGCGCGCCGGAGGGAACCGCGCAGGTACCGCTGATCGCCCTCGCCGGCCTGGCCATGGGCGTGCAGAGCGTGGCGGTGCAGGCGCTGGGCCGCTCGGGGCTCTCCACCACGTACCTGACCGGCGCGCTGACCCGGCTGGTCAGCGCGACCGTGGGGCCCGGCCGGCGGCACCGGTTCGACGGTACGCAGGCGCTCGCGCTGGCCGGGGTGGTGCTCGGCGCGGGGCTCGCCGCGCTGCTGGCGCGGCACCTGCACTGGGCCGGTCCGCTGCCGGCGGCGCTGCTCGCCGCGACCGCCGCCGGCATCGCCCTGACGTCCGCGACGCGCCGAAGACCGGGCTGACGTCAGCCCGACCCGACAAATACCGAGAAAGAGTGGCTACCACGCGCGGGATAGCCCCTCTTTCTCGGTATTTGTGTGGATCTCGCGCCCGGGTGGGCGGCCGGCCCCGGGCGTGCCAGGCGTCCGTGCCGGCGATGCCGATCTGCACCGGCGGTGAGTCGGGATTTATCCGGCTGGTCAGCTGGACGGTCGACAGCCACAGCGCCCAGAGCACCAGGAACAGCAGGAAGGTCATCCCGGCCTCGCCGAACCCGAGCCGGCCGCCGTCGCCGAAGTCGCCGACCAGCCGCCTGCTCACCTGGTTGAGCGCGAAGACGAAGACGAGGTCGAAGAAGAGTTCCAGGAAGGTGGCGCGCTGCCAGTTGGCCTCCGCGCGGATGAGCCGCCCGCTGGGCGGGTCGCCGACCGACCCGGAGCCCGATGCGGTCACCGCGTTCCCCTCGTCTCGCTGATCACTGCACTCAACGAGCCAGCGCGGGCGAAGGCGGCGCTCCGCGGGAGCGAGGGCCGGGCACCGGGCGCCGTACCGCCCCGTTCGCGGCGTCGCGGACGGGGGCGGTACGGGGCGGAGGGTGTTCAGCTGCCGAAGACCTCCAGGTTCCACAGCGAGTAGCCCCACTGGGTGGCGCGCTGGGTGCCGTAGACGCGCAGGTACCGGCCGGTGCCGGTGATCGCGACGTCGTCGGTGCCGCCGTCACCGGCGCTGGTGGAGTACCGGGTGGTCCAGGTGGCGTTGTCCGGCGAGGTCTGGATCTGGTACGCCCGGCCGTAGGCGGTCTCCCAGGTGAGGCGTACCCGGTTGAGGGTGTAAGTGGCCCCGAGGTCGACAGTGATCCACTGCGGGTCGGCGTAGAGGCTGCTCCAGCGGGTCGACGCGTTGCCGTCGACCGCGTTGCCCGGCACGTGCTGGCTGCCGGTCTCCACGCCGGAGGCGGTCGCCGGACGACCTCGGGCGAGGTCCCGGGTGGCCACGCCGCCGGCCTTGATCCTGATGTTGCGGTAGTTGATGTCCGCCCCGTCGCCGTCGTTCTGTACGCCGAGGTAGCCGTTCGCGATCGCCCGCGAGCTGGTGTAGTCGTTGATCTTCACGCCGTTGAGGTAGACCTCGACCCGCTGCCCGGTGACCGCGATCTCGTAGCTGTTCCACGAGCCCGGCGGGTTGAGCGCGGCGGCCCGCAGCGCCGCGTCGGGCGCCCGGAAGCTGTAGACGCTGCCGGTGGTACGGGTCGGGTCGGCGTCGGTCGCGTCGATCTGGATCTCGTGGCCCTGGTCGACCGGCCGCCACGGGTCGCCCTGCGGGTCCGGGAAGCCGATGAAGACGCCGCCGTTGTCGTCGCCGGGCATCATCCAGTCGACCTTGAGCGAGTAGTCGCTGAACGTGCGGACCGGGTACCAGAGCAGCCCCATCCCGCCGAACGAGGTCAGCGTGCCGCCGGCCAGCGTGAAGCCGCCCGGTCCGGCCTGCCGCCAGCTGTTCAGGCTGGCCTGCGTGCCGTCGAACAGCGGCGTGTAGCCCGACTCCGGCCGGCAGTCGGCGCCGCGCGCCCCGGCGGCCACCTGGATGCCGCCGAGCAGCATCCGGGTGAAGTTCGGATCGGCGTACGACTCCTCGGTGTGGCCGAGCCCGGTGTACCAGGACCGCCCGCCGCCGTAGTTCTGGCACCAGGTGATCGGGTGGTCGCCCATGCTGCCGCCCGAGTACGACGACTCGTCGAGACTGGCCAGCACCCGCACGTTGGTACGGGGATTGGTGCGGTAGTTGTACCACTCGTCGGTACGGGTCCAGGTCGGCCCGAGGTGCGCCGTGGAGGGGTTGGCCCGGTCCTCGATCCGCAACGTGGCCTGCTGGATGGCCGGGTGCGAGGCGAACCAGGCGCCCACCAGCCCGCCGTACCACGGCCAGCTGTACTCGGTGTCGGCGGCGGCGTGCACCCCGACGTAGCCGCCCCCGGCCGCGATGTACGACTGGAACGCGGCCTGCTGGGCGTCGTTGAGCACGTCGCCGGTGGTCGACAGCCACACCACGGCCTGGTACTGGGCCAGGTTGCCGGTGGTGAAGGCGGCGGCGTCCTCGGTCGCGTCCACGGCGAAGCCGTTGGCGGTGCCGAGCTGCCGAATGGCGGCGATGCCGGTCGGGATCGACGAGTGCCGGAAGCCGGCGGTCTTCGAGAAGACGAGGATCTTGGTGAGCGGTGCGGCCGTGGCGGCGGTCGGCAGCGCGACGGCCGCCGCCATCGCGGTGATCGCGAGGGCCAGGGCGGCCCGGAGGTACGCGCGCACGGAGAACTCCTTTCGCGGGGGACGGGACCGGGCGCGCCGGCACCGGCCGGTGGCGGATGGCTGCCCGGGTGGCGGTGGCGGTGGCGGTGGCGGTGGCGGTGGCGGTGGTGCGGATCGGGGCATGGGGCTCCCTCGGGGACCGGTCAGGAGCGCGCCGCCGCACCATCTGTTCGGCGGGCGTCGATGGAGCGACCCGCCGTTGGGCCGCACTCTGTCACGCCATCAGATCGACGTCAACCGTTGCGCTCCCGGCGCGTCCATCGGGGCTGCTCGATCGCCCGGCACCGCCCGGCCGGCGGTGGATCGGCCGTGCCGGCATACGGCCTAAGCTGCACTGATCGGCTTGATGCCGGGGGGCGCGGTCCGCCGGCCGGGTTCGGTCAGAGGAGACGGAGATGGACAAGCAGGATATGTGGGGCCCGCACGACGAGGGGCAGTTGGCGGCCGGCGACACGCTCGACGATCGCGGCCTCGACGACGCGCTCGACGAGGGCTACTCGCCGCCGGAGAGGTACCGGGGCGTCACGGCCTTCGGGGTCACCGCGGAGGAGGCCCTGCGGGGCGAGACGCTGGACGAGCGGATCCGCCAGGAGGTGCCGGACCAGGCCCTCCCGCGCGACGAGACGCTCAGCGAGTCCGGCGAGTTCTACGCGGCCGACCAGGTCGGTGACCGGCGGGCGGGCCGGCTGATCGCCCCGGACGAGGGCTTCGGCGAGGACACCGAGGCGGACTCGGTCGGCTACGACGTCGGCATCGACGGCGGCGCGGCCTCCGCCGAGGAGGCCGCCATGCACATCGTCGAGCCCTGACCGCCCGGCGGTCGCGTCAGCCGTCGATGCCGAGCAGCGTACGGACGTCCGCGACGAGGCTCGCCAGGTAGTCGGCGGCGGGACGCGCGACGGCCAGCGGCGCCGCCTGCCCGGACCAGAGGTGGATGAGGTCGGGCAGGCCGCGCTCGTTGGCGGTACGGCGGAGGGCCTGGGTGAGCAGGTTCTGCAGCGGGTACCCCGGCACCGGCTCCGGCAAGGCGTCCAGCTCCCGCTGGAGCCGGTTCGGGATGCCCCGGGCGTACCGGCCGGAGAAGGCGCGGGTGAGGACCGTGGCCCGGGCCGCCGGGCCGGCCAGTGCCCGCTTGTGGGCGGGGCTCGCGCCCGACTTCTCGGTGATCAGGAAGCCGGTGCCGATCTGCACCGCGTCGGCGCCCAGGGCCAGGGCGGCGACCACGCCCCGGGCGTCGGCGACGCCGCCGGCCGCGACGACCGGTACCGGCACCGCGTCGGCCACCTGCGGGACCAGCGAGAACGTGCCGACCATCGACTCCTCGGCCGGGCCCAGGAAGGACCCTCGGTGGCCGCCCGCGTCGCTGCCCGAGGCGACCACCGCGTCGACCCCGGCCTCGGCCAGGGCGACCGCCTCGTCGACCGTGGCCGCGTTGCCGAAGGTGACGATGCCCCGGCGGCGTGCCTCGGCCAACACGGCGGGTTCGGGCACCCCCATCGTGAAGCTGATGACCGGCGGTTCCGCCGCGAGCAGCACCTCGATCTGGGCGTGGTAGTCGGGGCGTACCAGGTCCGCCCGGGTCGGCTCGGGGAGCCCGACCTCGGCCAGGTACGGCCGCAGCGGTGCGAGGTGCCGCGCCAGCTCGGCGTCGGAGATCCGCAGGTCCACCTCGCCCGGCTGGGGGAGCCAGAGGTTGACCGCGAACGGCCGGGACGTGGCCGCCCGCAGCTGCGCGACCAGCGGCGCGAGCCGGTCCGGGGCGAGCGCGTGCGCGCCGTACGAGCCGAGGCCGCCGGCGTTGGAGACGGCCGCGGTCAGCTCGACCGTGGAGGGCCCGGCCCCGAACGGTCCCTGCACGACCGGGTACCGCACCCCGAGCAGCTCCTGGAGGCGACCCCGCGTCCAGCTCCGGATCACTGCCTGCATCCCGCGCTCCTCTCGGCGAACCTTCCCGACCGGGGACCGAGCGTAGGCGGGGCGCCGGGCATCGCGGTCCGCCGGGTCTCGATAGCCGTTGGCAATGCTGCCTACGGCGAGCAGTCGAAGCGGGCGTCGGCCCAGATCGCGGAGCTGCGTGCCGGGCCGGTGGTGACCAGGTCGACGGTGCGCGCCGCGGCGATGTCGACGTCGATCTGCTCCGCCTCGCTGGCCCGGGTACGCGCCCCCGAGTCGAAGACCGTCCGCTCGTCGGCGCGTACCGAGAAGGTCACCTCGTCCGCGTCGGCGCCGCCGCCACCGTCGCCGACCTTGATGACCGCGTGGAACTGGTCGCAGCCGGCGGGCGGGTCCACCCGCAGCCGGCTCGGCGCCGCGGTGACCACGGCGCGGGGATAGATCTCGCCGTCGACGGTGACCGTGCCGGGCAGGACGTCGGCGTCGCGCTGCGCCGGCACCGGCTCGGCCGCCCCGTCGAGGACCAGCAGCAGGTCCGAGAGGTAGTGCGTCACCTCGTGCTGCGGCTGCCGGTCCCGACTGAGGGTCGGCGTGAGCGAGACGTTGAAGGCGGTGGTGACCAGGCCGACCGCGAGGGCGGCGACCGTGGTGACCATGAGCCGGTGCCAGCGGTTGCCGGGCGGCCTCGCCGCGGCGGGCCGGGGCGTGGCCGCGGGGGCGGCGGACCGGCGGCCGAGCGGGGGCGGTACGAGCGCGGCGGTGCGGCGGGCGGCGATGTCCTCGACCCACCCGAAGATCGCGACGGCCACGATGGTGAGCAGCCAGACCCCGGCCAGCCGGATGACGATCCCGCCGATCCAGTTCGGGAAGGTCAGCGGGGGCAGCAGCAGGGCGGCGATCATGCCCATCGGCAGGTGCCAGAGGTAGACCGTCACGGCGCGCGCGTTGAGCAGCTCGACGGCCCGGTTCAGCGGGCGGACCCGCTCCAGCCACTCCAGCCGGGGCCGGACCCGCAGCACCGTGGCGACGAAGGCCATCGACCAGAGCGTGTTGCCGCCCGGGATCCGGTTCAGGTCGAAGGTGCCGGTGCGCAGGGCGGCGACCAGCACCCAGGTCGCGCCGGCGACCGCGAGTACCGCGACGCCGATCGCGTACCGGCGGGCCGGGATCCGCCGCAGCAGGCCGTCGTGGTGGGCGAAGCCGAGCAGCCAGCAGGCCAGGTACGAGCTGATGTTGAGCGCCTGCTCGTTGAAGTAGCCGCCGATGGTGACCACGTTGCAGACGAAGGCCACCGGCAGGGCCGCCGCGGCGGCGATGGTCGGCCAGGGCCAGCGCCGGTAGAGGGCGAGCAGGGCCGGGGAGAGCAGGACCAGCCAGAGGTAGGTGACGATGTACCAGAGCACCGAGTTGAACGCCCAGGCCCAGGACTGACTCCCCACCGGGGGCGTCCGGGCCGGGAGGACCCACCAGGCCAGCTCGCCCCAGCCGAGGGAGGCGCCGGGCGCCGGGCCCCAGCCGGTGAGCAGCATCAGCGGGACGGTCACCGCGCCGAAGGCCCAGAGCGGCGGGAGCAGCCGGCGCAGCCGGCGCCCCACGGCCCGGGAGCCGGACCGGTCCAGCGAGTTCGCCATCAACGAGCCGGCCAGCGCGAACATCAACCCCATCGCCGGGAAGAGCACGGTGAGCCAGACCCAGCCGAAGACGTGGTACGTGACGACCCGTACCAGGGCCACCGCCCGCCAGAGGTCGAGGTACCGGTCGCGGTCCCGGATCGGGGCCGGCGGCGGTCCCAGCTCGGTGCCGGGGCGTGCTGCGTCGGTCACGTCTGCTGCCCGGTTCATCGGCGCCTCCTGCTGGCCCGGCACGGTTGCACCCGCGACGGGAACTGCCCCACCCGTGGGAGCCGGGAACCGGATCCCAGCACGGGAGCTGGACCACTGCGGGAACCAGCCTGCCAGCGCGCCCCGGCACGACGGAACGCGGCCGGTACGGGTGCGGAGCAGGCCACTCGTGGCGTGGCGGCCCGCGGCGACCGGGCTGCGTCGGGCGTCGGGACGGGGGCGTGGAACGGCAGGGCGGAGGTTCCCGGACCGGGTCCAGCATGATCGACAGTACCCGGCCCGCTTTCCTCATACCCGGGATGGACACCCGCGCTAACGCCTCGGGCGACTTTCGCCCCGGGGTGCGCGGCGGGCGGGTCAGTCGAAGGCCGGCAGGTGCCGCTCCCGGGCCCGGACGAGGTGCTCCCGCATGGCGGCCTCGGCCTGGTCCGGGTCGCCGGCCGCGATCGCGCGGGCGACCCGCTGGTGCTCGTCGCTGGTGGTGCCGGTCTGGGCGTACGGGAAGTAGCGCCGGTGCAGGTGCAGGTGGACGTGCAGCCGGTAGAGGCCCTCGCGGAGCAGGGGGTTGCCGGACGCGTCGGCGACGAGGTCGTGGAAGCGCGCGTCGAGCGCGGTGAACGCCGCGTGCCAGCCCTCCGGCGTACCGGTCTCGGGCGGGACGGGGGTGGCGGCCTCGGCGGTGATGGCGGCCCGGTGTTCGGCGCTGGCCCGCTCGGCGGCGAACCGGCTGCCCGCGCATTCCAGCAGCAGGCGCATCTCGAACATCTGGAAGAACTCGTCGCGGGTCAGCAGGGGGCTGACCGTGTAGCCGGCGAGCGGCCGCTTGCGGACCAGCCCGTCGGCCTCCAGCCGGGCGAGGGCCTCGCGTACCGGGGTGGGGGAGACGGCGAGTTCCCGGGCGAGCGCGTCGATGTTGATCCGGTCGCCGGGCGCGAGGATGTGCTCCAGCACGAGGTTCTTCAGCGTCTCGTACACGTCGTCGCCGAGCGTGGAGCGCCGCAGTTGCACGGGTTCACGGCTGGTCATCGACCCTCCCTCGACCCTGTCGGGGACTCGTTTCCCGCAGGTTAAGTCTTGACTCGCTCGGAGTGAGACGGTACACACTCAGGAAACATCCTATAGGATCCATGATACGGGCGAGAGGTTGCGGTCATGACTGGTAAACCGTTCGTCCGGCTCGGCGCGGTGGCCACCGTCCTGGTGTTCGCCGTCGGCGCCAGCGCCGGTTGTACGAAGAAGAGCGACAACGAAGCGGCCGGCGCTACCAAGCGGACGGCCGACCAGGTGAAGATCGCCCTCGTTCCGGGCGGCGCGCACCCCTACTTCCAGCCGTGGAAGGAGACCGGCGCCAAGGCCAAGACCGAACTCGGCGTCGCCGACGTCACCTTCAACGAGACCTCCGGCTGGGACCAGACCAAGCAGAACGACGTGCTGAAGTCGCTGGCCGCGCAGGGCTACAACGCGTTCGGCATCTTCGGCGTCTCCCCGGAGAACATCAACGCCACCTTCGAGGACCTCAAGCGGCAGGGCTTTCCGGTCGCCTCGCTCGCGTCCTGCCCGGCCGGCAACGTGAACAAGGCCGACTTCTGCCTCTCCACCGACGTGGAGTTGGCCGCGTACAAGGCGGGCCAGGCGGCGATCAAGGCGATGGGCGGCCAGGGCAACCTGGTCCACCTCACCGGCAACAAGGTCGACTCGAACACCCAGCGCCGCATCGCCGGCGTGCAGAAGGCGGTGGACGAGGCCGGCGGCAAGGTCAAGCTGCTGCAGACCATCACCGACGTCGACAAGGACCTGCAGAGCGCGCAGAAGGCCGTCGCCGACCTGCTCGCCGCGAAGGGCGCGCAGATCCAGGGCATCGTCAACACCGCCTACAACCCGGCCGTCGCCGCGGCCGAGGGGGTCAAGCAGGCCAAGCTGCCGATCAAGGTCATCGCGATCGACGACGACCAGACCATCCTCGCCGGCATCCGGGACGGCTCGGTCGCCGGCACCGTGCTGCAGAACCCGGTCGGGCAGGCATCCGTCGGCTCGTACGCGCTGCTCAAGCTCTCCGAGGGCTGCACCGTGAGCCAGCCCGGCGTGGTCGTCGACTCGGGCTCCTTCGTGGTGACCAAGGAGAACGTGGAGAGCTACGAGACCGACCGGCAGGCCAAGACCGACGAACTGCGCAAGGCGTTCGACAGCCAGTACCTCACCTGCAACTGAGTCGGTCGGTCCGCCACGGAAGTCCCCGGTAAGGAGCAGTGTTGCCCGCGATCACCCACGCCGAGGCGTACCTGGTCGACCTGGAGGTCGAGACGGTACGCACCGACGCAGTCCAGTCGTTCCTGAAGCAGGAGACCATCTTCGTCGAGATCGCGACCGACGACGGTGGCGGCGGTACCGGCTACTCGTACACGATCGGCACCGGCGGTACCGCTGTGCTCGCCCTGCTGCGCGACTACCTGTTGCCCCGGTTGGTCGGCGTGGACCCGCGGGGAGTGGAGGCCGTGTGGCGGGACCTGTTCGCCGCCACCCGGGCCACCACCGTCGGGGCGATCACCTCGCTGGCGCTCGCCGCGGTCGACACCGCCCTGTGGGACTGGCGCTGCCGCGCCGCCGGCCAGCCGCTGTGGCAGCTCGCCGGCGGCGCCAAGGACCGCATCCCGCTCTACGACACCGAGGGCGGCTGGCTGCACCTGAGCACCGAGGAGCTGATCGTCGGCGCGAAGGCCAGCCAGGCCGCCGGGTGGCGCGGGGTCAAGTTGAAGATCGGGCGCTCGCCGGTGCAGGACGCCGACCGGCTGGCCGCCGTCCGGGCGGCCGTCGGGCCCCACTTCGACCTGATGCTCGACGCCAACCAGTCCCTCACGGCGGCCGAGGCCGCCCGCCGGGCCCGGCTGCTCGAACCGGCCGACCCCTACTGGTTCGAGGAGCCCCTGCCCGCCGACGACGTCGCCGGGCACCAGTCGCTCGCCGCCGCCACCACCATCCCGGTGGCGGTGGGCGAGTCGATGTACTCGGTGGCGCAGTTCCGCGAGTACCTGCACCGCCAGGCCGCCGGCGTGATCCAGGTCGACGTGGCCCGCATCGGCGGCATCACGCCCTGGTTGAAGGTGGCCCACCTGGCCGAGGCGTACAACGTACCGGTCTGCCCGCACTTCCTGATGGAGCTGCACGTGAGTCTCTGCTGCGCGGTGCCGAACAGTCGCTACCTGGAGCACATCCCGCAGCTGCGTGCGATCACGCGGCGGGAGATCGAGGTGGTGGACGGCGAGGCGCTGGCCCCCACCGCCCCCGGCCTCGGCATCGAGTGGGACCGGGACGCGATCGACGACCGGAGAGTCCGGTGAGTACCCGGACCGACACCCCGCCCGAGGCCCCGGCCCCGGCGGCGGCGCCGGCCAAGCCGCCCCGGATCCCGCTCTGGGCCAACCCCCGCGTCGGCCTGGTCGTCCTGCTCGTCGGCCTGGTCGTGCTCTTCACCTCGCTGCGCCCGGCCTTCCTGGACACCACGCTCACCCTGGTGCCGTTGCAGTCGGACATCAGCGTCTACGCCGTGGTCGGGCTCGCCCAGCTGGCCGTCCTCTCGCTCGGCCAGATGAACATGGCGGTCGGGCGGATGGCGGCGATGAGCGCCTTCGCCATGGGGCTCGCGTACGACCGGCTCGGCGTGCCGCTCGTCGTCGGCCTGCTCATCGGCCTGGCCGTCGGCGCGCTGCTCGGCGCGCTCGCCGGACTGATCATCTCGCGGACCGGGGTCAACTCGTTCGTGGTCACGCTCGCCCTGGACTTCGCCCTGGTCGGCCTCATCACGATCCTCTACACCCGGTTCACCGACGGGGTGGCCTTCGCCGGGCAGCCCGCCGGGATGACGTCGCTGCGCAACGACACCTTCGCCGACTACTGCATGGGCGAGATCTGCGGACCGCGGATCCCGCTGGTCGTGCCGTTCGCGCTGGTCGCCGCGGTCGTCGTCGGGCTGATCTTCCAGTTCACCCGGGTCGGTCGGGAGATCCTGATGACCGGCGCCAACAGCCGGGCCGCCGAGCTGTCCGGCGTACCGACCCGTAACCGGGTGGTGCAGGCGCACGCGCTCAGCGGGCTGCTCGCCGGGCTGGCCGGCTTCCTGCTCGCCGCCAACAACGGCGCCTTCTCGGCCAGCATCGGCGACCAGTTCCTGCTGCCGTCGTTCCTCGGGCCGGTGCTCGGCGGCACGCTGCTGGCCGGCGGCGCGGTGAGCGTGCTCGGCACCGTCCTGGGCGCCACCCTGACCCAGGTCATCTACAAGGGACTGAACCTGCTGCAGTTCCAGCTCGACCAGCTCAAGCTCTACATCGGCCTGGTGCTGCTGGTCGCGCTCTCGCTGGACCGGGTGCGCCACGTCGTGGCCGAGCGGAGAGGAGCGCGGGCATGACCACCGGACAGACCGGGGCCGACACGGCCGCCACCACGGACAACGTCCCGGGAGCCGGCCGCACCGGCTCCGGGCGGCTCGGGGTACGGCTGCGCGGCGCCGCGCGGCAGTCGGAGTTCACCCTCGCCGTACTGGCCCTGGCCGGGTTCGTGGCGCTGGCCGTGGCCACCGGCGGCAACCTGCTCTCGGCCGGTACGCTCGGCGCGTTCTTCCGCTTCCTGGCCGTACCGATCATCATCGGGCTCGCCCAGATGGTGGTGCTCGCGATCGGCCAGATGAACCTCTCCGTCGGTACGCTCACCGGGCTCTGCGCGATGATCGCCGCCTGGCTGATGATCGAGGCTGGCCTGCCGGCGCCGCTGGCGGTGCTCGGGGCGCTGGCCGTCGGGCTCGCCGCCGGCCTGCTCAACGGCCTGCTGGTGGTCTTCACCCGGATCAATGGCTTCATCGTCACGCTCGCCACCATGACCATCTTCGAGGGGCTCCGGTACGGCGTGAACGGGCCGGACACCTTCCAGGGGTACTCGCCCGGGCTGCGGGAGTTCGGGCGTGCCTCGGTGCTCGGGCTGCCGGTGGTCTTCCTCGTCGCGCTGGCCGTGGCGGCGCTGGTGGCCGTCTTCTTCGCCCGTACCGTCACCGGTCGGCAGCTGCTCGCCACCGGCGGCAGCCCGTTCGCCGCGCGGCTGAGCGGGGTCTCCAACGACCGGTCCATCGTCGTGGCGCACGGGCTGAGCGGTCTGCTGGCCGGCGTCGCCGCGGTGCTCACGGTCGCCGCCTCCGGCTCGGTGAACTCCAGCATCGGCGACGACCTGCTGCTGCCCAGCTTCGCCGCGCCGATCATCGGCGGGGTGGCGCTGACCGGCGGCGTGGTCAGCGTCGTCGGTACCTGCCTGGCGGCGTTCCTGGTCCGGCTGGTGGACGTGATGCAGGCCCAGTTCGACATCAACCGGCGCTGGATCGACCTGATCGTCGGCGCGGTCGTCCTCGGCGCGGTGCTGCTCGGCACCGTCCGGCAGAGGCTGTTGCGGAGGTCGTCGTGATGCTCACCGCCGAGAACCTGGTCAAGACGTTCCCGGGGGTACGGGCGCTGGACGGCGCCACCCTGCGGCTCGCCCCCGGCAGCGTGCACGCCCTGCTCGGAGAGAACGGCGCCGGCAAGAGCACCCTGGTCAAGCTCCTGACCGGGGTGTACCGGCCGGACGGCGGCCGGATCGTCCTCGGCGACCGGGAGCTGCACCTCGGCGGCCCGATGGACGCCCAGCGCGCCGGCATCGGCGTGGTGCACCAGGAACGCAACCTGATTCCGGCCTTCTCCATCGCCGAGAACATCGTGCTGCACCACCTGCCCCGCCGCTTCGGGATGGTCGACCGGGCCCGGATGCGCGCCGAGGCGCGCCGCTGCCTGGACCTGCTCGACCTCGACCTCGACCCGGACCGCCCGGTCGCCGAGCTGTCGGTGGCCCAAGCGCAGCTCGTGGAGATCGCCAAGGCGCTCAGCGTCGACAGCCGGGTGCTGCTGCTGGACGAGCCGACCGCGTCGCTCACCGGCGACGAGGCCGACCGGCTCTACGCGATCGTGCGCAAGCTGCGCGACAGCGGGCACGCGGTGGTGCTGGTCAGCCACAAGCTGGAGGAGGTCTTCGCGGTCGCGGACACGGTCACCGTGCTGCGGGACGGCCGCAGCGTCGCCGAGGCCGAGCCGCTGGCCGACCACACCCAGGACCAGATCGTCGACCTGATGGTGGGCCGGGCGTACGCCTCGGTGCGGCTCGCCGAGCGGCATGTCGACGCCGGTACCGCGCCGGCGCTGCGGCTGCGCGACGTGAGCACCGCGCGCGGGCACCGCGACGTCTCGCTGGAGGTACGCCCCGGCGAGATCCTCGGCCTGTACGGGCTGGTCGGCGCCGGCCGCAGCGAGCTGGCCAAGGCGCTGCTCGGGCTGGACCGGATCACCGGCGGCACGGTGGAGGTGCAGGGCCGGCCGGTCCGCATCCGCGACGTCGGCGAGGCGCTGCGCCGGTACCGCATCGGCTACGTGACCGAGAACCGCAAGGAGGAGGGGCTCTTCCTCGACCAGCCGATCACCCGCAACATCGGGGTGACGGTCTGGCGGCGGCTGGCCCGCGCCGGCCTGGTCACCGAGCGGGCCGAGCGGCGGGTGGTGGCCGAGTACGCCGAGCGCCTCGGATTGCGCGCCGCCTCGCCCCGGCAGCTCGCCGGGCAGCTCTCCGGCGGCAACCAGCAGAAGGTGAGCCTCGCGAAGTGGCTCGCCGCCCGCTGCGAGATCCTGATCGTGGACGAGCCGACCGTCGGCATCGACGTACGCACCAAGGCCGCCTTCCACCAGCTCATCGCCGAGCTGGCCGAGGCCGGCCTGGCGCTGCTGCTGATCTCCTCCGACCTGCCCGAGATCGTCACGCTGGCCGACCGGATCGCGGTGATGGCGGACTTCACGCTGCGCGGGGAGCTGCCCAACGACCACGACTACGGTCGGATGAGCCAGGCGATCATCAGGTTGATCCACGGTGCCGGTACCGCCGGCGCCGGGGGAGAGGGGAAGGCGGCATGAGACCCACGGATCGGACCCGGTTGGGCTCCACCGGCGTGGAGGTGACCCGGCTCGGGCTCGGGCTCGCCCCGCTCGGCGGGCTCTACCAGCGGGTCGGCGACGAGCAGGCGTACGCCACCGTCGAGCGGGCCTGGGCGGAGGGGCTGCGCTACTTCGACACCGCGCCGCTGTACGGCAGCGGCCTCTCCGAGCGCCGCGCCGGGCACGTGCTGGCCGGCAAGCCCCGCGCCGAGTTCACCCTCTCCACGAAGGTCGGCCGGGTCCTCGACCGCGTCGCACCTCCGGCGACGCGCAACGGCACCGGCGGCGGCGCGACCGGGTCGACGGGCGGTGGCGAGCGGGCCGGCGGGCCGCCGAGCACCGCCGAGCCGGCCGACCACAACGACAGCATCTGGGCCGAGGCCACCGAGGTCGAGCCGGTCTGGGACTTCAGCCCCGAGGGGGTGCGGCGCTCGTACGCCGAGAGCCTGGACCGCCTCGGCCTGGACCGGGTCGAGGTGCTGCACATCCACGACCCCGACGAGCACTACGCCGCGGCGGTCGACGGCGCCCTGCCGGCCCTGGTGCGGCTGCGCGACGAGGGGCGGATCGGCGCCGTCTCGGTGGGGATGAACCAGTCGGAGATGCTCGCCGACTTCGTCCGTACCGGGCACCTCGACAGCGTGCTGCTCGCCGGCCGGTACACCCTGCTGGACCAGTCGGGTCTCGCCGAACTCCTGCCGCTGGCGCGGGAGCGCGGCGTCTCGGTCATCGTCGGCGGCGTCTTCAACTCCGGACTGCTGGCCGACCCGAGGCCGGGCGCCACCTTCAACTACGCGCCCGCCCCGGCGCCGCTGCTCGCCCGCGCGCAGGCCGTCGCGGCGGTCTGCGCCCGGTACGACGTACCGCTGCGCGCCGCCGCGCTCCAGTTCCCGTTCGGGCATCCGGCCGTGGCGACCGTACTGGTCGGGGCACGTTCGGCCGAGGAGGTGGCCGACGCGGTGGCGATGTTCTCGTACGAGATCCCGGGCCAGCTCTGGCGCGACCTGCGCCGGGAGGGGCTGCTGTCGGAGGAGGTGCCGCTGCCGTGATCATCGACGCGCACCAGCACCTCTGGACCGCCGACTACGCCTGGTTGGCGGACGCGTCGCTGACCCGGATTCGGCGCGACTACGGCGTGGCCGACCTGCGCGGCAACCTGCGCGCCGCGGGCGTGGACCGGACCGTGCTGGTGGAGGCCGGGCGCTGCGACGCCGCCGAGACCAGCGAGTTCCTGGCCACCGCCGCGGCGACCCCCGAGATAGCGGGGGTGGTCGGCTGGGCCTCGCTCACCGACCCGGCGCTCGCCGACGTCGTCGCCGGACACCGCGCCGGCACCGGCGGCCACCTGCTCGTCGGCGTGCGGGACCAGGTGCAGGCCCACCCGGCCGACCACCTCGACCGCCCGGACGTACGGGCCGGGCTGGCCGCCGTCGCCGCGGCCGGGCTCGTCAACGAGCTGGTGGTCCGGGCGGACCAGTTGCCGGCCGTGGCCCGCGTCGCGGCGGACCTGCCGGAGAGCCGGTTCGTCCTCGACCACCTCGGCAAGCCGCGCATCCGCGCCGGCGCCGAGGGGCTGGCCGAGTGGCGCGACCTGGTCACGCCGGTGGCCGCCCGCCCGAACGTGGTGGCGAAGGTCTCGGGCCTGGTCGCCGAGGCCGACTGGGACAGCTGGACGGTCGAGGACCTGCGCCCGTTCGTGGAGACCGCGGTGGAGCTCTTCGGCCCGGCCCGGCTCATGTTCGGGTCGGACTGGCCGGTCTGCGAGGTCGCGGCCTCCTACCTCGAGGTCCGTACCGCGATCGAGACGATCCTCGGCGGTACGCCCGACGACATCTTCCACACCACGGCGATCAGCACCTACCAGTTGGAGATCGAATGAGGTACATGCGGGTGGGCCCGGCCGGCGCGGAGCGCCCGGTGGCCCACGTGGACGGTCGGTACTTCGACCTGTCCGGCGTCACCCGGGACATCGACGGCGCGTTCCTCGCCGCGGGCGGCCTGGCCGGCGCGTTGACGGGCGGGACGGGCGGCACGGCGACGGACGCGGAGCTGGTGGCGGGCCTGCCGGAGCTGGACGTCGCCGGCCAGCGGATCGGCGCCCCGATCGCCCGGCCGGGCGTCGTGCTCTGCGTCGGGCTGAACTACGCCGCGCACGCCGCCGAGTCCGGCGCGCAGCCGCCGCAGTCGCCGGTGATCTTCTACAAGGCGCCGAACACCGTGGTCGGGCCGGACGACGACGTGCTCATCCCACGCGGTTCGACGAAGACCGACTGGGAGGTGGAGCTGGCCGTGGTCATCGGCCGCACCGCCCGCTACCTGGAGTCGCCCGAGGCGGCCCTGGCGCACGTCGCCGGGTACGCGGTCGCCAACGACGTCTCCGAGCGCGAGTTCCAGCTGGAGGTCTCCGGCGGGCAGTGGTCCAAGGGCAAGTCGTGTGAAACGTTCAATCCGCTCGGCCCGTGGCTGGTGACCCCGGACGAGGTGGGCGACCCGGGCAAGCTCGGCCTGCGCCTCTGGGTCAACGGCGAGCCCCGGCAGGACTCCAGCACCGCCGACATGATCTTCGACGTGGCGTACCTGGTCTGGTACCTGTCGCAGTACACGGTGCTGGAGCCGGGTGACCTGGTCAACACCGGTACGCCGCAGGGCGTGGCGCTCTCCGGCAGGTTCCCGTACCTGGTCCCGGGCGACGTGGTCGAACTGGAGATCGACCGCCTCGGCCGGCAGCGGTCGGTCGTGCGGGCCGCGGCATGAAGGTAACCGCGGTCGAGACGTACGACATCCGCTTCCCCACCTCGCGCGAGTTGGACGGCTCCGACGCGATGAACCCCGACCCGGACTACTCGGCCGCGTACCTCGTGCTGCGCACCGACGGTGACCAGGAGGGGCACGGCTTCACCTTCACCATCGGCCGGGGCAACGAGGTCTGCCGGGCCGCCATCGACTCGCTCGCCCCGATGGTGGTCGGCCAGTCCGTGGACGACCTGGGCGAGTTCGCCCGGCGGCTGACCCACGACTCGCAGCTGCGCTGGCTCGGGCCCGAGAAGGGCGTGATCCACCTGGCCACGGCGGCCGTGGTGAACGCGGCCTGGGACCTGGCCGCCCGGGCGGCGGGCAAGCCGGTGTGGCGACTGCTCGCCGACATGAGCCCGGAGCAGCTCGTCGACCTGGTCGACTGGCGGTACCTGACCGACGCGCTCACCCCCGCCGAGGCGGTCGACCTGCTACTGGCCGCCCGCCCAGGGCGCGACCAGCGGATCGCCGAGCTGGAGCGCACCGGCTACCCCGCGTACACCACGTCGCCGGGCTGGCTCGGCTACGACGACGCCAAGCTGGTCCGGCTCGCCAAGCAGGCCGTCGCCGACGGGTACACCCAGATCAAGCTGAAGGTCGGCGGCAACCTGGCGGACGACGTACGGCGGATGGCGCTGGCCCGGGAGGCCGTCGGGCCGCGGATCCGGGTGGCGGTCGACGCCAACCAGCGCTGGGACGTCGCCGAGGCGGTCGAGTGGATGACCGCGCTGGCGCCGTACGAGCCGTGGTGGATCGAGGAGCCGACCAGCCCGGACGACGTGCTGGGCCACGCGGCGATCCGGCGCGCGCTCGCCACCGCCGCCCCCGGCGGGCGGCCCATCCGGGTCGCCACCGGCGAGCACGTGCAGAACCGGATCGTCTTCAAGCAACTGCTCCAGGCCGAGGCGGTCGACGTCGTGCAGATCGACGCCTGCCGGGTGGCCGGGGTCAACGAGAACGTCGCGATCCTGCTGCTCGCCGCGAAGTTCGGCGTACCGGTCTGCCCGCACGCCGGCGGGGTCGGCCTCTGCGAGTTGGTGCAGCATCTGTCCATGTTCGACTACGCGGCCGTCTCCGGCTCGCTGGAGAACCGCACCATCGAGTACGTCGACCACCTGCACGAGCACTTCGTCGACCCGGTGGTGATCGTCGACGGGGCGTACCGGGCGCCGACCGCGCCCGGCTTCTCGGCCCGGATGCGGCCGGAGACGCTGACCGAGTACCGCTACCCGGACGGGCCCGCGTGGGCCTGATCCACGTCGACCTCGGGTCGAGCGGGTCGCGCGACCCGCTCGACCCGGGTGGCCCGGTCCACCCCGGCGGCCCCGTCCACCCCGACGGCCCGGTCCACCGCGGTGGCCCGGGCGACGGGGTCGCCCGCCGCCCGTCGGTGGGCGAACGGCCGGGCGACCTCGGCGGGCCGATCGCCGCCCTGCGGGTACTGCGGGACGCGGTGACCGGTCCGACCGAGCCGGCCGACGCGCCGTTCGCCCTGGTCGCCAGCGTCGTCGCCGGGGTGGCCGGCCCGGGGCTGGCCCGCTGCGCCGCGATCGGGCTCTCGCCGCTCTCCGGCGGGGTCGCCGAGACGCGCGCGGAGGGCCCGTACGCGGCCGGTCTGCGCGCGGCCGGCGTCACCGGCGTGGTACTGCACGGCCGGGCGGCCGGACCGGTCGTCGTGGTGGTCGAGGCGGGCCGGGCCCGACTGGAGCCGGCGGAGGGGCTCTGGGGGCTGGAGACCGGCCCGGCCACGGACGCGCTGCTGCGACGGTACGGGCCGGACGCCGCCGTCGCGGTGATCGGACCGGCCGGCGAGCACGGCGTCCGGTACGCCTCGATCGTCACCTGTCGCGACCACCCGCTGCCCCGGCTCGGCCTCGGCGCGGTGCTCGGCGGCAAGCGGGTCAAGGCGATCGTCTGCCGGCCCGACCCGAAGCCGTTCGGTACGAAGCCGCCAGGTACGGAGCCGCTCGGTACGGAGCCGCTCGGTACGCCGCCATCCGTCGCCGACCCGACGGCGCTGGCCCGCCTCGCGGCCTGGTACGCCGATGCCGTGGCCGGCAACCCGCTCACCGCCTGGCAGCACGGCGAGCCGGGCTTCGGGGTCTGGTCCGCCGACCCCGGGTACGCCCCGGTCGCCAACTTCGCCGACACCCGCTCGCGCGGCGGGGTCGGTACCGCGCCGCCGCCCGAGCGGGTCGCCGCCTGCCCGGCCTGCCCGACCGACTGCATCAAGGTGTACGCCGGTGCGGGCCTGCACCAGGAGGCGCTGGCGATGCTCGGGCCGAACCTGGGGCTGGCCGACCCGTGGCCGGTGCACGCCCGCTGCCAGCAGCTCGGGCTGGACCCGGTCTCCCTCGGCGGCACGCTCGCCGCTGCCGGGGTGCCCGCGGCCGAGGTGCCGGCGGCGGTCGAGCGGATCGGCGCCGGGGGCGACCCGCTCGGCGAGGGCGCCGCCCGCGTCGCCCCACAGGCGGCGATGACCAGCAAGAACGTCGAGCTGCCGCCGTTCGACCCGCGGGCGCAGCCGAACCTGGGGCTCGGGTACGCGGTCGCGCCGATCGGCCCGCGCTACGACATCGTCGAGCACGACCTGGACTTCGACCCCGAGCAGGGGCTGCCGCACAGCTATCCCGAGCTGGCCGGGCTCGGCGTGGCGGTACCCCGCCCGCGCGGCGAGATCGACGTGACCCGTACCGCGCAACTGCTGCGGCTCTGGAGCGGGCTGGACGCGCTCGGCGTCTGCCCGTACGCGGCCACCCCGACCCGACCGCTCACGCTGGACCGCATCGAGGAGCTGGTGGTGGCGGTGACCGGCGCCTGCCCGGACGTGTTGGCGCTCGGCGCGCGGCGGCTGCTGCTGCAACGCGAGGTGAACCACCGCCTCGGCATCGGGCTCGACGCCGACACACTGCCGGAGCGGTTCTTCGCCGAGCCGGTCGCCGCGGGCCGGTACGCCGGCGCGGTGCTGGACCGGGCGGAGTTCGCGGCGGCGGTCGCCGAACTGCACCGCGAACTCGGATTCACCGACTTTCCCTGACGGCCCGGTGGTCCGTCGTCGGTGACGGGTCCGGCGGCTTCGGCCGGACCGCGCCGGGTGGCGATCCGGGCGGTGTGGGCGGGCACGAGCGAGACGAAATGGAGTGAGGTAGCGGATGGGTGGGTTTGACGGGCTGGTCGCGGTGGTGACCGGCGGCGGCTCCGGCATCGGCGCGGCCTGCGTGGCGGCCTTCGTCGCGGGCGGGGCAAAGGTCGGTGTGCTCGACCTCGACCCCGGCGAGCAGGGCGGCGCCACGCTGGGGGTGGTCGCCGACGTGGCCGACCAGGGCTCGCTCGACGCGGCGATGGCCAGGGTCGCCGAGGTGTACGGCGGCATCGACATCCTCGTCAACAACGCGGGGATCAGCGCGGTCGGTACGGTCGAGGCGAACGACGACGACGAGTGGCACCGGGTGCTCGACGTCAACGTGGTCGGCGTCGTCCGTACCACCAAGGCCGCGCTGCCGTACCTGCGCCGCAGCTCGCGGGCCGCGATCGTGAACACCTCGTCGATCGCCGCCACGGCCGGGCTGATGCAGCGGGCCCTCTACTCGGCCTCCAAGGGCGCGGTCCACTCGCTCACCCGGGCGATGGCCGCCGACCTGGTCTCCGAGGGCATCCGGGTGAACAGCGTCGCACCGGGCACCGTGGACACCCCGTGGGTGGCGCGGCTGCTGGCCAAGGCTGCCGACCCGGAGGCGGAGAAGCGGCAGCTCGCCGCCCGCCAGCCCACCGGGCGGCTGGTCACGGCCGAGGAGGTCGCCGCCGCGGTGGCGTACCTGGCCAGTCCGGCCGCGGGCGCGACCACCGGAGCGTCCCTGGCGGTCGACGGCGGCATGAACGGCCTGCGCCTGCCCCGGGTCTAGGGATTTGCCCGGTCCGGGCGCCGGGGCCGTCGGGCCGGCGACCGGGAGGGACGGTCGCGGTTACGGCGCGACAGCGGCCCGAAGGCGGTCGTGGGCGATCAACCAGGTGGCCGCACTCGGCCACGAACGGCCCTTCCTGACGGGAGGGCCGTTCGCCTCGGACGGCCGGAACGGGCGGTACGCCGCACCTGCGGCAGATCGGTGTGCCGGCCACCGCTCGGCAGGTGTCGGCTGCGACCGGTGGCAGGATGCGCCTGTGTCGAACTTCGCGGAGGGCTCTCCCCGGGCTCGCATCGTCACGGGGTTGCTGTGCGACGGTAATCGGGTCCTGCTAGTCCACCGATCTCCCCGGCGTCGTTGGTATCCCGATGTCTGGGACCTGCCCGGTGGGCATGTGGAGCCCGGGGAACTGCCTGGCGTGGCACTTGCCCGAGAGCTTCGGGAGGAGCTGGGCATCGACGTCGCGGCGCCATCGGGTCCGCCCGTGTACGAAGTTCGTGCCGACACGTTCGACATGCAGATCTGGCTGATCGAGGCGTGGACGGGGTCTCCGGTCAACGTGGCGCCGGACGAACACGATGCCATCGCGTGGTTCACCGAAGACGCGCTTGGAGAACTGTCCCTAGCTCATGACAGCTACCTTGCCATGTTCAGCAAGGTTCTCGCCGAGCATCGGGCCTGACCACGACCGAACCCGCGCTGCTCGGCACGAGCGCGCGTCGAGCGGCATGGCAGATGACCGGGGCGGGCTTACGGAAGTGACGGACGGTCGCGAGCTGCCGCACCCGCCCGGCGGCATGAGCGAGCATCTGATCAAGCGCGTGTTCACACGGTCCCTCGGTGCGAGCCTGGCGTGCCTGAGAAGTTGTTCGAGATCCGCTACTCGGGTCAGGTCTCAGGCGACCCTCTCGATCTCGGCACGTAGTTCGAGCGCGAGGACACCGGTCTCCTCGCAGAGTCGGCGGAGTTGTTGGTGACGAGGAAACCATCATGCGGAGCATGCCCCGACCACCTAGACCTGCCGGTGCCCGGGAAGGCAACCACGGCGTGAGCCGGGATCTGCTCAACGGCGCCACCGGCCAACTGGTGGAACTGCTGACCGCGGTCTCGGCACCCTACCGCCGTACGCGAATCCGGTCGACTGGCCGCCGGCCACCGGCGCCCGTCCGTGACCGTGCCGGACAGCCGGAAATGTGTTTCTCCGATTGCGGGCACTTCGTAGGATCTCCGGTGATCAAGGAGGATGACGCAGTGGGCGATTTCCAGCAGTTCGTGACGGATGTGACTACACGTCTGTCCGAGATGTCCAAGGGCGAGTTGTACGTCGTCGGCGACGGTCTCGACCGGGACTCGCTCTGGCTCACCTTTCTCGATTCCTTCCCCGCCGGCACCAATCTCCGGTTCCGCGCGCGGTCCGAGTACGACTGCTCGACCTGCCGCGGGTTCATCAAGAACTTCGGTAACATCGTCGAGATCCATAACGGACAGGTCCGCTCCGTCTGGTCCGGGGTGTCTGCATCCGGCCCGGTCTTCTCCGTCGTCGCCGCCGCAATGGACGAGTTCGTCGGCACGCTGCCGTTGTCCACCATTTTCCGATCCACCGAGGAGCAGTACGGGAAAAGGACGACGCGGACGCTGCGCGACGGCCAGGTCGAGGTGTGGCACCACCTGCACGGCCGGGTGGAGAAGCGGCATCGCATCAAAGACGTCGGCGCGGCACGGGCCGCCTTCGACGCCGCGGTGCAGGTGTTCCAGCGTGGCCTGGCCGAGCTGACCCAGCACGCTCTGGACACCGTCGTCGACCTCATCGACGACAATGCCCTCTACCGCGGCACGGAGCATCGTCGGGCGGTGACCGAGTTCCGGTCACTGCAGAACCGGTGGACGAAGGCGACCGACGGACAGGCCTTCCTCTTCGCCAACGCCATGAACCCGGCGGCCCGCTTTCGCAACACGGTGATCGGCACCCTCGTCCAGGATCTCTCCGCGGGCGTCGACCTAGAGCAGGCGGTCCGGTCGTTCGAGACGAAGGTGGCACCGCAGAATTACCAGCGCCCCCGCGCGTTGATCACCCCGGCCATGGTCAAGGCTGCCATGAAGACCATCGACGAATTGGGTATCGAGGAGTCGTTGCAGCGACGGTTCGCCCGGCTGTCCGATGTGTCGGTCACCAACGTGCTATGGGTCGACAACGACACACAGTCGCGGATGAAGGACGGCATCGAAGGGCTGCTCATGCAGGCGGCCACCATGAGGTCGGCAGGCGCGCGCCCTCGTGACGCAGAGCCGGAGGAGGTTCCCGTGGTCACCTTCATGAAAGACATCCTGCCCGGCGCCGCGACCATCGACCTGTGGGTGGCCAACAGCCACGAACCGCACTTCGTCAGTCTCACCACCGGCCGACACCCGGCCGCCCCGAGGCTGTTCACCTGGGACAACGATTTCGGCTGGTCCTACAACGGCAACGTCACCGACTCGATCAAGGAAAAGGTCAAGCGGGCCGGCGGCAACGTCACCGGCAAGCTGCGGGTAAGCCTGTCCTGGTTCAACCACGACGACCTTGACCTGCACGTGTTCGAACCCAACGGCGACCACATCTGGTACAAGGACAAGCGCAACAAGCTGGACGTCGACATGAACGCGGGCGGGACATTCTCGCGCGAGCCGGTGGAGAACGTCACCTGGACCGACAACGTTCCCGACGGCGAGTACCGGATCGAGGTGCACCAGTTCAACAAGCGGGAGAGCGCCGAGGTCGGCTTCGTGATCGAGACCGAGAGCAACGGGAAAATCGAGCATTACAGCCACGAGCGGGCGGTCGGCCACAAGGAGACCGTCGAGGTGGGCCGGATGACGGTCGTCGACGAGGTGATCACCGCTTTCCGGCCGGGTAAGGGCATGCAGCGGGGCAGCGCAGGCAAGGACCTCTGGGGAATCACCACCGAACAGTTCGTGCCGGTGTCCACCATCATGTACTCGCCGAACTACTTCGACGACGGCGAGGTCGGCAACCGCCACTACTTCTTCATCCTGAAAGGGTGCGTGAACGACCAGCCGACCCGGGGAATCTACAACGAGTTCCTCCGCGGCGACCTGCAACCGCACCGCAAGGTGTTCGAGGTTCTCGGCGATCGCACCAAGTGCGAGCCGTCCCCGGATCAGCTGTCCGGCCTCGGCTTCAGCTCCACGGTCCGCAGCTCTGTGGTCGCCAAGGTGACCATGACCGGCGGCCGGCGCCACCTCGTCAGTATCCAGTTCTGACTTCCTACACAGAAAATGGGAGAGAGGCCATCGTGACCATTTTTGAAAAGGCCACGCGAGAGAAATTCCGCTACCCGTCAGCCAAGGGACTGCTGACCACGGAACAGTTGTGGGAGCTTCCGCTGACCGCCAAGTCCGGCTTCAGCCTCGATGACGTGGCCAAGGCGGTCAACGCCGAACTCAAGGCCACCGACACCGAGTCGTTCGTGGCCACCGAGACCAATCCGGCCAAGGCGACCTTGGAGACCAAATTGGAGGTCGTCAAGCACATCATCGCCATCCGCCTCGCGGAGGACCAGGCGGCGAAGGCAGCGGCAGCCAAGAAACTGGAGAAGGAAAAGCTGCTGGCAATCCTGGGCCGCAAGCAGGACGCGGTCCTGGAAAACCTGACCGAGGCGGAGCTGCTGGCCCGAATCAACAACCTGTAGTCCGCCTACAAGCCGGCCCGGGCAGCCTCGCGGCGCGGAGGTTCACGCTCGGCCTGGTCCAGATCACCATCGCGATCACCGTGAACGGCCTGATCGCCATGTCGGCGGGGTCGATTTCCCGATTCCTCCGCGATCGGCCGGGCTGGTTGAAGGTCCAGCGCTATGTGGTGGGCACCGCGCTCGGCGTGATGGCGGTACGGATCGCCGCAGACCGGTCCCGCGCCGTGGTCGCCGCCACGCCGTGATCCGCAGGTTCGAGCCATCGGTGCACTGCCGTGAGGTCGCTGTCGGTCAGTCCGAGGTACGGGTCGACGCGGTGCAGCAGCGCTGGCCGTGGGTGGCGTGCGGCCACCCATCGCCGGTCGGCGTCGGTGATCTCGTCGTCGAGCCAGACGAACGGAAGTCCCGCCGCCCACCGTGTCAGGAGTGCGGTCTTCCAGTGCACGCCGCGCGGTGGCTCCTCGTCGGCATCGGGCCAGTCCACGACGGGCAGAACAGGCAGGTCGAGCCGGGGCGCGACGACCTCGTTCGCCTCGGCCAACCAGGTACTCGCCCAGACCAGGTCCCCGGGTAGGGCGAGCAGACGGCGGCCGTCGTCCGGGTCGAGACGATCCAGCAGTGGATTGCCGGAGCGGTCGGTCGTGTGTCGCGTACCGCTGCTCAGCTGGCGCGCGGCGCCGGCTGGACGGGCCCGGAGCGGAATGAGTACGCCGTCGATGTCCAGAAAGATCAACGGTCGCGTGACGCCGGCAAGCACGGTCGAACCGTACCGCTGGCCGATGCTGTGGGGAACGCCCACCAGGAGACCTGGTCACGATCGATCAGGCGGAGGCGCTCGCGCCACGCCGTGCGGTAGGCGTGACGCGAGCGGCCTGCGCACCTTGGAGCGCGAGGGCCGGACTTTCGCTGCGGATCATGGGACGATCACCACGCCGCCGCGCACGCCGCCGTGGGCCAGCCGGTCGTGGGCGGCCGCCGCGTCGGCGAAGGAGTACACGTCAGCGACCCGGAGCGGGATGCTGCCGCTGGTGACGAGTTTGACCAATTCGCCCAGCCGGGATCCGTCCGGTAGCACCTCCAGCGCGAAGGTCCGGATTCCCCGCACCGGCTCCGGGCGAAGCGGGGGCGACGCGGCCACGTAGCCGCCGCCGTCCCGAATGAGGTCCAGCAGCGAGGGGCCGATCACCGCCAGGTCGATGACCGCGTCGAACGTCCCCGTCGGATCGTCGGCGCGCGACAGGAACGCCGCGCCCAGCGACTCGACGAACTCGCGGTCGTCGGCCCCGGCGAGTCCCGTGGCGTGCAGACCCGCCGCCCGGGCCAGCGCCAGAACGAACCCACCGACCTGCCCGGCGGCGCCGGTGACGAGCACGGCCGAACCCGCCGGGAGCGCGAGCAGGTCGAGGGCCTGGGCGGCGGCGAGACCATTGGTCGGCAGGGTCGCCGCTTCGGTGGCGGGGACGCCGGTGGGCGCGGAGGTCAGCCAGGCGGCGTCGAGGACCACGTACTCCGCGTGGGCACCGACCGTGGTCTGTAGCCACGGCGAGAAGCCGATGACCTCGTCGCCGATCGTGAACTCCTCGACCGATGACCCGACCGCGTCGACGCTGCCGGCGACGTCCCAGCCAGGCGTGTACGGCAGACCGGTCGGCAACGGGGCCGGGAACCGACCGGAGCGGACCATCAGATCGACCGGATGTACCACCGACGCCGCGACCCGTACCCGCACCTGCCCCGGCCCGGGCTCGGGTACCGGCACGTCGGCCACGTGCAGGACCTCCGGCCCTCCGAACTGTTCATAGCTGACTGCGCGCATCGCCGTCTCCTTCGTGGGATTTCCTGATCACCATGACCGTACGAATCATCGGCACCGCGAGTAAGTAGGTACCGTGAAGTGCCTAGGGCACCGGATGGAGGGCAGGATGGCGACGACGACCGCGGCACAACGCCGCGAACAGGCCAAACGCGACTACGACGCGTTCCTGGAAGGTTGCCCGACCCGTGAGCTGCTGAGCAGGCTCACCGACAAGTGGGTCGCCCTGGTGATCCCGGCGCTTGCCGACGGCCCGCAGCGGCACGGCGAACTCGCCCAGCGCATCGCCGGGGTCAGTCAGAAGATGCTTACCCAGACCCTGCGGACGCTGGAGCGCGACGGCCTGGTCACCCGCACGGTCACTGCCTCGGTGCCGGTCCGCGTCGACTACGCGCTCACCCCGCTCGGCCATGAACTGTTCCCGGTCATGATCGCGATCAAGAAGTGGGCGGAGACGCACATGGACCGCGTCTTCGAGGCCCGGGCCCAATTCGACGCACGCCCCTGAGAGCACCCGGCGGCGATCACCTCGGAGACCGCCGCAAGTATCCGCTCGTCGGCAGGTCCGTGCACCCGCCATCGCCTCGCAGGTTGGCCTGGTTGCCGCTCGCGGGGAGCGCGCCTGCCGGTTCCGGGCACGCCGTTGCCGAGCTCTTCGACATCCGAACGTCGCTGGCGAGGGCGGGGGCCCGGCGTGCGCCGAGCGGTCAGTCGGCGTGCGGCCAGGGGGAGGAGGCGACGACCGCGCCGTAGAGCAGGTGGTCGGCGAGGACGGCGGCCTGCTGGCGTACGTCCTTGCGGTGCTCCTCCAGCCCGAGCGCCGGGGCCAGCACCGCCTCGTACAGGGCCCAGAAGGCGAACCCGTAGAGGGGGCCCACCCAGGGCCGGCGGCGCAGCCCTCGGGGCAGCGCCCCGAAGAGCACCCCACCGGCGGAGCCGTACGACCAGTGGACGAACTCCACCAGGGCGCGCCGGCGTCGCACCGGCACCCGCGAGACGATCCGCGGGGCGGTACGCCGCAGAATCGCGTCCGGCGGTACCTCGTCGAGCAGGCCGAGCGAGGTGGTCGCCTGCCTCATCCCGGACATCGCCATCGAGGCGATCGCCCCGCGTACCCCGCCACGGGCGGCGGTGCTGAACAGGTTGTCCGGTCGACTGTCCCGGCCCACGGCGTGCCTCCTCGCGTCCCGACGTGCCCGTCCCGGCCTGCCGGTTCCGGCGTGCGGGGTTCCGGCGTGCCCGGGGGAAGGGCGACGTGCCCGAGCGGACGGGCAAACAGGGACTTACCCTCCGCCGGTACGCGGATAACGCCTCATCCGGTCGGGAGGGACGAGCGGACCGGCGCGGCCCGTACGTTCGTCATGACGAACCCGCTGGCCGGCAGCGTCGGCATCCGGCCCAGGTTGACGCGCAGGTCCTGCTCCGGCACGTCGTACGTCATCGCGCCGGCGAGCAGGGCGACCGCCCGTTCGAGCAGCTCGATGGTGGCCCACTCGCCGGGGCAGCGGTGCCCCGGGTAGGGGTCGCCGCCGCCCTGCGGGATGAGGCTGAACGCGTCGATCTCCTGGCCACGCAGCCGCTCCGGGGCGAACCTCTCCGGGTCGAAGCGCTCCGGGTCGGGCCAGAGGCGCGGATCGTGGTCGGTGCCGTAGAGGTCCAGCAGGGTGCGCCGGCCCCGGGGAAAGTGGTAGCCGTGCCAGTCGAACGGGCGGCGTACCCGGGCGATCGCCGTCGGGAAGAGCGGGTAGTAGCGGCGTACCTCGTGCACGAACGGTCCTACCATCGCCGGGTCGTCGCGCAGCCGCTGCCGCCACCGGGGCTGCTCGTGCAGCGCGAGCGCGGCGAAGGTGACGAACCGGTCGACCGCCACCGTCGGTCGCAGCAGGTTGAGTGTGCAGACGGCGGCGGCACGGGGCTTGAGTAGCCGACCGGTGTGGTCACGGTGCTCGGCGATCTCCCGCAGCGGGGTGCCCTCCGGCAGCCGGTACCGCCCCCGGCGTACCTGCTCGACCAGCTCGGCGAGCTGCTGCTCCGCCCGGTTCCGGGTCCACCGCGCCCGCCAGTGCGCCGGACCGGCCTGGCCGCCGCCCTCGATCATCGCGTGGATCTCCACCGTGCGGCGTGTGACCTCCGACTGGGCCAGCGGCACGCCCACCCAGGCGAAGACCGCGCGGCAGAGCATCCGCGCCACCTCGTCGTAGAGCGTCACGCGGTCGACGTCCGCCCAGAGTTCGATCCGCTGCCGCCACTCGTGCTCGAAGCGGTCGGCGAGGGCGTGGATCCGCTCCGGTCGCAGGAGGGAGATGAGCAGCCGCTTGCGGGCGGCGTGCGCCTCGCCGTCGAGGCTCTGTACGCCGCCCTTGCCGAGCAGCGTCTGTTGCAGGCGCAGCGGCGCGGCCCCGTGGCGCTGGAAGCGGTCCTGGTCGTAGAAGAGCCGCGCCGCCTCCCGCCCGCGCATGCAGATGGTGCGCCGCAGCAGCAGCCGGGTCTGGAAGACGTCCGTGCCGTACCGGTCGCAGCGGCGGGAGACGAACCGGTAGCCGTCGCGCAGCAGCGCGAGGGTGCTGTCCGGGCTCCTGTCGCGCGGCATGGCCGGCATCTGCGTCCCCCCGGGGTCGGCCGGTCCGGTTCACCTCGGGCGGCGGCCGCCCGGGCGCTTTCCGGCCTTTTACCCCCGTACCGGCCGCCAAACCTCCCACGCGGGGTCGATCGCGGCGGCCGGCCCGGGAGCACGCGCGGGGGCCGCGGTCGGTCAGGGCCGGGGACCCGCCGGCGGCGCGGCGTCGCCGGCCGGCTCCGCCGGCGCGGACGCCGCGACCGCCGGTGCCGTCGGAGCGGCGGTGGACCCGGGTGCGGTGGACTCGGGTGCGGTGGACTCGGGTGCGGTGGACTCGGGTGCGGTGGACTCGGATGCGGCGGCTGGTGCTCCCGGCGCGGCGGCGGACTCCGTGGCGGGAGGCTTCGCGGGGGCCGGCACCGTGACGGCCGGCTCGGGCGACCTCGGCAGGCGGGCCGGCGAGCGGCGGGCTCCCCGCAGCGCGCGGACCACCGTACCGGGCCTGAGCAGCGCAGACGGCGGCTTGAGCAGGTGCTGCACCTCGATGAGTACCCGGTGCACGGCGGGGGAGACGTGCGCGGCCAGGATGGCCTTGCCCATGTACCCGTTCAGCAGGTCGATGCCGAACGGCTTGCGCCCGGTCGTCTCCGGGTACGCGAAGTCGCCGCCGGTCGCCATCGTCCACGGCGTGTCGATCACCCGCCCGGTGGCCCGGTAGTACTCGCGGGCCAGGTCGACGGAGACCGCGCCGAACCGGTCCAGGCAGTCGCCGAGTTCGAGCGCCTCCAGCGCGGCCACGGTCATGCCCTGCCCGTAGAGGGGGTTGAAGCTGCAGATCGCGTCGCCGATCGCGAGGTAGCCGGCGGGGAGGCGGCGGACCCGTTCGAAGTACCGCCGCTGGCTGGCGGGGAACGCCCGGGTCAGCACGTCGCCGATCGGCTCCGCCCGCTTGGCCAGGTCCGCGAGGTACGACACCGGCAGGCTCTCGATGAAGCGCTGGAACCCCTCGGGGGTGTCCGGCATCCGGTCGCCGTGCCACTCGCCGACGGCCAGGATCCAGCGGTCGCCCTCGATCGGCAGTGCCACGCCGGCCCGCCGCTGGTGCGGCGCGAAGGGGGCGATCAGGCAGGCGACGCCGCCGTCCGGGAGGTCGTCGTCGGTGCGCCGGTAGAGGCGGGTGCTGTAGCCGACCTTCATTTTGACCGTGGCGACGTCCGGGGCGGGGTAGCCGAGCTGCTCCAGCCAGCGGTCGCCGCGCCCGCCGGTACGCCCCGACGCGTCGACCACCAGGTCGGCCTCGATCGGCTCGGCGCCCTCGACCTGTACGCCGGTCACCCGGCCGCGCCCGCCGACGAGGCCGCACGCCTCGGCGCGTCCGCGCAGCTCGACGTTGCGCAGGGCACGCACCCGGGCCCGGAGGGTGGACTCCAGGTAGACCCGGCTCAGGCTGATGCCCTGCATCTCGGTGGGGAACCGGACCCGCTGCCCGCCGCCGTGCACGAAGAGCAGGTCCTGACCGGGGTCGAACGGTACGGCGCCGCCGGCGATCAGCTCCTCGGTCAGCCCGGGGAAGAGCTTCTCCAGCGCGAGCCGGCCGGAGATCAGCAGCAGGTGCGGGTGCGCCCCGTGCGGTACGCCGTCGCGGTTGCGCGGCTCGACCGGCAACTCGTCCCGGTCGATGACGGTGACCCGTTCGAACCTGCTGGCGAGCGTCCGCGCGGCGACCAGGCCGCTGATGGCGCCACCGATAACGACCGCGTGTCCGCCGACGACTCCCACGGGGCCTCCTAGGTAACCGGATCTAGGTAGTTGAATCGACGGCCCTGATTATGGGGTGTTGCGTCGGACTTGTCTGCCCACTCCCGTCCTGTTGGACGCGAAAACTGCTCACTCGACAACCCGGGTATTGCCCACTTCGCCGTCCGGGATTGCTCATTCGCCCGCGACCCGCCCCCGAGCGCACCTGGCGACCCGCCCCCGAGCGCACCTGGCGACCCGCCCCCGTGCCGCCTCGCGACCCGCCCCCTTGCCGCGTCGTGGACCGTTCCGCGCGACCGATCAGCGGGTCAGCAGTACGGGTCCCGCGTCGATCCGCACCCGGAACAGCGCGTACGGCCGGATCCGGCGGTCGTTGCCGCCCTGGTACTGGGGCTGGCGGTGCAGTTGGTTGGCGGTGACGTAGAGGTGCCCATCGGTCGCCACCGACATCGTGTCCGGCCAGAGCAGCCGCGCGTCGTGCACCAGGGTGTCGTACTGCCCGTCGGGCAGCCGCCGGAGCACCGCGTTGTGCTCGTACGAGGTGAGGTAGATGCGGCCCTCGGCGTCGGACTCCAACCCGTCGGAGGCGGTGCCCTTGTCGCCCTCGTCCCGTACCGTGCCGGCCACCGTCTCGTCGTCCACCGACCGGTCGACGAGCGCGTCGACGTCGACGCTGTAGAGGTGCCGGGAGGCCAGTGGGCAGTAGTAGAGCCGGCTGCCGTCGGCCGAGATGGCGATGCCGTCCGAGCCCATGCTGATCGGACGGGACGGGCCGCCCTCGGGGCGTTCCAGGAACGGCCGGCCCTCCACGATCGGGCGGAACGTCGTGAGGGGTTCGGCCAGGGTGCTCGGGTGCCGGTGCAGCCGGCGCCACGACTCGCCGGTGGCCAGGTCGACCACGACGATGCCGTTGTCGCCGTGTGCCGAGGAGTCGGTGACGAAGGCGATGCCGGCGGCGCCCCGGCGCAGGTCGAACCGGACGTCGTTGAGGTAGCTGGTCTCCAGGGCCACCTCGCGGGGAAAGATCACCGGCTCCGCCACCGTGTCCGTGTCGAGGTCCACCCGGACCAGCTTCGGGCCGCCGTACCGGGTTGGCTGCAGCATCGGGCTGCCGGTGTCCAGGATCCAGAGCCGGTTGGCGGGGTCGACCACGACGCTCTGCACCGAGACGAACCGCTCCGGGTCGTCGACGTCCCGGGGCGTGTTCAGCCCGAGGTCCGGGTACGGTCTCGCCTCGCCCTGGCGCAGTTCGCAGACGGTGGCCGGGACGTCGTCGCCCCAGCGGGGGAAGTTGACGAAGATGCGGCCGGTGTGGGAGACGGTGACCCCGGTCGGCATGGCGCCGGGGAAGGTGGCCACGGTCTCCAGCCGCCCGACCGGAGTGTCCGCGGCGGTGCCGCCGTCGGGCGCGCCGCCGTCGGCCGCGCCCGCGCTCCCGGTCAACTGCGCGATGCTGCTCCGCGATCTGTCGGCCATACCTCCGGGTGCCCCGCCCGACCCGGATCAAACGGCCGTCCGGCGTGGAACGGCCCAGCCCGACCGCGATCCCACAGCCGTCCGGCGTCGAACGGCCCAGCCCGACCGCGATCCCACAGCCGTCCGGCCTCGAACCTCTCGGCCCGACGCGAGCAAACGGCCGTCCGTCGCCGAAACGACCCGGCCGTCCCCTCGAACGGGGTACTCCTGCGACAACCGGGGCTGCTGTGACAGGTGAATCAGTAACGTCCTTCACGTATCGCGCCAAGGAGGGCAAATGCCCTCGCCTCGGTCGTCGCCGCGTGGGCGAGCCGTGCGCGCAGCAGCAGGAGGCGGAGAGATGGTCGCACGACGGCAGATACTCGCGGCGGGCGCCGCTGGCGGCGCCTCCCTCATCATCGCGCCCGGCGGCGGGCGGGCGGCCCCGACGCCGACCCCCACGCCGGCCCCCGCCCCGAGTGCCTCCCCGAGTGGCTCCCCGAGCGGTGGCCCGGCCCTCGGGACGGATCCCAACGGTTTCCAGACGTTCGCCTCCCCGCCCGGTACGGTCATCGACCCCACCACCATCCCCAAGTACGTCACGGCGCTGCCGATACCGCTGCCCATGCCGCCGGTGCGCGGGTCCTCGGGGCGCGAGGCCGACGAGTACGCGGTCGGCGTCCGGCAGTTCCGGGCGCAGGTCCTGCCGCCCGGGATGCCGGGCACCACGGTCTGGGGCTACGGCTCGCCCCAGGAGCCCGAGAGCTACTGCTACCCCGGCCCCACCATCGAGGCCCGCGCGGACCGCCCGACGCGGATCACCTGGATCAACGAGCTGGTCGACTGGCGCGGCCGGTACCTGCCGTTCCTGGTGCCGGTGGACCCGACCCTGCACTGGGCGAACCCGCCGGGCGGCCTCAAGGGCCGCGACGACCACGAGCACTTCGAGGGGAAGCCGGACCCGTACTCCGGGCCGGTGCCGATCGTGACGCACGTCCACGGCGCGCACGCCCACGAGGAGAGCGACGGGTACCCGGAGGCGTGGTACCTGCCGGCGGCCCGCGACATCCCGGACGGCTACGCCCGGGTCGGCACCGTCTACGACGAGTTCCGGGAGAAGTACGAGGACAAGTACGGCCGGCGGTGGCGTCCCGGCTCGTCCACCTTCCACTACGACAACGACCAGCCGGCCGCCTCGCTCTGGTACCACGACCACACCCTGGGCGTCACCCGGCTGAGCGTCTACTCGGGACTGGTCGGGTACTACATCCTCCGGGGCGGGCGCACCGACCTGCCCAAGGGCACGCTGCCCGGGCCCGCGCCCCGGATCGGCGACCCGCCCGGCCAGCGCTACTACGAGATCCCGATAACCATCCAGGACAAGAGCTTCGACCCGGACGGCGAGCTGCACTACCCGGCCCGGCGTAGCCCCGTGACGCCCGGCGCCCCGGACAAGTCGGTACCGCCGATCTGGATCCCCAACCAGTTCGGCGAGACGATGGTGGTCAACGGCCGTACCTGGCCCGTCTTCGACGTCGAGCCGCGCCGCTACCGGTTCCGGCTGCTCAACGCCTGCAACGGCCGGTTCGTCATCCTCAAGATCGCCTCGAATCCGACCGCCCGCCCCGCGGAGACCGTGCTGCCCATCTGGCAGATCGGCGGCGACTGCGGCTTCCTGCCCGAACCGATCCGGTTGCAGAAGCTGCTGCTCGGCGCCGCCGAGCGGGCCGACGTGATCGTGGACTTCACCGGGGTCCGCCCCGGCACGTCGCTCTACCTGATCAACGAGGGGCCGGACGGGCACTTCGGCGGCGGCGAGCCCGGCACCGACTTCCCGTTCGCGAAGCCGGAGACCACCGGCCAGGTGCTGAAATTCCGGGTACGCGAGCTGCGCGGCACCGACCACAGCGTCCCGCCCGAGCAGCTCGAACTGCCGCACATCCCGTCGCTGGAGTCGGCCAGCGTGGTACGCAAGCTGACGCTCAACGTGGTCAACTCGGCGGTGCTGGCCGAGGGTCCGGCGGGGCACCGGCTGGGCCGCATCGACAGCGACGGCAAGCGCACCCTACTGACCTGGCACAGCCCGGTGGCGGAGATCCCCGAGCAGGGCGCCACCGAGATCTGGGAGTTCCACAACTTCACCCCGGACGCCCACCCGGTGCACATCCACCAGGTGCAGTTCGAGGTGATCGGTCGCGGCCGGGACGGGCAGGACCCGCCGCGGTTCCACGAGCGGTGCCGCAAGGACACCGTGGTGACCTACCCCGGGCAGATCACCCGCGTGAAGGCCCATTTCGACCTGACCGGCAAGTACAGCTGGCACTGCCACATCATGGAGCACGAGGACAACGAGATGATGGCGCCGTTCGAGGTACACCCGAAGAAGCGCAAGCCGCGCGGCGGGGTCGACGCCGGCGACGGCGGTACCGGGACGAACGGCGGTAGCGTCCCGACCGCCTGATTCGTCCGGCGCGGGGGTGTCCGGAGAGGCCGTGGACGACACGGCCCCTCCGCGCGCCGTACCCGGGTCCGCCCTGCGCCAGGACGTTGAAGCATTGCCATAGGGTGATCCCGTGGCAATGGGGGGATATCGGCTCGGCATCGACTTCGGTACCTCGTCGACGGTGGCGATGCTCGCGGCCCCGGACGGACGGGTGAAGCCGCTGCTGTTCGACGCGTCGCCGTTGCTGCCATCCGGGGTGTTCGCCGGTCCGGACGCCGGGCCGCTGCTCACCGGGGCGGATGCCGAACGCGCCGCCGCCGCGCACCCGGCCGGCTTCGAGGCGAACCCGAAGCGGCGGATCGACGACCGGGTAATCTGGCTCGCCGAGCGGGAGGTTCCCGTCACCGAGGCGATCGCGGCGGTGCTGGCCCGGGTGAGCGCCGAGGCACGACGGGTCGCCGGCGGCCCACCGGAGACCGTGGTGCTCACGCACCCGGCCGGGTGGAGCCACACCCGCCGGGGAGTTCTGGCCGTCGCCGCCGAGCAGGCACAGCTTGGAAAGTGCGACTTCGTCGCCGAGCCGGTCGCCGCGGCGGCGTACTTCGCCGACGTCCTCGGCCGCGACGTGCCGGTCGGCCGATGCCTCGTCGTCTACGACCTCGGCGCCGGCACCTGCGATGTCAGCATCGTCCGCCGTACCGTGGCCGGGCTGGAGGTGGTGGCCACCGCCGGGCTCGACGACGTCGGCGGCCTCGACCTCGACGCCGCCGTCGTCGCCCACGCCCGGTCGCTGACCACCGCCACCGGCGACGCCTGGGGGCGGCTGGAATGGCCCCGAACCCCCGCCGACCAGCGCGCCCACCAACTGCTGTGGCGCGATGCCCGTACCGCGAAGGAACAACTGTCCCGCCACACCACCGCCGACCTGCACCTACCCCTGGTCGACACGGTCGTGCACGTGACCCGCGACGAGTTCGAGACGGCGGCCCGCCCCCACCTGGACCGCACCGTCGACCTCACCGCCACGCTGCTCCGCGACGCCGCCGTACCCCGGCAACAGATCGCCGGGATCTTCCTGGTGGGCGGCTCCTCCCGGGTACCGCTGGTCGCCTCCCTGTTGCACCGCACCCTGCGCATCGCCCCCATCGCCCTCGATCACCCCGAGATCGTCGTCGCCGAGGGCGCGCTACACGCCGTACCCGGCGCGGTCGCGGCGCCGCTCGCCGACACCGGACCGGCCGGCGGCGACATCCCATCGTCGCGCCCGCCGGATCGGCCGGACGTCGCCGCCGCGCCCGACGAGCCGAACACGCGGCCCGAACCGGAACCGGAACCGGTCGGGTCGCGGCCGAAGCTCTGGCCGGCCTGGGCGCTGCTGGCCTGCGCGCCCGTCGTCGCCGTCGTGGCGTGGCTGGTAATCCTGACCCAGCGAGCCTTCGATACGGGTATCGCGGCCGGCCTCGTCGTCGTGCTGGCGGTGGCGGCCGTCGCGGCCGGGACGCTGGCACGCCGCTCCGTCGGGCGGCGAGCCGCACCGGAGGCCGCCGTGCCGACCCGCCGCCGCGACATCGTGGTCACCGGCGCGGTCATCCTGGCGCTGTTCGGCGCCGTCGCGAGTTTCGCGGTGGGGTCGCTGGTCGCCACGGTGCTGCTCGGCGGCGATCTGGTCTGGGACAACATGGCGCCGGGGCCACGCATCGCGCTGGTTCTCTGCCTGCCGGCCGCGGTCGTCACGGGCGCCGGCATCTGGATGATCCGCCGGGGGACGAGTCCGAGCCCGTCGGGCGAACCGGCACCGATCGGGTCGAGGCCGGCGTTGTGGCCGGCGTTGACCCTGCTGGCCTGCGCGCCTGTGATGGCTGTCGTGGCGTGGCTGATGGTCCTGGTCGAGGCGACCTGGCCGCGCGCGGTCTGCTACGTGGTCATGCTGGCCCTCGTGGTCGCCGGGGCCGTGACGCTGGCCCGGCGCGCCGTCGGACGGCGACCTGCTCCCCGAAGCCGCGGCCTCGTGATCGCCGGAGCGGTCGCGCTCACCCCGTCCAGCCTGGCCGCCAGTCACGAGTTCGGCGCGGTGGTCCTCGCCCCGCTGCTGGTCGAACGGGGCGTCATCGTCGGCCCTCCGACGCTGACGTTCCTCCTGTTCGCGAGCCTCACGTCCGCCGCCATCTGGCTCGTCCGCCTCGGGGCGGGAACAGGCGAGCCAGCCGACGATGCCGGAGTCCCGACCGACCAGCCGCCACCACGAGGCAACCAGCGTGCCGTTCGGCCCTGACGGCATGGTCCTCGCCACCGGCAGCCGGGACGGGACCGTACGGCGGTGAGAGGTTGGGCAACGACGCTCGTGGATCACGGTTGGGCGGGCCGCCTTCCGGCCGGACGCTTTCCGGCGAGGCGTAGTCCGGCGGGTTGCACGAAGACGTCGCGTCGTTCGACCGCGTCGCCCCGGCGGTCCAGGACGTAGCCGGTCAGCCAGCACCAGCCGTGATAGGTCTCCCAGTCCGGCACCCGCACGATGCGCAGGACGATGGCGCGGTCGTCGGCGAACTGCACCGAGGCGCGGCCGTCGACGACCACCACGTCACCCGGCTGGTACGGCACGCGCGGACTCATCGGGGCGGCAGCGGCGCGGGCAGGCCGGGGCCGTCGGGCGGCAGGCGTACCCAGCAGTCGTAGAGCAGCCCGCAGGTGGGGCAGTTGCCGTGGTCGTCGGGGGTGTGGGCGCGGGCGAGTTCGTAGCCTCGCAGCAGGATGTCGGTGGCGCTGGTGGGGCGGGGCGGTCCGGGCAGGGGAAGCCAGCCGAGGAAGCGGTTGTGCAGCCAGCCGGCGGGGATGTGGCGCAGGTCGGTGGCGGCGTCGGCGAGGCAGCCGGTGAGATAGACGGCCAGGCTGGTCAGGGCGCCGGTGAACTCGTGGCGCAGTTCGGTGCGGCGGATGTCGCAGGGCCAGTCCCGTTCGCACCAGGTGCAGGTCCAGCCGGGGCGTACCGGGTGGTGGAGGGTCACGTCTGCTCCTGTTCTTCGGTGTCTTCCTGCCGTGGCCAGTGGTCGCGGCTGATCGGGATGCGGTGAGTGGCGTGGCAGGGGAGGATGGCGCCGCAGGCGCAGCGGTTGACCAGCCACAACGGTCGGTGCCGGCGGGCGAGGGTGAGCGCGACCGCGGTCAGGTACTCCCCGTAGGTGACGCGCTCGCCGCGTCGGGTCACCGTCGGTTCCGCGCGTTGCGCGCGCGTCGCCGGTTCCGCTCTTTTCCGGGTACGCCCCAACGCCCGTCATCGGTCCGCGCGGAGGCATTAGCGGTACGTCTCATAATTGATCTCCCTGCGCTTCCGGCGCCGATTCCGGCCAATGCGGTCCGGTCTTTGATCGAGTTCTGATTGGTGGCGCGGCGCCCGTTACCGGAGCGCGTGGGATCGACGGGTATCCGGGCGCCGCGCTGCCTCCACCCTGGACTTTCACCCCCGACGGTTGGAAGATGGGCGCCGTTGACAAGTGCTCGCGTGGCGTTCTTGTGGTCGGCTGTGATGACCGGTGTGGAAGGGTGAAGACGTGAATTCTTTGGCTCTCGTGATGAAATACATCCGAGGCACCAAAGGTCTCAGCCAAGAACAGGTGGGCGAGGGCGTCCACGTGTCCGCCTCGCTCATCGGCATGTTCGAGACCGGTCGCCGGATTCCCCAACCCGATACCGCGCGTCAGCTTGACGAAGTGTTCGGAACCGGCGACCTATTCGCCAAGCTCTCCTTCCAGGAGCGCCGGGAGGGCCAACCCGTCTGGTTCCGGCCCTGGCCGGAGGTGGAGGCCGAGGCGAGGTCGCTCCGCTGGCACGAGTCGAACGTCATCCCCGGGCTCATCCAGACCGAGGCATACGCCCGAGCGGTGCTCAACAGCGGGCTGTTGCGTCCGGATGAGGCAGAGGAACAGGTGGCGATCCGGCTGGCGCGACGCGCGGCGGTCTTCGACCGGGATGAGCCACCGATCTGCACCTTCGTGATCGATGAGGCAGTTCTGCGGCGGGGCGAACCGGCGGTGCTCAAGCAACAGCTTCTCGATCTTGTAGAGATGGGGGAGCGGAGCGGCGTCTTCATCCACGTCATCCCGGCGACCGCCGGGCTGCATCTCGGCCTGGCCGGGCCGTTCGTGCTGGCCGGATTGCCGGGTGGCGAGACCGTTGGCTACGTGGACGACCAACTGTTGGGTCGAATCACCTCGGATGCCGAGTTGGTTGCCGCCTTGGAACGTGCCTGGCAGGCTGTGTGTGCGGTTGCACTGCCCTGTGATCAGTCCCGAGACCTGATTTTGAAGGTGGCGAACGACCTATGAGTACAGCGCTTCCCGTCTGGCGCAAGTCCTCGCGCAGCAACGCCAACGGAGCAGCCTGCGTCGAGGTCGCCGACAACATCCCGGGTCGGGTCCTGGTACGCGACAGCAAGGACCGCGACGGCGGTACCCTGACCTTCGCGCCCGAGGCGTGGCGCGCCTTCGTGGCGCTGGCCAAGACGCTCTGACCTCGATCATCCCGATGCCCCGGCGAGCGTGTGCCGGGGGATCTCGACGATCGCGGAGCCGCGGGGTCAGCCGCCGTCGAGAATCCTGTCCCAGTACCGCTGAAAGCCGTGCCAGCCGGCCGTCTCGTCGGGGTCGCCGGTCAGGAACTCGCCGGTGGAGATGTCGAGCGCGCGGCCACCGGTCGCGGCGACGATCTGCGTGATGACGCTCAGCACCTCGTCGCCGCTGCCACGGACGTGCAACATGACGGAATTGACGGGCTCTTCCGACCCGATGTTCAACTCCATGCTCCAGGTCTGGCCGACCAGTTGCCCCCACGCGGGGTCCGACAGGTCGAGATCCGGAAGCTCCGCGCGTAGCCGCTGCCTGATGACGGGTCCGGGGCCCAGCGGCGGCGGGCTGAAGTCCTCCGATATCTGATCGACCGAGCTGACGTCGGTCGGGGCATCGAAGATGAAAATGTCCCAGCTCACAACGTCCTCCGGCGTGCTCGGGCGACCGGGCTAGCGTACGGCGCCGGTCCGACGCGGGCCGTCACACCGTCGCGGTAGGTTGCATGGTCATGGTCACCAGCGCCGACGTCCGCCACGAGCTTGCCCGCCTCGCCGACCCGGGCCGGGCGGCGAGCGTGAGCCGGTTTCTGCAGATGGTTCCGGGTGGCTACGGCGAGGGCGACCGGGCCATCGGCGTGACCGTGCCGGATCAGCGCCGGGTGGCCGGCCGGTACTGGCGCGACCTCTCCCTGGTGGAGACGACGGAACTGCTGACGAGCGGCGTGCACGAGGAGCGGCTGACCGCGCTCTTCATCCTGGTGCGCAAGTTCGCCAAGGGCGACGAGGAGGAACGGGGGCGGGTCTACGGCACTGTCCTGGCAAACACCGGCAGCATCAACAACTGGGACCTGGTCGACTCGTCCGCGCCGTACATCGTCGGCCCCTGGCTGGTCGACAAGGACCGGAGCGTACTCGATCGGTTGGCCGGGTCGGACCTGGTGTGGGACCGGCGGATCGCCGTGATGGCCACCTTCGCCTTCATCAAGGCCGGCGACTTCCAGTGCACCTTCCGGCTCGCCGACCGGCTCCTGCACGACCCGCACGACCTCCTGCACAAGGCGGTGGGCTGGATGCTGCGCGAGGTGGGCAATCGTGACCGGGCGGCGGAGGAGGAGTTCCTGGCCCCGCGTTACCGGACGATGCCCCGCACCATGCTGCGGTACGCCATCGAGAAGTTCGAACCGCGGCGACGCCAGGAGTACCTGTTCGGCGTTGTCTAGGCCGGGGTCCTGGATCGTGCAAGCCGACGATGGCGGCGATCAGGACGAGGCTTCCCGGTACACGCCAAGCCGTCAATCTCGCCCCGGGGAAGGCCATCGGCGATGGTGAGGCCGTGGCGAGCGCTGACGAGATCATCGCAGGGCTGCGCATCCGTTTTCCGGCCGTCGTCGACGACTGGGGTCAACTGGTCCGGCCCGTGACCGCGCTGCACGAGATTGCCTGGCAGTGACGAGCTCGCCGCCCGTAATTGACCACGGACCTTAGACTGCCGAGCCATGGCGTTGCTTGATCAGGCGAATCCGGTTCTGCGGGTGGGCGAGGGTGGGCTTCCGAACATCAGGTCGGCGGTCAAGGCCGCCGGCGCCGGCGCCGTCATCGAGATCGCCGGCGGCACTTACCGTGAAGAGCTCGACATCGCCAAGGCGATCGAGCTGCGCGCGGCCGACGGATCCGGTCCGGTTCACCTGGTTCACAAGGATGCACCGCTCACCATCCGGGCGAACGCGGTGGTGCGCGGGATCAGCATCGCCGTGAGCGGCGGCGGGTGGGGCGATGCCGTCCGGATCGAGGGTGCGGGCGCCGCCCCGCTCATCGAGGACTGCCGGATCAGCGCGAGCAACGGCTCCGCCGTTAGCGCGAGCGCGGGCGCCAAACCTACCGTCCGCGGCTGCCGGATCGAGAGCTCGGACGGCAGCGGCGCCTGGGTGGAGGAGCGCGGCACCGTCCTCGTCATGGAGCGCTGTGCGATCGAGCGGTCGAGATCGGGGGTCAGCGTCTACGCGGGTGGGCTGGCGGTGTTGACCGGCAGCAACATCGACGATATCGGGTACATGGCCGTGTCCGTGTCCGGGCGAAACACGGGAGTCGAGCTGACCGGCTGCACCATTAGCGCCGTGGACGGCACCGCCGTACAAGTACAAGATCACTGTACGGCGAAGTTGACCGACTGCCAGATTTCCGGAGCGGACTGGGGCGCCGACGTGTACGGCCGGGGCGCGAGCGCCACGGTGACCCGGTCCAAGATCGAAAACACCGGCTACGGCGGGATCAAGGTCGCCGACCAGGCCCGCCTCACCGTCACCGACAGCACGCTGTCCGGCGGACGCGCGGCCCTGCAGGTGGAGGAGCGGGCGATCGTGGTCGCCGATAACGTCACGAGCGAGGACAGCACCGGCTCCGGTCTCGAGCTGTATGGCGGCGATGGGCGGTTCACCGGATGCCGGGTCACTGGCGCCGCGCAGCCGGGTGTGTACATGCGCGGCGGCACCATGTTCTTCGACCAGTGCGAAGTCAGCGGCGCCGCCGGTGCCGGCTTCTACATCTCCGGCGGCGCCGCGTCGCTGACCAGGTGCATAGCGCGCGAGAACCAGGAGGCGGGCTTCGCGCTGCACGTCGATGCGGCGCTCACCGCCTGCGCCTCGTACGCCAACGGGGAAGAGGACGAGGTGGGTGTGCAGCGGGGCGCACCAGTGCCGGTGACGAGCGTCGACGTCGGCGGCCGTACGGTCAACGAAAGCCGGCCCGAGCCGGACACCCGGCCCGCCGCCGAGCAGGGCGAGCCGCAGGCGCCGACGTCCGTGGCGGCGGAGGGCTTCGTTCACGAGTCACTCGCCGAATTGGACGCGCTGATCGGCCTGGCCGAGGTGAAGGCGCAGGTGCGGACGCTCATCGACATCATCGTCGTCGGCCAGCGCCGGGCCGCGGCCGGGCTGAAGACCCCGCCGATGAGCCGCCACCTGGTCTTCACCGGCAACCCGGGCACCGGCAAGACCACCGTCGCCCGCATCTACGGGCGGATTCTGGCCGCGCTGGGTCTGCTCGCCAAGGGCCACCTAGTGGAGTCGGCCCGGGTCGACCTGGTCGCCGAGCACGTCGGCGGTACGGCGGTAAAGACGAAGAAGGTCTTCAATCGCGCCCGCGGCGGAGTGCTGTTCATCGACGAGGCGTACGCGCTCGCGCCGGAGGACGCCGCGCGCGACTTCGGCCGGGAGGCCATCGACACGCTGGTCAAGCTGATGGAGGACCACCGCGACGAGGTCGTGGTCATCGTCGCCGGATACACCGGGGAGATGGCCCGGTTCATCGCCGCCAACCCCGGCCTCGAGTCACGGTTCGGGCGGACCATCGAGTTCCCCGACTACAGCGCGTCGGAGCTGGTGCGGATCACCGAGTCGCTGGCGACCAGCCACGACTACACCCTGACCGAGGAGACCCGCGGCGAACTGCTGGCGTACTACGCGCAGCTGCACCGTGGTGTGGGCTTCGGCAATGGCCGGACGGCGCGGCGTACGTTCGAAACCATGGTGGCCGAGCATGCCAACCGGATCGCGAAGGGCGACATCCAGGCTGCCGCAGAGCTGACCACGCTGCTGCCGGAGGACCTGCCCGACGAGTGGACCGATCGCAAGGATCCGGCCGCCTGATCTTCGATTGGCCCCAACCTTCCCCGCTACTTGTCGTCTTGGCTGGTATGCCACCTCATGTTCGGTCGGGAAGAGGCGGGCGTGGACGCTCTCGCTGCTGACCTCGACGCGTTTGTCCGGGCCGGAACGCCGGCGTTGCCCCGTTCGGCGTATCTGCTCACCGGCGACCAGCACTTGGGCCGGCGACCCCGTACAAAGCGCGCTGGGCCTGACCCATCGCGCCTGGAGGAACCTGCACGCCACCGGGAACGCCGAGGCGTACGCCCGTAGACGGTGCTGCGGCTGTCGGCGTCGGGCGCTACGCCACCTCCAACACCTGCTCTGAGTCGGCGGGAAGATCCGCGAGACGGCGCTGCCCGTCACGCAGCCGCTCCGGCGGCATCACGCGCGATGGACGCCTGCGGCGATGCGTTGTGGATCGCGACCGAGGGCGACCTATTCGTCTCACACGAGGCGAAGACTTCACCCGGCGCGCCTGAGACCGCAATCTCCGCACATGGGCGATGCCTATGCGGTGACCATCAGTAGCGCGCGATCGGCGGCAAATCCGTACACCTGATCTTCGGCCAAGGGGTTAGGGGCCCAGATCAGAATCGCCCGGCTATTCGGTGCCAGAGGCTGGCCTGTCCAGAAGCGGGCGGGGTGCCGCTGTGTCCACCGTCGCCTGATGGGCGCTCAGACAGGGGGATCAGAGTAAGCCCGCACCAAGGTGCGCAGCGCGTAGGTGAGGCCGGCGTAGCGGTCGTCGGCCGGGTCCATGGTCTGCCACTCCCGCGCAAGCATGTCGACCAGGTCAAGCATCGGCAGGTGGCTGTCGAGTAGCGCCTCGCCGCCGAACCGTTGCGCAACCTCGGCGTAGGCGTGGTTGTCTGCCTCGTTGCACCGGCGCAGGAAGCCGACGAGTTGGTGATCATCCATCCGCCGATTCTGGTGCATAGGGGGCGCTGGCCAGGATCCGCTCATCGGCCATGTCTGGACGCTCACCGGCACGCCAGCGGTCATCTTCCTTGGTGTCCGGATCGCGGCATGTGAGTGTGTTGGAGAGGCGGAATGGCGCCATGCTGGTCGTTCTGCCCTGTCGGGTCTGACCGGAGAGAAGCTCTTGTTTGCGCACATCACCTATCGTCGCTCTCGAAAGGCCAAGGCAGACGTTCATGAGGAGCCGCGGTGCCGAAGTACCCCATCCTTAGCTGGCTGGCCATGATCGGTTTCGGGCTCCTGGTGGCGTTTGTCGGGCTTATATGGGTGGCAAACCTCTTTGGTGTCGCCGACGAACACGCACGTCGAATTGCTGAGAGCCAGTGGAAAAGAGGTTGGTTCGCAAGCGAGCTAGACGCTAGGGAGAAGTTGAGGACCGGGAGCCAGGTGGGAAGGTACGTCGCGGGGGTTGGCTTTATGCTGACCGGCGTCGCGATAGCTATCTCGGCAGCGTTTCAGTTATTCGCAGGAGCTGGCGAATAAGAGTTCGATCTTGGGAAACTCAGACCAATCATTTCGCCACGATCAGGTGCACTCAACTCGGCAATAGCGGATGCCCGGCATCTGGCGTCGGCATCGCCGGCGACGCAGATCGTGGCCGTATCCGGCGCCGCCGGTGTGCTATGGGATCAACTCAGCCACGGAAAGCGCCTCGCCCAGCCGACCAGCGGCCAGGTCTTCGTGACGGATCACGAAGCTCCCGTCACTCCGGTAGTAGAACTAGTTGGCTACGGGGAAGCGGGCGAGCGACACCCACTCACTCGTCAGCCGGTGGGTCTCCTTCTCCACCTCGGAATACCATTTCGCGACCGGGATGACGATCTCGCCGGTCTTCTCGCGCCACGCGAGGGTCTGCTCCGCAATACTCTTGATCACCTCCTCGTCGGCGTACCCGCCGATATAGGCGCTGGCGTACCCGTTGTCAGGCGGCCAGAGATCATTGGCCAGGGCGCAGAGTTCGTCGAGGTGCGGCAGGTCACGCTCAAGGTCACGGGCCAACTGCTGCTGGAAGGGCGACAGGTCGTCCTCGTCCTCGTCGTCCTCGTCCGCCCCGAACCAATCGGGGAACTCCGCGCGCAGCGTGGCGCCGAGGTCGTACTGCTCGTCGACGAACGCGTGGTCGGTGGGTCCTGCCGCCACCTCGGTATCGGTGCCGGCCGGCACGTACACGACTCGCCCGTACCTCCGCTCTCCGGTGGCAGCGGCCTGCTCGTGGTCGAGGAAGAACAGCAGCGAGCCGTCTGCCGGCAGGCCGAAGCCGTCGATTCTTGGCAGCGCTGCACAGTCGACCGAGAAGATGAACGGCAACGGACTGACCTCGCCGGACGGCCAGTCCATGCCCACGGGCAGCCGGGGCAACCCGCCGAACTGCCCGACCGGAACACCGCTGGAGCCTCCGCTCAACCGGATCGACAAACGGAGGTGCTGGATGAACCGGCTGACCTCGTCGTCCGGGATGCCCAACGCGAGCGCGGCACGGCGAAGCTGCCCTTGATGATCCATAGCGCAACATGGTGCCACGAGGGCGAGCCCGGCGACCGGGTGCCCCACGGCCCACACGCGCTGTCGTAGGCATCGCTGCCACCGTGATCAGGCGCGCACATCTCGCCTTTCAGCCCTACCAGGCCGGCCTCGCGCTGCTCGCCTCACCAGGAAGTCGAGTGCGAACACGGCCGCGTTTCTCGTATCTCCGTACCGGCGTGCTGGAAGGCTCAAGTTGGGTTCATTTGCCTGCGGGTTGCGCCTTCCCAGGCGCTTGGCTGCCGTCCGGTGCTTCGCATCGTCCAGGAGGTCTCTGCGGTGGCGTGCTTGACGAGGCGGAGCGCAGCCGCTGCGAAACTCTCGTGCCGTCGGAGCGGTGACGACCGGCGTCCCCGGAAAATCCTCTGGAGAAAATTCGGGCGGGCTGTCGGATCGGGGCGGTGGCGTTCGTAGCAGGGGTGAGGCCGCCCACGAGGGGCGGCGCCAAGCAAGGGAACCGCGATCATGAAGCTGACGACCATGACCCAGGTCACCATCGATGGCGTGATGCAGGGAAACGGCGCCGCGTCGGATGAGGACCGCAGGAACGGGTTCGAGCGCGGCGGATGGGCGCTGGGCGCGGGTGACGACGAGACCAGGGCGTTCATCACGCAGACCTACCAGCGCGCCGACGCGTTCCTGTTCGGCCGGCGGACCTACGAGTTGTTCGCCGGCTCCTGGGGATCAGTCGACCAGATGCGCGCACATCCCATCGGGGTGGCCTTGAACGAGGCCCCCAAGTACGTTGCCTCGACCACCCTCACCGCGCCTGATTGGGCGGACACGACCGTTCTCCGCGGTGACCTCGCGGCGGCCATCGGTGAGCTGAAGGCCACGCCCGGAGGTGAGCTGCAGGTGCACGGCAGTGGCGGCCTGACCCGGTGGCTGCTGGCCAACGATCTGGTCGACGAGATGACTCTGATCGTGATCCCGGTGATCCTTGGCCAGGGCGCGAGACTGTTCCCGGAGACCGGTCCGGATCTCGCGCTCGACCTGGTCGAGTCGCGGGTCGACGCGAAGGGCGTGACGACCCAGGTCTTCCGGCCGGCCGGGCGTCCGCGGTACGCGACGACCTGAAGCCCCTGACCGTCGAACCACACTGTCCTGACACCATCGGAGATGATCTTCAGATGCGGTACCTGATTTCCGTAATCCACGACCAGGCCAGCCTCGCCACCCCGGACGAGGGCGCCGCGATCGACGTGTTCAACGAGCGGCTCCAGGCCGAGGGCAACTGGGTCTTCGCCGGCGGGCTCGCCGCGCCCGACACGGCCACCGTCATCGACAACCGGGGCGAGGAGACGCTGGTCACCGACGGGCCCTTCCTGGAGTCCAAGGAGTACCTCGCCGGCTTCTGGATCGTCGAGGCCCCCGACCTCGACGTGGCGCTCAAGCTCGCCGCCGCCGGGTCGAGGGCCTGCAACCGGAAGACCGAGGTACGGCCGTTCCTGTGAACAGGCACGACGTCCGCGAGGCGGTCACCCGGGCCCACCACGAGGAGTGGGCCCGGGTGGTCGCCGCCCTGACCAGGCGGTTCGGGGATCTCGACATCGCCGAGGAGGCGGCGGCCGAGGCGTTCGCGACCGCCGTCGAGCGGTGGCCGACCGACGGCGTACCCCCCAACCCCGGCGCCTGGCTGACCACCACCGCCAACCGCAAGGCCATCGACCGGATCCGGCGCGAGAACAAGCGCGACGACAAGCACAGGGAGGCTCAGCTGGTGTACGACAACACCCCACCCGAGCCTCTCGGCGCCATCGACGACGACCGGCTGCGGCTGATCTTCACCTGCTGTCACCCGGCACTGGCGATGGAAGCCCGCGTGGCGCTGACGCTGCGCATGCTCGGCGGGCTGACCGTGCCCGAGATCGCCCGCGCCTTCCTGGTGCGGGAGAGCACCCTGGAGCAACGGATCACCCGCGCGAAGACCAAGATCAAGGCGGCTCGGATCCCGTATCGCGTGCCGTCCGCCGAGGACCTGCCGGCCCGCGTCTCCGGCGTACTCGCCGTGCTGTATCTCGTCTTCAACGAGGGCTACCTGGCGACCGGCCCCGACGCCGACCCCGTACGTCACGAACTGACCGCCGAGGCGATCAGGCTCGCCCGCCTGATCCGCGCGCTCCTGCCGCGGCACGGAGAGGTGGCCGGGCTGCTGGCGCTGATGCTGCTCACCGAGGCCCGCCGCGCCGCCCGGGTCTCGGCCGGCGGCGAACTGGTCACCCTCGACGAGCAGGACCGTGGGGCGTGGGACAGGGCGCTGATCGCCGAGGGGCACCGGCTCGTGCGCGAGCGCCTCGCGGCTGCCGCCGCCGGGGTGGCTCCGGGCCGCTACCAGCTCCTCGCCGCGATCAACGCCGTGCACACCTCCGCCCGCGACATCCGCGACACCGACTGGTCGCAGGTCGTCGCCCTCTACGACCAACTCGTCCGCCTCGACCCCTCGCCGATCGTCGCCCTCAACCGGGCCATCGCGGTCGCCGAGCTCGACGGACCGGAGGTGGCGCTGGCGACCGTCGACCGGCTTGAGGACGAGCTGGCCGGCTATCACGCCTACCACGCGACCCGCGCCGACCTGCTGCGCCGGCTGGGCCGAAGTCAGCAGTCACGCGCGGCCTACGACCGGGCCATCAGGCTGGCCGGCAACACCGCCCAGACCGCCAACCTGACCCGCCGCCGCGACCAGCTGCGGTAGCGCCCACGTTTCCCGATCGAAGCCCGCGCGCGGCGGCGGCCGGCCCTGACGCAGGGCGACCGGGAGCGCGACGGCACGGGCGCCGATGTGCGCGGGAGGGTGCCGGGTCAGCCACGCGACCGGGCCTCATGCGGACCGCTGCGCGGTGTCGCCGCTGCGGAGGCGGTCCAATTCGGCGAGGTACATCGCCTGCATGCGGCCAAAGTGCCGGACCAGCAGCATGATCTCCTCGACGCTGTAGCCCTCGATGAGCCGTTCCGCCCGCTCGGCGAACCGCTCGTACGGGCGCTCCAACTCGGCGATCCGCTCCGGCCGCAGCGTGACGATCACCCGCCGCCGGTCCGCCGGATCGCGTTCGGCCGTGACGTAGCCGGCCTGCTGGAGCCGGCGGAGCATGCTGGTCACGGCCCCGGTGGTGAGGTTGGTGCGCTCGGCGACCTGCCCCGCGGTGGCGGACCCGACGTCCGCCAGGAAGTCCAGGCACTCCAGGTCGCTCACGGTGAGGCCCAGCCGGTCCGCGATGGCGTACCGGAACACCATGGACAGCCGCGAGGTCTCCCGCCCGGCGCGCATGAGGTCGGCGATCGCGGAGGCACGGTCCGGCTCGTGGGACATGCCCGCAATCATGCCTCCGGTACGGTGACCCGGTGCAGGCGCGGTAGCACGCGGGTCAGCACCCAGTGCGGCGCGGCCGCGCCCCCGGTGAGGCGGCGCATCAGCCCGGCGGCGGTGTCGACGGCGCGGAAGGCGTAGGGCACCATTTCGTCCTGGTAGCCGGCGATCGCCTCCTCCACCGGCATGCCGCTCGCCCGGGCCTCGACGAGCCTGTGGCCGAGCAGAGCGGCGTCGCGGAGCGCGGTGTTGCCGCCGTGCGCGCCGAACGGCGGCATGACGTGCACGGCGTCGCCCATCATCGTCGCCCGGGGCACCGCCCACCGTCGCGGGCGCCGGCCGGTGGCGAAGAGGTTGAGCACCGTGGCGTCCAGATCGGCGGTGTCGACCAGCCGCCGGACGAGCGGGTGGAAGTCCGTGCTCATCCGCGCGGCCAGCTCCCGCAGCGCCAGCACGTTCCCGCGGATGCCGATGGGCACCTCCTCCTGCCGGAGCAGCAGCCCCCACATGACGTAGTCGTCGCCGGTGGGCGCATAGCTGCCCGGAGCCAGGCGCGCGAACGCCTCCCGCGGGCTCTCGCCGAACCGCATGGAGGTGAAGAAGAAGGCGCGGCTCGGCCGGTCGGCGATGGCCAGGACCCCGCTGGTACGCAGCGCGTCCGGAATGACGCTCTCGCCGTTGCGCCGCAGCGGCGACCGGCCGTAGATGCCCGCCATCGGGGTGTTCGCCGGCCCGGCGTCCGGCATGATCTGCTCGCGCAGCGCCGAGCCGACGCCGTCCGCGCCCACGACGACGGTCGCCGCGACGGCCCCGCCGTCGGTGAACCGCAGCCGCGGCCCGGCCGGGCCGCCGCTGTCCACCGCGACGGCGGCCTTGCCGTAGTGGATGCGTCCGTCCAGCCCGGACATCAGGATCGACCGCAGGGTCAACCGGTCGACCTGGCGGGTCGCGTACGGCTCGTCCTTGAAGGTGATGGTGAATGCGTCCCGCAGTCGGCTGTCGGTGAAGCGCAGGCGCCCGCCGGGTTCGTCGCCCGTGGTCAGCGCCAGGCGGTACAGCGGGCGGGGCAGGCTCTCGCGCAGCGCCTCCAGCCCGTACCGGTCGAGGATGATCCGGTAGCCCTGCTGCCGGACGAAGGGGCCCGGGTCCCGCTCGTAGACGTGCACGTCGATGCCGGCGCGCAGCAGGTACTGGGCGAGGCAGAGGCCGGAGAGGCCGGCGCCGGCGATTGCCACCGAGAAGTCAGTCGATATGTCCATGCAGTTATCTTATTGACTAAGATGTTTTGGGCAAGGCCGCCGGCGTGTCAGGCCGGCGCCCGGCCCCGCCCGACGCCTCCAGCCGTGCGAGGCGCGGATAGCGGCAAACCGTCCACCGGACGTTAAAGGTGCGTCATTACGAGCAGCGATCACGATGAGGACGGCGGCGGTCAGTTCCATCCCGTGGCGTTGCAGGCAACGGTCTGGCAGTCCTCGCAGATGAAGAGGCTGCGCCAGCCGTCGCCGTACTCGCGGATCTGGTTCTCGACCGTGACGACGTGGAACATCAGCCGCCCGCAGGAGCGGCAGGACGGGTTGGTGTAGAGCCCGATCGGCGGGCCGCCGGCGGTGCCGACGACACCAGGAGTGAGCTGGATGTGCCCGTTGCAATATACGAGGTCGGCGTCGTAGCACCGAAGTTCCACCGAGCCCAGCCCGGTATCGGGGGCCTCCAGTAAGCGGTAGGTCTCCTGCTCCGCGGGTGAGGGCGGTTCGTCGTACGTGATGGCCTCACTGTGGTAGCGGCCGTAGTCGTCGATGCCCGCGTGGAGAGTCCACGAACACCCTGCCCGTATCCCGACGAGGTGTACCCGGTCGGCCGGCCAGGCTGGCAGGCCCGGCACGTCGGTGTGGCGCAGCGACAGGTAGTGCCAGGAGATCGGGGTGGTCGAGGGGCGCTGTGCTACCTGGTCGACCGGCAGGCCCACCGGGTGATCGACGGCAGCGAGTTCTCCCGGCTTGTCGATGGGGGCGAGGAAAACGGCGCGGCGGTGGGGCGAGAAGCGGTTTCGTGCTGGTCCTGTGGGTGGCACCCAGATTCCGCAGAGTTCGTACTCTTCGCGGTCTCCACCGTGGCGTACATCGTCCGCGATCGCGTCCAGGGCGGCGGCGCTGCCGATCGCGGCGAGCGCCCAGGCGTCGCGGAATGACCGGTGCTGACGCAGCCTTCGCGCCAGGTGCTCCACGCATTGATCCGGCGCGCCGCCCAACAGCAGGCACTGGTCCTCGAAGTTGACGTCGAACCGTTCCAGCATGTTGGTGATGACTGCTTCCTGGTACGGCCGGAACAGCTCCGGCCGAGTGCCCGCGAGGAAGGCGAGGTGGTCACCGAGCCCTCGGGTGTCCGAGTCGGGCCGTTGGAGGAGTTCCATCAGCGCGGCAACATCGTCCGGGGTGTCTACCGGCAGCGGTGCCATACCCGTCACGGGCCGGATCGGCATCGCGGCAAAATATCACCTCGAAATCAAGACGACCGGCTCCGGATGCCGATTGCCGTCGTAGCGGTCAAAACCTGGCCGGTATTGCTGCCAGGATTCCTGACATGAACAGTGAGATCCTGCTTCCGCAGCGGTCGGTTCCCCACGCCGGTGCCGTCCTCAACCCGTTCGTGATCGTGGATGACGCGGCCGGCCTCGTCACCTTCGTATCCGAGGTCTTCGGGGTCCAAGAGGCCACCGAGGCGAGGACGCCGCTGCCCGATGGCAAGCTGATCCATGCCCAGCTACGTCTCGGTAACGTCGATCTGATGATCGCCGATCGGCTCGACGGCTGGCCACCGCGACCCGGTCTGCTCCAGGTATGGGTTCGCGACGTGGCGACGGTGCTGCGGCGCGCCAATGGTCACGGCGCCACTACCGTCACCGAACCAACCCCGTTCTACGGTGAGTCGACCCTCGGGAGGATGCTCGACCCTTGGCAGAACGTTTGGTGGCTCTGGGCGCCGGCTCCGGGCCAGCCCGATCCGACGCCCCACTGGGACGGCGGCCCAGACGTTGTCTTCACCACGCTGGACAATGCCCTCAAGTCGTTGACGACCTGAACCGAGCCGCACCGTTCTTCGGTCACGTCCGAGGGGCAACCGAGCGGCTCGGCGCAGACTTCCAGAAGGAAACGCGGGTACAGGAAGCGGTCCTCGGGTTTCCCGTGGGTGGTAGCCCGAGGGGTAGGACGAGGCAGGACATGGAGCGAGGCACCCGCGAGGAGATGCTCGACCGCCTGGCTGAGGCGGTCGGATCCGTCACGGTCACACACCCGACGCGGGTTGCCATCGACGGACCGCCCGCCGCCGGCAAGACCACGCTCGCCGACGAGCTGGCCGCCGTCCTGCGCACCCGGGGCCGAGACGTCATCCGCGCGACAATCGACGATTTCCTCTTCCCCCGCGCGCGGCGCTACCCGCGCGGGGAGTACTCGGCCGAAGGCTGCTACTTCGACGCTCACGACTACGACACGCTGAACCGGGTTCTTCTCGATCCGCTCGGCCCGTCTGGAGATCGGCGCTTTCAACCCGCGGTCTACGACCGTACGGCGGATATCGTGCTCTCCCCGCCGGTCACGACTGCCCCCGCCGACGCCGTGCTGGTCTTCGACGGCGTCTTCCTCCTGCGCCCGGAACTGATCGGCCGGTGGGAACTGCGCGTCTTCGTGTCGACCGCGCTGGACAAGACCGTCGATCGTGCCGTGATCCGCGAGCGCCGGGTGTCATCTCGGGCCGAGGTCGAACGACGCTGGCACGAGCGTTACATCCCCTCCCAACGGCTCTACTTCGCTACGGTCCGCCCGACCGAGCACGTCGACATCGTCGTGCACAACGACGAGCCCCGGCAACCGGTCTGGGCGACCCGTACACGCTGATCGCCAGCCTCACCAGTGTTCAACTGCTGGATCAATTGTTCTTCCGCACTCGCTGACGGCCGCTCGGTACGTGCTGCGGCTGTCCGGGCCGGAGCCGGCCAGCACTCGCTGTGCCGCCGGTGTTCGGCGACTACCCTGCAACGATGCATCTCGCTGGCCGTACGCTCAGCCCCGCAGTCTTGACAGCGTTGACCTATTGGCCCGGGATCGTGCACGCAGAGCGGCCGGAACCGGTCGACCTCGCGATCCTGCCGCCGTTCTTCAACGACCTGCTGGGCGAACTTCCCTGGTGGAACACTGCCTGGCGGGTCACGCAGGTCGAACCGGCCTATCCGCGCGAGGTCGCCAGCAATCATGACCGGCAGAAGAACCGGTTCACCGAGGTCTCCGTACCAGGGACGCTCGGTGGCGATGCCGGGCAAGAGCTGGCGTTCTCCGCGCGGGTCCGTTTCGAGGGTGATCGGCTGCTGCGGTTCCAGGCGAAGATCGGGGACATGGTTGTCGGTCCAGCACTGGCGGAGGCCGGCCGCCCGGATCCGCACCCGTTCGGCGCCGTACTGCGCAAACTGATGGACAACCGCGGGGTCTCAGTGGGGGAACTGGCCAGGAAGACGTTTCGCGCCATGGCGACCATCAATGCGGCGCGAACCGGATCGCACAACCCGCACCCCGTCCTGGTCCGGGAGATCGCTCGCGCCTTGGACATACCGGAGGCGGACCTGGCCGCGATAGCCGGCGTCGACGAAACGGATGGCGATCCCCGGACCGCAGCCAGCTAGCCTCATCGGTCAGCTCGCCACGAAGGTCCGACCCGCGCGCGATCTACCGGGGTCGCGCGCCGTCGGCCAGGCGGTTGGCGCTGTCCGGCGGAGCTTGGCTGACGGTCGCCAGCAGGTGTTCGACCAAAGGGTTCCGGTCGTCCTTGCGCCAGGCGACGGCGACCCGCGTACGGGCGGTGCCGGGCTCGACCCTGCGGAAGGCCACGCCTCTGAGGCGGATGCGTCGGATACTCGCCGGCGCCAGCGAGACGCCCAGGCCGGCTTCCACGAGCGCGCACACGGTCTGCCACTCCACCGCGTGCTGACCTATCCGTGGCGTGAAGCCCGCCGCGGTGCAGAGGCCGGTGATCTGGTCGTACAGCTGCGGGCCGGCCGCGCGGGGCAGCAGCACGAAGGGCGCGTCCGCCAGCTGGGCGAGCCGTACGGTCCGTTGGGCGGCCAGCGGATGGGTGGCCGGCAGCACGGCCACGAAGGGCTCGCTGAGTATCGTCCGGAATCCGAGTTCCGCGTCGGCGGGAGGTTCGCGCAGCAGGCCGATGTCGATGCTCCTGTCGTACAGGGCGGTGAACTGCGGCGCGGTGGTCATTTCCCGGATGTCCAGCTGCACGTCGGGGAAGCGCTGCCCGAAGGTGCGCAGCAGGTCGGGCAGGACGGTCAGGGCGAGGGAGGCGGCGAAACCGATCCGTAGGCGGCCCGGCGTGGCCGCTGCCGACGGCCCGGGCCGCGGCCAGGCCGGCCGCGAGGTCGGCGAGTGCCCGCCGCGCGGCGGGCAGCAGTTCCCGGCCGGCGGGGGTGAGCGTGACCCGTCCCGGTTCGCGGCTGAACAGCGCGTGGCCGACCCTCTCCTCCAGGCGGCGGATCTGCTGGCTCAGCGGCGGCTGGGCGATGCCCAGCTGCGCGGCGGCGCGGCCGAAGTGGAGTTCCTCGGCGAGCACGACGAACGCGTGCAGTTGCGGGAGGGGGAGTTCGGGGCGCGCCATACGCCTAGAGATATCACGGCATGCCCGAGGGTGTATTGGACGTATCAGCGCCGCGCACCTAGCGTTCGGCAGATGAGAGAGCGACGCGCGATCCTCAGCGGCTCGACCTTCGAGGAGCAGATCGGCTATGCCCGTGCCGTCGTGGACGGCGACTGGGTGCACGTGTCCGGGACGACCGGGTTCGACTACACCACCATGACGATCTCCGACGACGTGGTGGAGCAGGCCGAGCAGTGTCTGCGCAACATCGAGGCCGCGCTCACCGAGGCGGAGTGCACCTTCGCCGACGTGGTGCGGGTGCGCTACCTGCTGCCCGACCGCGACGATTTCGAGCCGTGCTGGCCGGTCCTGCGCCGCTGCTTCGGCGACGTCCGGCCGGCCGCCACGATGCTCGTGTGCGGCCTCGCCGACCCTCGGATGAGGATCGAGATAGAGGTGTACGCGCGGCGGGCGCGGGCCGGCAGGGGGGATACCCGTGACAATTCGTGAGGTCCGTACCCACCGGCTCGTGGCTCCGCTGCACACGCCGTTCGTGACCGCGCTGGCCCGGCTCACGACCGTCTCCACCGTCGTGGTGGAGATCGTCGACGATGACGGTCGGTCCGGCTTCGGTGAGGCCCCGGAGGTGTGGACGGTGACCGGGTCCTCGCTGGCCAGCGCCGAGGCGTGCGTCGCCCAGATCTTCGGGCCGCTGCTGGTCGGGCGGGCGGCCGAGGACCTGGTCGAGAACTGCCGGTCGGTCGCCGCGGCGGTGATCGGCAACGAGTCGGCGAAGGCCGCGGTCGACGTCGCACTGCACGACCTGGCGGCCCGCCGGATCGGGGTACCGCTGGCCCACCTGCTCGGCGGCGCCCGACTCGCCGTGCCGACCGACGTGACGGTCTCCGCCGGTGATGCCGGCGGCCTGGCCGACGCCGCCGCGCGACGGGTCGGGGAGGGCTACCGCGTGCTGAAGGTGAAGGTGGGGACCGACGCCGACGGTGACGTGGCCCGGGTCGCGGCGGTCCGGGCGGCGGCGGGCCCCGATGTCGAGATCCGGGTCGACGCCAACCAGGGGTGGACCCCGCGGGAGGCGGTACGGGTCATCCGCGCGCTGGAGGAGTCGGGCGCCGGGGTGGCGTTCGTCGAACAGCCCGTGCACCACCGGGACCTCGATGGCCTGGCGTGGGTCAGCGACCGGGTCGAGACTCCGATCATGGCCGACGAGGCGGTCTTCGGCGTCGCCGATCTGGTCGAGGTGATCCGCCGCCGGGCGGCCGACATGGTGAACGTCAAACTGGCCAAGTCCGGCGGCCTCCGGTCGGCCCGTACCCTGCTGGAACTCGCCGAGGCCCAGCAGTTGGGCACCATGGTGGGATGCATGCTGGAGACCGAGATCGGCGTCGGGGCGGCGGCCAGCCTCGTGGCGGCGTACGGCACCAGCGTGGTCAGCGACCTGGACGCGGTCTGGTGGCTCGCGCGTGGCGCCGTGACCGGGGGCATGCGCTACGAGGGCGCGACGGTCGTGCTGCCCGAGACCCCGGGCCTGGGGGTCACCGGCGTCGCCCCCGTCGGCGGGCCGGTCACATGACGGTCGCCCGGGCCGCTGCGATCAGCTCGGCCCGGGCTGATCGCCGACCTCGGACAGGGCCACTACTTCGCCTGATCAAGAGCTTGGCCCGGCGGAGCGGTCGCCGGTGCGACCGCATATTTGACCTGGAGGTCAAATATGCCTAGGTTGAGCTCATGGGACGACCCGCGAAGTTCGAGCCGGCCGCCGCCGTCGGGATGGCCATGGATGTCTTCTGGCGCCAGGGGTACGGGGCCACCAGCCCACAGGGCCTCGCCGACGAGCTGGGTATCGGCAAGGGCAGCCTGTACAACACGTTCGACAGCAAGCACAACCTGTTCACCCAGGCATTACTCGCCTACAGCTCGTTGCGCGCCACGGCTCTCGTCGAGCTCCTGGACGAGCCCGGCCCGGTACGGTCGAGGCTGCGGGCTGTCGTCGAGGAGATGACCGGTTTCGGCGACCACCGGCGCGGCTGCCTGGTGGTGAACGCGATCGGCGAACTCGCCGAGACCGACGCGGCGGTCACCGAGATCGGCAACGCCCTCTTCGACCGGATCGAGGAAGCCTTCCGTGCCACCATCGCGTACGGGCGCTCCACGGGCGAGCTGACCGGCCACCAGCCCCCCGCCGACGCCGCGAGCGGCCTGCTGGCCACGATCATCGGTACCAGCGTCCTGGTCCGGGCCGGCGGCACCAGCGAACGCGTGCAACGCATCGTGGACTCCGCCATCGAGGCCCTGTGACCAGGATGTTCGATGCCGTGACACGCCGCGGCGGTGCCCGAGCCGTTTCGACCGAGGGTGACGCGGACCAAGAGCTTCGCTACCTTGCCCCTTCTCGGCGACCCACGGCGAACGGCGCGGGTCGTCCGCTGCTCAGCCCCAGCTGGTTCGCGGCCGTGATGGGCACCGGGATCGTCGCCAACGCGGCCGCCACCCTGCCCCGAAGCTTCCCCGGGCTGCGAACCGCCGCCACGGTCGTCTGGTTGGCGGCCGGCCTCCTGCTTGTCGTACTGATGGTCGGCTACGTCCGGCAGCGGGTGCTGCGGCTGCACGCCGCCGATCCGATACAGGCTCAATTCTTCGGCGCACCGGCCGTGGCGCTGCTCACGGTGGGTGCCGGGGCGCTGCAATTCGGTCAACCGGTGATCGGGTCGCGGGCCGCGCTGGATCTGGGCGGCGCGCTGTGGGCGCTTGGTACCGCACTCGGCCTCGCCACGGCCTGTGCGGTGCCGTATCTCATGGTCACCCGGCATCGCTTCGCGCCGGACGCGGCGTTCGGTGGCTGGCTGATGCCGGTGGTACCACCGTTGGTCTCGGCCACCACGGGCGCGCTGCTCGTCCCGCACGCGCCCGTTGGGCAGTTACGGCTGGCTCTGCTGCTCAGCTGCTACGCGTTGTTCGGGCTCGGGCTGATTGCGGTGCTGCTGGTGCTGGCCATGGTCTACAGCCGGCTGGTGCACCACGACGCGCCCACCGGCGCGATGGTGCCCACGGTGTGGATCGGTCTGGGGGCTCTCGGCCAGGTCGTGACGGGGCTGGGTGCGCTGGCCACGGCGGCGCCAGACGCGCTCCCCGCGCCGTACGCCAAGGGCGCGGCAGTCCTCGCGCTGCTGGGCGGAGTTGCGGTGTGGGGCTTCGCCATGTTGTGGCTGGCACTCGCGGTGGGATTGACCGTACGGGAGTTCCGGGCGGGGCTGTCCTTCGCGCCCAGCTGGTGGTCCTTCATCTTCCCCCTCGGGGCCCTCGTGACCGCCACCGCCGCCACCGCCGCCCGTAGCCATTCCCAGCTGTTCATCTGGCCCACCGTCGTCCTCTACGCGCTGCTCGTCGCCGCCTGGGTCGTGGTGGCCTGCCGCTCCCTGCGGCACGCCGCCGCGCACGCGATCGGACGGTGACCCGCGCCGGGCGTCCTTCCGGAACGCCGGTATTGGCGATGCCGACCGGCTCGCCCCGTCGTCATGTCGACGGTTGGCGACGGCGCGACGGCGGCCGGGCATCCCCCGAGAAGCCGCCCTCGGCCGTCGCCTCGCCGACGGTGCGTACGTCCGCTGGTCTAGGGTCCCCTGGGTGGTCATGAGCGCGCAGGACGTGGTGGGCGTCATCGAGTCGGACCCGGGAGCGATGAGAGTCCTTCGGGCTGCGGCCGGCCTTGGACTACCGGACTGGTGGATCGGTGCCGGCTTCGTACGCAACCGTGTCTGGGACGCGATCAGCGGCCTTCCGGTCTCGCCGGAGCGCGACGTGGATGTCGCCTACTTCGACCCGGCGCGGCGGGACCCACGCGAGGACGCACGCGCCGAGGCCCAGGCCGTGGCGGCCCTGCCCGGGGTGCCGTGGGAGATTCGTAATCAGGCGCGGATGCACCTGCGCAATGGCGAGAGGCCCTACACGTCGACCCTGGACGCGATCTCGCGATGGCCCGAAACGGCAACGTGCGTCGCGGTCACGTTACGGGGCGGCGGTGTTCGCCTGGTCGCCTGCCATGGGCTGGCCGACCTCGTGGGAATGGTTGTCCGCCCGTCTCCGGCCTTCGACAACGCGGCGGGCCGCGTGGAGGTGCAACGCCGCGTGGAGGTCAAGGGATGGCTCGACCGATGGGCCGGACTGCGGCTGGAGATCTAGGCCAAGCTCCGTGGGTCGGCTCTGTCGGCGGTGCTGTCGCGCGAGCGCGGCTCACGGTGGATCCAGCAGCCCGTCCTGCTCGTACGGTCCCCGTGCTCGGTCCCGGCGACGTCTATGGTTGCGTCATGTCGATCACTGACCAGGCCCTGGTCGTCGAGGCGGCGGCAGCCGGAGCCGCGGTCGTCCGTGCGCACTACGGATCATCGTTGACACGCTTTCAGAAGACCGCCGGCGACTTCGCCACCACGGCGGACGTCGAGGCCGAGAAGGCCATCCTCGACGTCCTGCGTACGGCGCGTCCGGACGACGTGGTGCTGGCCGAGGAGAGCGGCCGCACCGGTCTCGACGGGAACGGACGCATGTGGCTTGTCGACCCGTTGTGCGGAACATTGAACTACGCCGCGCGAAGCCAACTGGCCTGCGTCAACGTCGCGTTACGAACCGGGACGCGCGTTGCCGTGGCGGCTTCGGCGGACCCGTTCACCGGCGAGCTGTTCTGGACCGACGGCATCGCTGCCTACGTGCGCAGCGGTGGTGTGGACGAGCGACTCGTCCCGTCGGCCCAGGTCTGAGCCGGTATCAGGTGACCTTCCTCGGCGACGACAGGAAGTGGCGCGGCAACCCTGTGTCCGCATCCATGCCATCAGGTTATGGCTACAGGTATTGGACGGTCGCGACGGGGTGATCAAGGATCGACCACGCCAGCGGTAACAACGACGCGAGCGGAACCTATGAGCGACAGGACCGCGAAGGTCGACACCATCAACGGTCAGCCGTGGCGACACCGGCCCTGACTCCCGAAAGGAAAACCACGATGAGAATCGTCGTCGTCGGCGGCGCCGGCACCATCGGACGTCGACTGGTGCCCGCACTGCGATCCCGCGGTCACGACGTCGTCGTGGCCGGCCGCACCTCGGGCGACGTGCACGTCGACCTCACCGCACCCGCCAGCATCGAGGGCATGTACCAGGAGGTCGGGACAGTCGACGGCGTCGTCAGCATCGCCGCGCACGGGGCGCTCGACGAGTTCACGACACTGACACCGGACGCGTTGCTCGAGAACATGCGAGCCAAGTTCTTCGGGCAGGTCGATCTGGTCCTCACCGGCCAGCACTACTGCACTGACCGTGCCTCCTTCACCCTGACTTCCGGCATCTTCGCCGACCACGCATGGCCGCACGTCACTGGCGGCGGCGTCATCAGTGGCGCGTTGCACAGCTTTGTACTGTCGGCCGCGATCGAGCTACCACGGGCCATGCGGATCAACGTCGTCAGCCCCACGATGGTCGCCGACTCCGTCGACGCCTTCGCCGAACAGTTCCCCGGCATGCGTCCGGTGCCGATGGACCAGCTCGTCGACCACTACCTGCGTTGCGTCGAAGGCGACGACAACGGCCGCATCATCCGCGCGTACGGCTAGGCCGTGTCCTGCCTGGCGCGGTCTTCAACCTGCGGTTGGGCGGCATCGACCCCTACCGGACCTTACCGGCGCGGCGGCGACCAGGAGACCGGGGGCGCCCGGTTGGCGGGTACGGGTCAGACCGGGCCGGCCAGCACTGTCGCGGCGGCGCGCAGTCGCTCGTCCTCCGCGAACACCCGCCAGCCGCCGAAGTACGACAGCCGTCGTGGGCTGTCCCGCACCGCCCGGGCTATCGGGACGGCCGGTGCGGCGGGCGCGCCGATCCGGGCCAGTCGCTCCAGAGCGTTGATCATCACCGGTAGACAGCGTGCCTCGGAGAGCGGCCGTACGACCTCGGTGAGCACCGGTACCGCCACCGCCGGGTCGCCGGTGATCCGACAGTGCGCGTAGGCGGCCTCGACGCGTACCCAGTCGTCGCCGGAGCCGGCGAGCTGCCGCACCCGTTCCGCCATGCCGGCCGCGAGCCGTTCCAGCTCTCCCAGTTCCCGCAGCGTCTCGTGGCGCGGGTCGGCGTCGAGCCGGCGCGCCAACACGGAGAGCGCCACCGCCGGGTCGCCGGTGACCCGCCAGTGCGCCCAGGCGGCCGCCGGAGCCTCGGCGCGGCGTCGCAGGGCCGGCGCCGTCTCCGCTGCCGCCGGGCCGATCCCGCCGAGTGCTCTCGCCGCCGACCCACCGACCTCGTCGTGGTCGAGCAGCGGCAGCAGCAGCGGTACCGCCGGCGCGGACGCCGCACCCCACGCGCCCAGCAGCCGGCACAGGGAATGGGCCAGGCCGGAATTGTCCGCGTCGGCCAACCGGGGCAACACGTACGGCAGCAGGTGGGCGGCGTGCGCGCGCAGCGGGGCCAGCACCTCGTCGACGCTCGGCAGCCAGAACCCGGGCCAGGTGCCCGCGGCGGACATGTACTCGGGATTCTGTGCGAAACCCAGACGAGGGCCGCCCAGCCGGTCCGCGATCGCGGGTAGGCAGCGCGGATCGCCCAATCGGGCGAGCGCCCACACCGCGCCGTCGCCGACCGTGACCTGCCGTCGGGAGTCCCGCAGGGCGGCGTCCGTGACCAGCTCGGCGAGCCGACCGGCCGCCGGTGCGCTGGCGTCGGGCACGCAACCCAGGAGGTACGCCGCGCGAAAGCGAACCTCGGCCTCGTCGTCGGACAACCTTTCGATCAGGAAGTCGAGCAGCGCCGGGGCGACCGCCCGCCATTCGGCGAGCAGGTCGGCGGCCTGCGCCAGACCGGCGATCCGCTCGTCATGGTCCGAGTCGCGGGCGACGGCGAGGGCGAAACTCGTCGCGCGCGCCGGGTCACGGCGCATGAGCTGTCCGGTCGCGTTCGCGATCACCTGCCGCGAACCGCCGCCGAACCACGCGGAGTCCTGCCAGCCGGCCGCGTCGTCGTGCCGGATCGCGGCAACCGCCTCGGCGAGGCGGCTCGGCGGCAGCTCCGGTTCGGACCCGGCGAGAGCGTGCAGGGCGGCGAGGGCCAGTTGGGTGTCGGCGTTGGTTTCCGAATCGAGGAGGGCGTGCAGCTCGGAGCGGACGTCGGCGGCGCCGGGATCGCGGGCGAGCAGGTCGCCGAAGGCGAGCGCCAGATCCCAACGGGTGACCCGGTCCTGCTCGGCCCGCCAGCGCTGCCACATCGCCGAGAGAACCGGCTCGTGCGGCAGCCCGGCGCGGCTCACCAGCCAGGTTGCCTCGCGGCGCACCCGCGGGTCCGGATCGGCGAGCAGCGACAGCATCCGCGGGACCTCCCGCTCGACCGTCTCCGGCCAGTCCGGGTCGACGACGCGAGCCTGGACGATCGACGCCTCGTGGACGAAGCGGCCAATCAAGGCGACGACCACGGCGCGATGGTGGGCGGCCGTGCCGGTCGCCAGGTCCACCAGGAACGGCAGTGCGGCGGAAGCCGCCGGGCAGATCCAGCCGCCCTGGTGGTAGAGCAGGTTGTCCAACTCGTCGAGGGCCTCCCCGGCCTGGTCCGCGTCGTCCTCGGCGCACCGGCGCAGCAGCGCGGGCACCTGCGCGGCGTCGCCGTAGTTGTGTCTCAGCCGCTTCCACGGAACCCGATCAAGCTCGTCCCACACCTGGAAAACCCTTCATCTCGGCGGCCGCCCGCGCCCGGTTCGGCCCGTCGACCGCGTGTTCGGTGGGCGCTCAGTCGTGGTCGTAGACCGTGGTGGCGATGCCGCGCTCGGACAGCGCCGCGACCACCAGCGGTTCGATCCGTTCCCAGCGGCCGCCGGCCAGACCGCAGCCGATGCGCGGCATGTGGACGGAGGCGGAGAGCCGGAGCGCGTGCTCGGCGACGGCGCGCAGGCAGCGCTCGACGGCGTCGTACCGGATCGGCGGCCCGCCGCTGCCGGTACGGATGCCGCGCTGGGCGACCATGTTGGCGACCCAGGTGTCGGGGCGGACCTGGACCAACTGGGTGGCGCCGAGGCCGAAGTCGTTGCCGGCCCGCTCACGGTGCCACCGCCGATAGGCGCTTTCGGGCTCCGGCCAGCGGCGGGAGATCGCCAGGACGAAGCCCTTGCCCCACCCGCCGAGGTCGTTGCAGACGTGCGCGACGATCTTCGGCCCCTTCGCCTGCGGGCTGGTCGCGTCGCCCCTGACGATCCGCAGCGGTACCACGCGGCGGATGCTGCCATCGCCGGCACCCGCCGTCGAGCCGGTTTCGCCGCGCCGCGCCGGATGGTCGACATCCCCCGGATCCGCGTCCACGGCGGTGAGTTTCCGGGCCGCGGATGGTCCCCATTCCATGAGCGTGGTCTCCTTCTCCGTCGGTGCGACCGTCCGGCGCGCCGACATCCCTCTCCTCTGCGCCCGACTCGCCGAATCGCTCCGCGGTCGCGACGGTGCCGCCGGTGACCTCGTGGTCTGCGACGTGGCGGACGTCGCCGTGCCCGACGCGGTGACGGTCGAGGCGCTGGCCCGGCTGCGGCTGACCGCGTCGCGGTACGGCCGCAGGCTGGTCGTCGGCGGCGCCGGAGCGGATGTGCGCCGGCTCGTGCGCCTGTTCGGGCTCGCCGAGGCGCTACCCGAGGCGTCAGTCGAGGCGGGCGGGCAGCCCGAACAGCGGGAACAGGCGGGCGGTGTCGAGGAAGTTGTTGACGGCCGTGATCTGTCCGCCTGACACCTCCAGCACGATCAACGCCCACGGTTCGTGCCCCGAGCCGCCGGCGGCGGGCCGGTACTGCCCGAACGCCGGCCGGCCGCTGGCCGCGACCGGCACCAGGCGGGAGCCGCGGCAGCCGTTGCCCGTACCGGCCATCCAGGCGCTGATCTCCGCCGGACCGCGCAGCCAGAGCGGCAGCGGCGGCATGGAGAGCGTCGCCTCGTCGTGCAGCAGCGCCGTGAGCGCGTCGAGGTCGTACGCCTCGAAGGCCCGTACGTAGCGCGCGAGCAGCGCCTTCTGCTCCTCGTCGGTCGGCTCGCGGAGGGCGGCGGCGGTGTCGGCGGCCGCGAGCGTGGCCCGGGCGCGCTGGAGGGCGCTGTTGACGCTGGCCACCGACGTGGCGAGCAGGTCGGCCACCTCCTGGGCCGACCAGGCCAGCACCTCCCGCAGGATCAGCACGGCCCGCTGCCGGGGCGGCAGGTGCTGCAACGCGGCGACGAACGCCAGCCGGATCGACTCGCGCTCGGCGACCAGGTTGGCCGGGTCGTTCCCCTCCGGCAGCACCCGGCTGTCCGGCACCGGGCCGACCCAGATCTCGTCGGGACGCGGCTCGCCCGGGTCGGTGGCCAGACCTGACCCGGCCGGGCCGAGATCCATCGGCCGGACCCGCCGCTGGGCGCTGGACAGCATGGTCAGGCAGACATTGGTCGCGATCCGGTACAGCCAGGACCGCAGCGCCGAGCGGCCCTCGAAGCGCTCGTGGCCGCGCCAGGCGCGGACCATGGTCTCCTGCACCGCGTCCTCCGCCTCGAAGGCGGACCCCAGCATCCGGTAGCAGTAGCCGGTCAGCTCCCGCCGGTACTCCTCCAGCTGGGTCTCGATCGTTATCTCCGTCGCCACATCGCTCACCCGGTGACCGTAGCGGGGACCTCCGACAACGCGGGAAAAAAATTGGTACCGCCGGCGGCGATGAGTTTCCGGTGCTCGCCCGGTCAACACCAGCGTCCAGCACATCGGGAAGACGACATCGGGAAGACGAAGGAGTCATCATGACCGCGACGGAGTGGACCGCCGACACCGCCGGCTCGGGTTCGTACGCCGAGGTGAACGGGATCAACCTGTACTACGAGACGTACGGGGCGGGGCGCCCGATGATCCTGCTGCACGGGGGACTCGGCTCGGGGGAGATGTTCGGGCCCATCCTGCCCACCCTGGCCGACCACCACCAGGTCATCGCCGTCGACCTGCAGGGGCACGGCCGGACCGCCGACGTCGACCGGCCGCTCGACATGAGGACGATGGCCGACGACGTCGCCGCGCTCGTCGACCACCTCGGGCTGGAGAAGCCGGACGTGGTCGGCTACTCCCTCGGCGGCGGGGTGGCGCTCCACGTCGCGATCCGCCACCCGGAGAAGGTCGGGCGCGTGGTGGCGGCCTCGGCCCACATCCGCCGCGACGCCATCTACCCGGAGATGCTGCAGCAGCAGGGCCAGGTGAGCGCGGCGGCGGCCGAGTTCATGAAGGGCACCCCGATGTACGAGCTGTACCAGCGGGTGGCGCCCCGTCCCGAGGACTTCCCGAAGCTGCTCGACAAGATCGGCGAGGCGATGGCGAAGGACTTCGACCTCACCGAGGAGGTGCGCGGCCTGCGGGTGCCGACGCTGCTGGTCGCCGCCGACGCCGACATGGCGCCGCCGAGCCACTTCACCGAGGCGTTCAAGCTGCTCGACGGCGGTCTGCGCGACGGGGGCTGGATGGGCGAGGGGCGGCCGAAGGGCGGCCACGCGCTGGCGATCCTGCCCGGCCTCACGCACTACAACCTCTTCGCCTCCCCGCTCTTCGCGGCCGTGACGCTCGCCTTCCTCGACCAGGCGGACTGACCCGCCGAGCCCACCCCGTTCGCCCCGCCCGGCGGTACCGCCCGCAACGCTGCCTCCGCACGGCACCGCGGTTCGGTACCCGCCGGGCGGGCCGATCGGGTCCGGGATCAGGGGCAGTGCTCGAACGGGCTCTCGTACCACTGGCTGCCGTAGGAACCGCCCCACATGATGCACTTGCCCGGGGCCTCGACCTTGACCGGGGCCGGCGGCGGGGCCGGGTGGCGGGACCCGGTGACGCCCGGTCGCGGGGCCGGCCCCTCAGTCCCGGGAACCGCGCTCGCGGGCGCGTCTCAGGCTGGGGATCTCGCCCTTGATCGGCAGCCAGTAGAACGGGATGAACGCCGCGATCACCACCACGCCGGCGAAGGGGTTCAGCACGCCCACGCCGGTGCCGGCGGCGATCCACAGCGGCGCGGGGCGGAACCGTCGGCTGATCGCCCGCGCCCCGGCCGGGTCGATCGTGGGGGCGAGCAGGCGGCGGCCGTGGCGGGCGTACTCCCAGATCACGTTGAAGAGCACGGCCGCCATCCCGTACGAGAGTCCGTACAGCACGACGGCGGTCCGCTCGCCGTGCCCGGACCTGAACGCCGAGGAGAGGACCGCCGCGACGAACGGCAGGAACGCGATCTGCATCAGCAGCAGCGTGTTGAACAGCAGCACCAGCCGGTCCGCCGACCGCATGTGGTCGAACATCACGTGGTGGTTCACCCACATCTGCCCGATGAGCAGGAAGGTCAGCACGTAGGCCGCGTACGAGGGCCAGAGTTCGAGCAGTCCGTGCAGGAGCCGGCGGGTGTCCTCCGGTGGGCGGATCTCCAGTACGAGCAGCGTGACGGCGATGGCGATGACACCGTCGCTGAACGCGGTCACCCGCCGCGGATCCCGTTCCGCGCCGACCGGCCGGCTGGTCCTGGTCGCGTCCTCCGCGGCCGGCCCGCTCCCGCCCACCCGGAACCAGCGCATCAGCTTCCCGTCCCCAGCCTCGCGTCACCCGCCGGGCGGCCTTTCCCGCCCTCGTCCGCGACAAACCGAACGTCCGGGGCCCGCGGGCCAGGCGCCGACGTCAGGGGCGCATCCAACGGTCCAGCCAGCCGAACGCCTCGTCCTGCATCTCCGTTCCGAAGACGTGGCCCACTCCCGGCCAGGTCGTCGTCCGTAGCCGGGCGTCGGCCCGCTGCGAGCGCCAGACGGCGCGCAGCTTCGCGTACGCCCCGGCGGTGCCGGCGGGGGTGAACAGCGGGTCCAGCTCGCCGCCGAGGAAGAACGCCGGTCGCGGCGCGGCGATGCTCGCCACGTCGGGGATGTCGAGGTGCTGGTAGAGGCCCGGGTGCAGCATGAAGAACGCCGACTGGCCGCGCAGCGTGTTGTTGCCGACCACCATCATCTCCTTGAGGGTGGTCATCCAGCAGACCGAGACCACGGCCGACACGTGCGGCGAGAGCGCCGCCGTCTGCCAGGCCCGGTAGCCGCCCATGGAGAAGCCCAGCGTGGCGATCCGGTCCCGGTCCACCTCGGGCAGGCTCCGCAGCAGCCGTACCGCCCGGACGTCCTCGCGGGCCACCAGTCCGGCCAGCGAGGAGCCGAGGTTGAAGAGGTTGCTGGCCAGCGCCTGCTGCGCCTCGTACGTGAGGCCGGACCGGTCGCCCCAGCCGAAGGCGTCGACGGCGAGGACGGCGTACCCGCGGGCCGCGAGTTCGTCGCCGAGGAAGCGGCCACCGAAGTACCGGGCGGACCAGTCCCGTGCGGAGGCGAGCCGGGCCTCGTCGTACCAGGGGCGGATCAGCTTCTCCTTGCCGATGTCGAACCGGGAACCGTGGTCGTGCAGGAGGAGCACCGCCGGGAACGGGCCGCGCCCGTGCGGCAGCAGCATGGTGGCCCGTACCCGACTGTGCCGGGTCACGTCGAAGAGCAGGCTGCGCTGGCGGTACCCGTCGGCCGGTCGCTCGTCCACGACCTCGACCCGTAGCGGCGTGTCGTCCGGCGGCTGCCGGAGGAACTCCTCGACGGTGGCCGCGGCCGTACGCCGCCAGGAACGGAAGTCCCGAATGCGGGAGTTGCCCCAGGCGAGCGGGTAGTCCAGCTCCGCCTTGAGCCGTTCGAAGAAGACCGGCAGGTTGCCCTCGACCACGGCGGGCGACTCAACCGCCGGTCCTGGCGCCCCGGCGGGTACCGCACCCGGCGCCGCCGCCGTCGGGTCGGTGCCCACTCCGGGCGCCTCCCCGACGGGCTCGCCGGGGAGGCGCGAGTGCATCAGGGCCAGCGCGGGCAGCGCCGCCAACGCACGCCTTTTCATCGACGCCCCTCTCTGCCGAGGTGGCGCCATGCTAGGCGGCGCGGACCGCGGCGGTCAAGCGAGAAGCCCCTGGGGCAAGCCCTTTCCCCGGCTAGCCGTAGAGCAGTTCGATGTCGAGTTCGGTGACCTTGTCGACGCCGGCGCGGGGGATTCCGCGGGTCGAGGTACCCGCGCGCGTCGGAGACCGGAAGTTTCGGACAGTATCCGCGCCGCGGGGCGCTGGTGCCAGGGCCGACCGATCGCCCGCACGTTGCCCCTGGCCGTTGAACATACTGCTAGACGAGGTGTCGCGAGGCGTCCAAGGATCACCGCACCGCTGTCACGCTCCGGAAGTATTCCGGAAACTATTGTTTCAAGACCGTTGCCGTGCCAGCATGACTTGACATCGAAGTCCATCGTTCATTGGTCCGGGTCGTGCGATCCATCGACTCCCCCTCGCGCGCGAGGCGGCTGCGGTCCACCACGCGTGGTGCTCGGCGGCCGGGACGCAGAACCGAGGAAGGAGGCCATCGTGGCAACCAGTTCTCCCGCCCCCTCCGGCTCGTCGCGGAGCCGGTCGTTGCGGGTCCGGCTGCTGACCGGCGGTGCCGTCGCCGCCGTCGCGGCAATGGGTGTGGTGACGGTGATTTCGGCCGCGAACGCCGCGGCGAGCACCCTCGGCGCGGCGGCCGCGCAGTCGGGCCGGTACTTCGGCACGGCGATCGCGGCCGGCCGGCTCGGCGACTCGACGTACACGACGATCGCCGGGCGCGAGTTCAACATGGTGACCGCCGAGAACGAGATGAAGCCGGACGCGACGCAGCCCCAGCGGGGGCAGTTCAACTTCAGCTCCGGCGACCAGATCTACAACTGGGCGACCCAGCGTGGCATGCGGGTCCGCGGCCACACCCTCGCGTGGCACGCGCAGCAACCGGGCTGGATGCAGTCCCTCAGCGGCAGCAGCCTGCGCCAGGCGATGATCGATCACATCAACGGTGTCATGGCCCACTACAGGGGCAAACTCCCCTACTGGGACGTGGTCAACGAGGCATTCAACGAGGACGGCAGCCGCCGCCAGTCCAATCTGCAGGGCACCGGCAACGACTGGATCGAGGTGGCGTTCCGCACCGCCCGCACCGCCGACCCGTCGGTCAAGCTGTGCTACAACGACTACAACATCGAGAACTGGAGCTACGGCAAGACGCAGGGCGTGTACAACATGATCCGGGACTTCAAGTCCCGCGGCGTACCGATCGACTGCGTCGGCCTGCAGACCCACTTCACCGGCGGCAGCTCGCTGCCGGGCAACTTCCAGACCACACTGTCGAGCTTCGCCGCCCTGGGCGTGGACGTGGCCCTGACCGAGGTCGACGTCACCAACGCGTCCACCACGCAGTACGCCGGGCTGACCCAGGCCTGCCTCAACGTGCCCCGCTGCGTCGGCATCACCGTGTGGGGCGTACGCGACAGCGACTCCTGGCGCTCCGGGGAGAGCCCGCTGCTGTTCGACGGCGGTGGCAACAAGAAGGCCGCGTACACCTCGGTGCTCAACGCCCTCAATGCCGCCGGCCCGACGACGACGCCCTCGGTCACCCCGAGCGGCGGCACCCCGTCATCCTCGCCCACGCCGGGCGGAGCGAACCGGATCGTCGGCGCCCAGTCGGGCAGGTGTATCGACGTGCCGAACGCGTCACAGACCAACGGCACGCGGGTGCAGCTCTACGACTGCAACGGCCAGACCAACCAGGCGTGGACCCTCACGTCGAGCAGGCAGCTGACCGTCTACGGCAACATGTGCCTGGACGCCGCCGGGTCCGGCAACGCCTCGGCCGTGCAGATCTACAGCTGCAACGGGCAGGCCAACCAGCAGTGGAATGTCAACTCCAACGGAACCATCACCGGTGTGCAGTCCGGACGCTGCCTGGACGTCTGGGGCACGGGCAACGGCCAGCAGGTCCAGATCTACGACTGCAACGGGCAGGCCAACCAGCGATTCAGCCTGGCCTGACCCCGACGCGCCGAACGCGGTGTGGCGGCTTGCCGCCACACCGCTTCGCGTACTGGACACGCGGGTTCGCGTACCCGGCACGTAGGCCCACCAACATTGCGACGCGACGTGGGGCCGGCCCACGAGTCGCACCGGCGGGAGCAGCCGTCGATCCGTTCCTACCCGTCCCGGCGGCGCTGGGCGAGGTAGCCGGCCAGCAGGGCGGCTGCCGCCCACGCCGCGACCAGCGCCATCCCGCTCCACGGCCCGTACGCCCGGGCCCAGCGCGGGTCGTCGGGCGGGCCGGCCAGGTGCAGGATCACCCAGGAGCCCTGGTCGGGGAGGAACTGGGTGACGGTCCTGATCTTCGGGATGTTGCCCAGCCCCTGCGAGCCGAGGAAGAACAGCGGCAGCAGCACGCAGAGCGAGACGGTGGCGCTGCGCAGCAGGGTGGTCAGCCCCGCCGCGAAGAGCCCAACGAGCACCAGGTAGAGCCAGGCGCCCACGACGGCCTGGGCCGCCCCCGGATGATCGAGGCCGACGCGGCGGGACCCGAGCCCGGCCTGGGCCGCGGCGAAGGTGGCCGGGACCAGGACCGCAGCGGCGACCGCGAGCACGAGCCCGATCGTCGCGAGCTGGGCGGCGTACCGCACGCCACGACGCGGTACGGCGCGGAGCGCCCACCGGATCGTCCCCGACGAGTAGTCGGCGCCGACCGCGAAGACGGCGAAGGCCACGATCGCCAGCTGGCCGAGGGTGAGGCTGTAGAAGGTCGGGAAGAGCGGGTCGAACGGTGACGCGTTGTCGGGGTCGCGCCCGAGGGAGAGGCCGGCGAAATATCCGAGGCCGGCGCAGAGCGCCAGCGCCAGCAGCAGGGTCCAGGCGGTGGAGCGTACGGTGCGCAGCTTCGTCCACTCGGCCCGCACCAGGTCCGCGACGGTCATCGGGCACCCCCGACCCGGTTCAGGAAGGCCTCCTCGAGCGAGCCGGCCGCGCCGACGAACTCCCGGATCTCGGCGTCGGCCACCAGCCGCCCGCCCGAGATCACGACCAGGTGGTCCGCGGTGAGCGCCGTCTCGGTCATCAGGTGGCTGGAGATCAGCACCGCGCGACCCTCGCCGGCCAGGCGCCGCAGCAGGTCCCGCAGCCAGCGGACCCCGGCCGGGTCGAGCCCGTTGAGCGGCTCGTCGAGCAGCAGGATGGGCGGGTCGCCGAGGAGCGCCGCGGCCAGGCCGAGCCGCTGGGTCATGCCGAGCGAGAAGGTCTTCACCCGCCTGCCGGCCACGTTTGCGAGGTCTACCAGGTCGAGCACCTCGCGTACCCGGGCGGGGCCGATCCGGTGGGTCTGCGCCAACCACAGCAGGTGGTGGTACGCGCTGCGCCCGCCGTGCGCGTCCCGGGCCTCCAGCAGCGCGCCGACCTCGCGCAGCGGGTGGCGTAGCGCGGCGTACCGCCGTCCGTTGATCCGGACCGTGCCCCCGGTGGGGCGGTCGAGGTCGAGCATCATCCGTAGGGTGGTGGACTTGCCGGCGCCGTTCGGGCCGAGGAAGCCGGTGACCAGCCCCGGCCGTACGGCGAACGAGAGCCGGTCCACGGCGAGCGTGGCGCCGTACCGCTTGCTCAACTCGTGCACTTCGATCACGCCGTCAGGTTAGGGACGCGTACCCGGGGCACACAGTCCTCGAAAGTTGTCCGTCCTGGTCATCCGGGGTTGACGCGTACCCTGTCGGCATGACTCGAAGCCCGCTCGGCGCGGTGGCGGTCGGCGCCGACTGCGTGCTGCTGCTGGCGGCGCACCGGGGCTGGTGGGTCCTGGTCTTCGCGGTGCTCGCGGCGGCGACCGTGGCACTGGAGCGGCGGTGGCCGGTGGCGGCGTTCGTGGTCGTGCTGGCGCTGGCGGCCTGGACGGGGATGGGCTTCGCGCTGCTGCTCTGGGGCTCGTACCGGGCCGGGCTCGACCTCGGTACGCCGCCGCGGTTGCTGGTCACGACCGGTGCCACCGCCGGTGCCCTCGCCACCCAGCTGGCCCTGCGTGCCGCGCCGACGAACCAGGTCGGCCTCTTCGTCATCTTCGTGGTCCTGCCGCTGCTGGTCGGGCGCTACCTCGCCCAGCACCATCGCCTGCTGGAGACGCTGCGGCAACACAACCTCGACCTGCGCCGCAACCAGGAGCTGCTGGCCGACCGCGAGCGACTGCGCGAGCGCCTGCGGATCGCCCGGGACGTGCACGACGCGCTGGGGCACCGGTTGAGCCTGGTCTCCGTGCAGGCCGCCACCCTGGAGGTGGCCGACCTGCCGGCCCGGTCGCGGGAGACGGTACGGCAACTGGCCGGGTCCGCCCGCCAGGCCATGGACGAGCTGCACGAGCTGGTCGGCGCCCTACGCGGCGCGGAACCCGGTGCGGTCGAGACCGGTGACGACCGGTCACCGGGCCTCGACGCGGTCGACGGGCTGGTCGCCGGCTTCGCCGCGGCCGGGGTACCGGTCACGCTGGTGCGCCAGGGCGGGGTCGGGACGCTCGGCGGTGCGGCCGAGCGGGCGGCGTACCGGCTGGTCGAGGAGGGGCTGACGAACGCCAGCAAGCACGCACCGGGCCAACCCGTGACCGTGTCGCTGACCTGGGAGGGCGAGACGCTGATCGTGACCGTGACGAATCCGCTGCCACCGGCCGGCGGGTCGGCGCGGTCGGCGGGCGGGTCGGTGGCGGGCGCACTCGGCGGGTCGGCGCGGCCGGCGGGCCCGGCGGCGGGGGCGGGCGGTCTCGGGCACGGCCTGGCCGGGCTGCGGGAGCGGGTCGAGCTGGCGGGTGGGGTGCTGGCCACCCGCCGCAGCGACGCCGAGGGGTTCCGGCTCTTCGCGATGCTGCCGGCAGCGGCAGCGGCAGCGGCGGTGGAGGAGGAGGCCGGGCCGGACAGCGCGGTGCTGGCCGGCGCGGGTCCGGGCGGCGCGGCGGCGGACGGGGTCTTCGCGCGACCGGCCGGCCGGGCGCCGGCGAGCGTGCTGGGCTGGTTGGTGGCCGGGATCATCTTCGGCGTCCTGCCCGCCCTGACGCTGCTGGGGCCGGCGCGATGAATGGGACCGGCGCGCGTGGGACCGGCGCGATGAATGGGACGGGCGCGGCGAGTGGGGCGGGCGCGATGAGGATCCGCACGGTGGTCGCCGACGACGAGCCGCTGCTGCGCGCGGGCGTGCGCACGATAGTGGAGTCCGCCGGGGACATCGAGGTCGTCGCCGAGGCCGCCGACGGGCGGGCGGCCGTCGAGGCCGTGCTGGCGTACCGGCCGGACGTGGTGCTGCTCGACATCACCATGCCGGTGCTGGACGGGCTGGCCGTACTGGCCGAGCTGAGGCGCCGTACGCTCGACGCCCGGGTGGTCCTGCTGACCGCCTTCGGTACCGAGCCGAACGTGGTCGGCGCGCTGCGGCACGAGGCCAGCGGGTTCGTGCTCAAGCACTGCGCGCCGGACGAGCTGATCCGGGCGGTACGGGCGGCCCACGCCGGCGAGGCGTACCTCTCCCCGGCGGTGACCCGGACCGTGCTCGGCCTGGTGAAGCCCTCGGACCAGGAGCGGCGGGCCACGGCGGTGGCCCGGACGAACCGACTCGGTCCGCGCGAGCGCGACGTCCTGCGGCTGATCGGCGAGGGACTCTCCAACGCGGAGATCGCCGCGCGGCTGCGCATGAGCGAGATGACGATCAAGACGTACGTCAGCCGGATCCTGACGAAGACCGGTTGCGCCAACCGGGTGCAGGCCGCGCTGACCGCCCACCACGCCGGCCTGTGACGGGCCGGTGCCGGTGGTCCCGCGACCGGTGGGTCGCGGCCCCGGGGGCCCGGGGCACCATGTGGTGGATTTCGCCACGCGACGTTGACCGTCGGAAAATTTCCGACAACGATTCCTGTCCATGAACACGATCCGTATGGGCGCGGCGGCCCGCCGCGCGCTGGTGTGCTCTCTCGTCGCGTTGTGCGTGGTGGCGGCGCCGACCGGTCCGGCGCCGGCGGCGGTGCCGAGCGCCTCCGCCGTGGCGAGCGCCTCCGCCGTGTCGACCACCCTGGCCGGGTACCCGGTCTGGGCCCACTTCACCGACCCGACCGCCGGCCGCGACTACACCATCATCAACGAGCTGCAACGGTTGATCGACGCGGCGCCCGCCGGCTCCACCATCCGGGGAGCGATCCACTCCCTCAGCGTGGACTCCGTCGCCGACGCGCTGCTGCGGGCCCAGAACCGCGGCGTCACCGTGCTGGCGCTGCTCGACGGGAAGAACGAGTCCTCGACCGACCCGGGGATCGCCACGATCAGGCAGCTGACCAACCACCAGTTCTGCCAGAACAGCAGCGGTGGCCGGGGCTGCATCAGCACCAGCGCCGACGGCGACATGCACACCAAGCTGTTCACCTTCACCAGCACCACCGACCCGAACGGCGTCGCCCGCGGCAACGTGGTCTGGTTCGGGTCGAGCAACCTCACGTACGCCACCGGCCCGGACGCGTTCAACAACACCATCACCGTCTACGGGGACGCGACGCTCGCCGCCGGACTCAACGCCAACTTCTCCGACATGTGGAACCGTCGGCACTACAGCGGCGACGACTACTACGACGCCGCCTCCGGCCGCGGCTACTACCAGGCCGCCGCGGCCGACGCGTACGCCTCGCCGGAGGGTGCGGGGCAGACCGACACGATCGTCACCCGCCTCAACGACCTGACCCCGGACGCGGACTGCCGGCTGCGCGTCGGCATGGCGTCGGTGACCACGGGCCGGCCGCAGATCGTCAGCCTCGTGACCCGGTTCCGCTCCGCCGGCTGCAAGGTCTGGATGGTGGTGGGCACGAACGCCGACGGCGGCATCGCCATGCCCCAGTCGGTCTACAACGAGCTGCTCGGCGCCGGCGTGGCCATCCACCGCAAGGACGACGTGCACGACAAGTTCTTCGCGGCGTACGGCAAGTACGGCAGCGCCTACCAGTACCGCGTCTACACCGGCTCGCAGAACTGGACGCAGGACGCGCTCGGCGAGAACGACGAGATCTTCGTGAAGATGGCCCCGGAGAGCGGGAGCACGCATCCGCTCTACGACGGCTACTACACGCACTTCAACGACGCGTACAACACCGGGGTGACCTGCTCGAAGAGCAACTTCCCCTGCCGGTCCTGACCGACGGTGGGCCCGGCCTGGGCCGGGCCCACCGCGCTCGCGTCAGCTCGTTGGCGGCGGCGTCTCGTTGGCGGCGGCGTCTCGTTGGCGGCGGCGTCTCGTTGGCGGCGTCGTCTCCGTTGGCGCGTCACACCTGGCGCGGCGCGTCGACCGGGTCACCGCCGCCTCGACCGGCTACGCCGGAAACGTCTCGCGCAGGAAGTCGAGCAGCAGCCGGTTGACCTCGTCGGGGCGCTCCATGTTCGGCAGGTGGCCCACCCGGTCGAGTTCGAGATGGCGGGCGTCGGGCAGCAGCTCCGCGAGCCGCACGGCGATCTCCCGGAAGTCGGCGAAGTCGTCGGCGCCGGCGACGAGCAGGCTCGGGGCCGTGATGTCGGCCAGGTCGTACGGCACCCGGATCCGCTCGACCTCCTCGACGGCGGCCAGCTGCACCTCGAAGGCGTTGCGCTGCATCCGCCGCAGCCACTCCCGGGTCGCCTCGTCGGCGTGCGGCAGCCAGGTGTCGACGTTGAGTTCGGTCGCCCCGGCGACGTCGCCGGCCTCCAGCAGTGCCTCTTCGCGCTCGCCGAAGGCGAGCAGCTCCGGGCTCGGCTCGTGCCCGTCCAGCGCGGTGCAGAGCAGCGCCAGCGAGGCCACCCGATCCGGCCAGCGCGCCGCGATCTCCAGCGCCACCCGGCCGCCGCCCGAGGAGGCGACCAGCGCGGTCCGTTCGACGCCGAGCTGGTCCAGCAGCTCCAGCACGTCCCGGGCGTTGTCGTACGGGCCGTCCGGCATCGGGGTCTCACCGTAGCCGCGCAGGTCGCAGCGGACCACGCGGTAGCCGGCATCGACCAGCGCGGGCAGCTGCGGGTCCCACTGCCTGCGATCGGATGCGGTGGAGTGCAGAAGAAGTACGCCAGGACCGGTCCCGCCCACGTCATGAGCCAGGGTCATCCGATCAACCTAGACGAGATGTTCCGGATCTCGGTCGGTGGCCGAAGCGATCAGTGACCGGGTGACGGGGGCGGCGGTCCCGTTGTCGTGCCAGACCGCTGCTCTCGCGGCTGGAAGACGCTGGGCCACCGGCGACGTACGATGTCCCTGGATGGCATCACTGCCGAGGCGGACAGAGGATCATGGCGCGTTGGGAACCCGGGGCACAGGCGCGGCTGCAGAGTGCGGCGCTCGACCTGATCGCGCGGCAGGGGTTCGAGCGGACCACGGCGGCGGAGATCGCGGAAGCCGTCGGGCTGAACCGGCGTACGTTCTTCCGGCATTTTCCCGACAAGCGCGATGTGTTGTTCTCCGGCCAGGCGGAGCTCGAGGCCGCGCTGGTTGCCGGGGTCGAGCGGGCGCCGGCGGGGGAGTCGCCGATGGGTCTGGTGGGATTGGCCCTGGCCCGCGCGGCGGACGTGTTCGCGAACGTGCCGCGGGAGCGGGCGCGGGCCAACCAGGCGATCATCGACGCGGAGCCGGCGCTGCGGGAGCGTCAGCGCCAGAAGTACGCCGACCTGGCCCACCGCCTCGGTGAAGCGCTGCGGGCCCGGGGTGTCGGCGACCTCGCGGCCACGCTGGCGGCCGAGTCCGCGGCCATCGTCTTCACGCTGGCGTTCGCCCAGTGGCTGGTCGACGGCGAGTCGCGGTCCCTGTCGTTGATTACCGTCGAGACCCTGGCCGAGCTCCGCGCGCTCAACGTCCCGCGCTGACGCCACCCCGCCCGACGCCTCTCGGGGACGTCGAGGGTTTCGGCGCGTGCTTCGGGTGGCCGGAGGGTTTCCGGCACGGCGGTCGGGCTGTGCGCTGGGCTACGCGCCAGGAAAGCGGCTCTTTCCGGCGACGAGAACGGTGACCCGAGGGACGTCCTCGCACTCGCACTGTCATGTCAGTGGCTGACATTCCTCGTGCTAGGGTGATGTCACTCGGAGACATCACGGCATGGAGGACGACGAAATGAAGCGCATCCAGTACCACGAGTACGGTGGCCCCGAGGTCATGCGGCTCGAGGACTTCGAGCCAGCGCGACCCGGCAAGGGCGAGGTCCTGGTCCGGGTGCGGGCGGCGGCGGTGAACCCGATGGACGCGGGCATCCGCCGCGGCCGGCTGAAGATGGTGACCGGGCGGAAGTTCCCGCGCGCCCTCGGACACGACTTCTCGGGCGTCGTGGAGGCGGTCGGCGAAGGCGTCACCCGGGTCCGGGTCGGGGACGAGGTCCTCGGCGGGGCGAGCGTCAAGGGGGCGGGAGCGTTCGCCGAGATGGTTGTCGCCGAGGAGAACGGCGTCGCGAAGAAGCCGACGAACATCTCCTGGGAGGAGGCCGCCGCGCTCCCGACGCCCGCGGTCACCGCGTACCAGGCCCTGGTCAAGAAGGGCAGGCTGAAGGCCGGGCAGTCGGTCTTCGTCGCCGCCGCCCTCGGCGGGGTCGGCCGGTCCGCCGTCCAGCTCGCCCTGATGATGGGCGCCTCCGTGAGCGGCAGCTGCCGCGGTACCGCCAGTCAGGAGGCACGCGACCTCGGCGTCTCCCCGATCGTCGAGTTCGATTTCGACCCGACGAAACTCGCGGGGCGGTTCGACGTCGTCCTCGACGCCTCCGGCAAGCTGCCGCTCAGGTCGGCGAAGACATTGGTGAAGCCCGGCGGTCACATCGTCGACATCCACCCCGCGCCCGCGAAGTTCGCGCGGGCCGCCCTGCCGGGGCCGTACGAGGTGCTGGTCACCAGCGCGGTCCCCGCCGACCTCGAACAGGTCGTTCGGGCCGCCGAGAAGGGAGCGCTGCGGATGCCGATCGCCGCCACCGTGCCGCTGGGCGAGGCGATCCCGGCGCTCACGGAGTTCGAACGCCGGGTCGGACCCAAGGGCGGCAAGTTGATCATCACGGTCTGACGACGAGGGCCGTCGAGCTCGACGCCCGGCGGCCCGCAAGGAGGGTCAGACCCGGAACGGCTGGGCCGGGCCGTGCGCCGGTGCGCCCCGGTCGCCGGCCGGTGACCGGGGCGCCGGCCGGCCGATCGGCGCGAGGATGTCCGCGAGCAGGTCGCACATCGCCGGCGAGGGCTCCAGTTGCAGGTCGCGCAGGATCAGGTCGCGGTAGACGTAGAAGGCGTGCAGGGCCTCGTACGCGTTCCCCTCGGCCAGGTGCACCTCGACGATCAGGCGGTGCGGGGTCTCCCGCAGCGGTTCGGCGCGCATCGCCTCCATCGCCGCCTGGAGCGCCTCGCCGTGCTGGCCGGCGCGCAGGTGGGCCCGGCCGATCTCCTCCAGCATGTGCAGCCGGAGCTGGCGCAGCCGTTCCCGTTCCAGCAGGACCCAGTCGTCGTACCAGCCCGGGAGCAGGTCGTTGCGGCCGGTGGCGAGGATGCCGGCCGCCTCGCGGGGGTCCCCGCCCTCGGCGATGCGGGCGGCGGTCCGGGCGAGCTGGTCGATGTCCAGCTCGACGTTGCCGTCCAGCTGCACCGTGTCGCCGGTGGTCACCACCGGACAGCAGGCGTGCTGGCGCAGCCGCCACAGGGCCGTACGCAGGGAGGAGAGGGCGCGCTCCTCCGGGGTGTCCGGCCAGAGCAGCCCGGCCAGGTGGGTACGGGTGGCGCCCGGGCGCAGCGCGATCAGGGCGATCACCCGCTGCAGCCCGCGCGGTACCGCGGTGAGCGTCCCGTCGTGCAGCAGCCGGAACCCGTCGAGCAGGAAGAGCTGTATCGAGCGGGCGTTGCGCGGGTCCGTGGTCGGCCAGCGCCGCCCGGTGTGGACGGCCGGGCCGGCCGAGGGCGTCGCGGGGGTGGTGGTCGCACCGTTTTCCGAGGTCACGGCTCGCTCCGAGGTCACGGCTCAACCTCCTGCACCGGGAACCAGTCCCGAAGTCGTCAGCCCGCGCCACGGAGTGTCCGCGAGAGCCTACTGCCCGATATAACCTGATTGCCACTTTTAGTTATCCACGGTACTTGTCCGGGTCGGGTTTCCGACCGCCGCCACCCGCACGGCCCGTACCGTCACCCACCCGACACCCGACCGCCGCGCCGCCGCCCCGTCCCCCCGTGAGCGCGCGCCGCGTCCGGTCCGCCGCCGCCGACGCGGCGACCCACGCTCTTGAATGGGCGCTTTACCTGCTAAAACGCATCAGCATGGCGCGACCGGCGTCACCGGATCGTCACCGGGGTGGCTAGATGATCAAGCGCGCCGGGTGACACCGGATAGACGTCGGGGTCGGCATGGTGAGCCGGACATCCATTGGGATGGGCCGGCCGGACCGGACGAGGTGGACCCTCACGCGACGGCGGTCGGCGGGTTCGTGCCGGTAGGAGCATCCGGCGGTGGGGGAGATATCCATGAATCGGTTAGTGATCGTCGCCAAGGTGCTGCCGGACGCCGAAGAGCAGGTGGCACAGATCTTCGCGGAGTCGGACCGGACGGAGTTACCGGCGATCGTCGGGGTCCGGCACCGCTCCCTGTACCGGCTGGACGATCTGTACGTACACCTGGTGGAGACCGAGGACGCCGCGGCGGACGCGTTGGAGAACGCCCGGCGGCACCCCGAGTTCGTCCGGATCAGCCAGCGGCTGCGTCCGTACGTCTCGCCGTACCTGCCGACGTGGCAGGTGCCGAGCGACGCCATGGCGCACTGTTTCTACCGGTGGGATGCGCCGGTCACCGCCACCGGGAGTCCCCGATGACCCTGTCCCCGACCCTGGACGGACCGCACTGGGTGCGCTGCGCGTCCTGTTCGATGCTGCTGTACCGCAAGCGGCTCCGCCGCCACCTGGACGTCTGTCCCGAGTGCGGCGGACACCATCGCCTCGACGCCGACGAGCGGATCCGCCAGCTCACCGACCCGGGCAGCTTCACCCCGCTCGCCGGGTCCGTCGCGCAGGTCGACCCGGTGGGCTTCGTCGACTCGCTGCCGTACCCGCAGCGGCTGGCCGAGGCGCGGGCCCGTACCGGGCTGGCCGAGGCGGTGCTCTGCGGCACCGCCCGGATCGGCGGGTACCCGCTCGCGCTGGCCGTGATGGACTTCCGCTTCCTCGGCGGCAGCCTGGGCTCGGCGGTCGGCGAACTGATCACCCGTACCGCCGAGCACGCGCTCGCCCGGCGACTGCCGCTGCTGCTGGTCACCGCCTCCGGCGGGGCCCGTATGCAGGAGGGCACCCTGTCGCTGATGCAGATGGCGACGGTGAGCCAGGCCATCGCGGCGCTGCGCGAGGCGGGGCTGCTCACCGTCAGCCTCGTCACCGACCCCACGTACGGCGGGGTCGCCGCCTCCTTCGCCACGAACACCGACCTCGTGGTGGCCGAGCGCGGGGCCAGGATGGGCTTCGCCGGTCCCCGGGTGATCCGGCAGACCATCCGCCAGGCGCTGCCGGAGGGTTTCCAGACGGCGGAGTTCCTGCTCCGCCACGGGCAGGTCGACATGGTGGTGGACCGGCGCAGCCTGCGCCGGCGGCTGCAACCGCTGCTCGCCGCGGCCACCGCCCGCCGGACGGAACCGCCGGTCGCGAGGAAGGACGCGCCGGAGCCGCCGGTCGCGAGGAAGGACGCGCCGGAGCCGCCGGCAGCACGGACGGACGCGCCGGAGCCGCCGGTCGCCGGAGAACAGGGGTGGACCGGCGAGCGCGTGCTGATCACCGATCCGGGGCGGTGCCCCGAGCCGGACGCCTGGCGTAACGTGCAGACCGCCCGCGACGTCGAGCGGCCGACCACGCTCGACTACCTCGCCACCGCCTTCGACGGCTTCGTCGAACTGCACGGCGACCGGCTCGGCGCGGACTGCCCCGCGATCGTGGCGGGGCTGGCCCGGCTGGGCGAGCGGCACCTGGTGGTGGTCGGGCACCAGAAGGGACATCACACCAAGGACCTGCTGGCCCGCAACTTCGGCATGTCCACCCCGGCCGGCTACCGCAAGGCGCAGCGGGTGATGGCCCTGGCGGTACGGCTCGGTCTGCCCGTCGTCACGCTGATCGACACGCCCGGGGCGTACCCGGGGGTCGAGGCCGAGCGGAACGGCCAGGCGGCCGCGATCGCCGACTGCATTCTCACCATGACGAGCCTGCCCACGCCGGTGGTCGCGGTCGTCACGGGCGAGGGCGGCAGCGGGGGAGCGCTGGCGCTGGCCGTGGCCGACCGGGTGCTGATGCTGCAGAACGCGGTCTACTCGGTGATCAGCCCGGAGGGGTGCGCGGCGATCCTCTGGAACGATCCCACGGGTACGCCCCGGGCCGCCCGCGCGCTGCGCATCACCGCGCCCGACCTGCTGCGGCTGCGCGTCGCCGACGCGATCGTGCCGGAGCCGGCGCTCGGGGCGCAGGGCGATCCGCTCGGCGCCGCCGACCTGCTGCGGCGCGCCCTCGTGGAGTCGCTGACCCCGCTGCTCGGGGTGCCGCCCGAGACGCTGGTGCGCCAGCGCCGGCAGCGGTTCCGCCGGTACGGTGCCGCGACCCGTCCGGCCCCGGTGCCGGCGATGCCGGTGGGGTCGCGATGACCAGCGAAGCGGCCGACGGCAATCCCGTGCTCGGGCAACTGCGCGAGCAACTGCACCAGCTCGTGACCGAGGCGACCGGTCCGCTGCGCCGGGTCCGCCTGCGCAGCGGCGACACGGTGCTGGAGGTCGAGTGGCCGTACCGGGCGGCGGATTCCGATCCGCCGCCGGTCGACGCCGCCGCCCCGGTACCGCCGCCGCGGACGGTGGCGTCGACCGTGGCCGGCCCGGAGCAGCGTCTCATCCTCTCGCCGATCGTCGGTACGTTCTACCGCTCGCCGGAACCCGGCGCGGCGCCCTTCGTCGAGGTGGGCGACGTGGTCGAGCCCGGCCAGGTGATCGGCATCGTCGAGGCGATGAAGCTGATGAACCAGGTGACCGCCGAACAGGCCGGCAAGGTCGCCGAGGTGCTCGCCAACGACGGCGAGCCGGTGGAGTTCCAGCAGCCCCTTATCGCGCTGGTGTCCGGCTGACGGGCTGAGGACGGTGCCCAATGTTCGAGAAGATACTGATCGCCAACCGTGGCGAGATCGCGCTGCGGGTCGCGCGCGCCTGTCGCGAGCTGGGCGTACGGACCGTGGCGGTGTACTCGACCGCCGACGCCGACTCGGCGGTGGTCCGCTTCGCCGACGAGGCCGTCTGCATCGGACCGCCGGCCGGTCGGCTCAGTTACCAGAACCCGGCGGCGATCGTGGAGGCGGCCCGGCTCACCGGCGCCGAGGCGGTCCACCCGGGCTACGGCTTCCTCTCCGAGGACGCCGACTTCGCCGAGATCTGCGCCGACCAGGGCCTGCTGCTGATCGGCCCGCGCCCCGAGGTGATGTCGGCGCTGGCCGACAAGGCGACCGCCCGTACGTTGATGCAGTCCGCGGGCCTGCCGCTGCTGCCCGGCAGCGTCGAGACGGTGGACTCGCCCGCCGCCGCGGTGGCGGTGGCGAGCGAGATCGGCTACCCGGTGATCATCAAGGTGGCGGCCGGGGGCGGCGGGCGCGGTATGACCGTGGTCCGGTCCCCGGCCGAACTGCCACGGGCGTACGCCCGTACCCGCGCCGACGCCCGCGTGATCTTCGGTGACGACCGGGTCTACCTGGAGCGCTACCTCGCCCAGGCCCGCCACGTGGAGGTGCAGGTGCTCTGCGACGGGCACGGCAACGGGGTGCACCTGGGCACCCGGGACTGTTCCGTGCAGCGCCGGCACCAGAAGCTGGTGGAGGAGGGCCCGGCCCCGGCCCTGTCGGCCGGCACCCTCGACGCGATGTCCTCGGCCGCCGTGCGCGGCGCGCTCAGCGTCGGCTACAGCGGCGTGGCGACCTTCGAGTTCCTGGTCGACGAGGCCGAGCGCTTCTACTTCATGGAGATCAACTCTCGGATACAGGTCGAACACCCGGTCACCGAGATGATCACCGGGATCGACCTGGTGCACGAGCAGCTCTACGTCGCCAGCGGGGTACCGCTGCGACTGCGCCAGGACGAGGTCCAGGTGCGTGGCGTGGCGGTGGAGTGCCGGGTCAACGTCGAGGACCCGGACCGCGACTTCGTACCGACCCCGGGACGGATCGAGCGGTTCCGCCCGCCGGGCGGCCCGTTCACCCGGGTCGACACCCACGGCTATCCCGGTTACGTGGTCGGGCCGCACTACGACTCGCTGCTGGCCAAGGTCGTGGTCTGGGCACCGGAGCGGGACCTGGCGCTCAACCGGATGGAGCGGGCGCTGGACGAGTTCGAGGTGGCGGGCCCGGGCGTACGGACCACCATTCCCTTCCTGCGCCGGGTGCTCGACGACGCCCCGTTCCGCAAGGGCCGGTACTCCACCGGACTGGTCGAGCGGGTACTGGGCGGGCCCGCCACGGCCGCACGACCACCGGCGGCCTGACCCGCCGGCGGCCCGTGCCACCGCCGACGGGTGCCACCGCCGGCCCGACCCGGTGGTGGCCGGCCGGGCGGCGGTATCCCGGCGGGCGGTACCTGGCGGGCGGTACCCCGGCGGGCGCCTGCGCGCCCGGGGCCTGACCGGCGGGTAGCCCGGCGGACGGGCGCGGCCGCCGCCGACGGGCCCGGACGCGCGGGAGCGCGGCCGGACCGCCACCGCCCGATCCGGTACCGCACGCCCCGCCCGATCCCCGGCCACGCGTGGCCCCGGCCGACCGGCCGACCGACAGCAAGGAGGAACAGATGACCGACAGGACCGACCGAGCCGGCAACGCCACGGTCGAGGAGATCGTGTCGATACTCGTGAACAACTGTGGACTGGACGCGGACGCGGCGGCGCTCACTCCCGCGGCGTCCCTGACGGAGCTGGGCATGGACTCGCTCGCCCTGCTCGAACTCCAGGCCGTCGTCGGGCAGCGCTACCAGGTGCGCATCCCGGAGGAGACCGGTCAGCTCACCGTCCGCGAGGTCGCCGAGCTGGTCGACCGGGAGCGCGAGGACCGGGAGCGCGAGGACCGGGAGCGTGCGGAGCGGGAGCGCGCGGCACCGGCGGCGGCGGACGCGGCCGGCACCGGAAAGCCCGGCCCGCCGGGGCACACCGAGAACAGCATCGTCATCGCGGCCCCGTTCGAGCTGGTCTGGTGGCGTACCAACGACGTGGCCCGCTGGACCGAGCTCTTCACCGAGTACGCCGAGGTGGAGGTGCTGGAGCGGGCGGGCGAGACGGTGCGGTTCCGGCTGACCATGTACCCGGACGAGAACGGCGCCGTCTGGAGCTGGGTGAGCGAGCGCACCACCGACGCGGAACGCCGGGAGGTGCACGCGCACCGGGTGGAGACCGGCCCCTTCGAGTACATGCGGATCCACTGGCGGTACGAGGAACTGCCCGAGGGGACCCGGATGACCTGGACCCAGGACTTCTCGATGCGGCCCACGGCACCGGTGGACAACGCCTGGATGACCGAGCGGATCAACGCGAACAGCCGGGTGCAACTGGAGATCATCCGGGACCGGATCGAGGCGGAGGCCCGCGAGGGCGCGGGACGGACCAGCACGACGGCCGGCCGGCAGCGGTCGGGCGAGGCACTACCGACGGGAGCGGGGCATGAGTGAACACAAGCGGATCCTGGTGGCGGCGCGGGACGTACCGCCGGACCGGCGCCGCGGCGGCGAGCTGCGGGTGCTGCTCAGCCCGCGCTCGGTGGGCAGCACCTCCGGCTTCATGGGGGTGTCCCGGCTGGAGCCCGGCGAGCGGATCGCCGAGCACTACCACCCGTACAGCGAGGAGTTCCTGTACGTCGCCCGGGGCGCGATCACGGTCGACCTCGACGACGAACCGGTGGTGGTGGGCCAGGGCGAGGCGATCTACATCGCGATCAACACGCGGCACCGGGTACGCAACGTCGGCGACGAACCGGCCGAGGTGGTCTTCCACCTCGGGCCGCTCGCCCCGCGTCCCGAACTCGGCCACGTCGACACCGAGGGCACCGCGCCGACCGGGGCCGTGCCCGAGGGCGGCGCCGTCGGCCCGGCGAGCCGGCCGGAGTTCGCGACATGACGCCCCGGCGCACGGTGGTGACCGGGGTCGGGGTGGTCGCCCCCGGCGGGGTCAACCGCAAGCAGTTCTGGTCCACCCTCACCGAGGGGCAGACGGCCACCCGACGGATCAGCTTCTTCGACCCGTCGCCGTTCCGCTCGCAGATCGCCGCGGAGTGCGACTTCGACCCGCTCGCCGCCGGCCTCACCCCGCGCGAGTGCCGGCGGGCCGACCGGTACGTGCAGTTCGCGCTGGCCGCCTCGATCGAGGCGCTGGTCGACAGCGGTCTGGAGCTGGACGAGGCGCTCCGGCAGCGGACGGGGGTGGTGCTCGGCTCGGCCGTCGGGGCGACCATGACGCTGGAGCGCGAGTACGTGGTGGCCAGCGACTCGGGCACCGACTGGCTGGTCGACGCCGACTGCATGGCCCCGTTCATGTACCAGGCGATGGTGCCGAGCAGCCTCGCCGCCGACGTGGCCTGCCGGCACGGGCTGCACGGCCCGGCCCAGGTGATCTCGACCGGCTGCACCTCGGGCATCGACGCGATCGGCTACGCCCACCAGCTGATCCAGGACGGCGAGGCCGACGTGGTGGTGGCGGGCGCCTCCGACGCGCCGATCTCCCCGGTGACCGTTGCCTCGTTCGACGCGATCAAGGCGACCACGCCGGACAACGACGACCCGGAGCACGCCTCCCGCCCGTTCGACGCGGGGCGGCGCGGCTTCGTCCTCGCCGAGGGGGCGGCCGTGCTGGTGCTGGAGGAGCTGGACCGGGCGCGGCGGCGCGGCGCGCACGTCTACTGCGAGGTCGCCGGCTACGCCAACCGCAGCAACGGATACCACATGACCGGCCTGCGCCCGGACGGGGCGGAGATGGCGCTGGCCATCGTCGACGCGCTGGACCAGGGCCGGCTCGACCCCGGGGACGTCTCGTACGTCAGCGCGCACGGCTCGGCGACCCGGCAGAACGACCGGCACGAGACGGCGGCGTTCAAGCGGGCGCTGGGCGCGGCGGCGTACCGGGTGCCGATCAGCTCGATCAAGTCCATGATCGGCCACTCGCTCGGCGCGATCGGCTCGATCGAGATGGCGGCGTGCGCGCTGGCCATCGAGTTCGGGGTGGTACCGCCGACGGCGAACTGGGCCAACCGCGACCCGGAGTGCGACCTGGACTACACGCCGAACGTGGCGCGGGACGTCCGGGTCGACGTGGCGCTCTCGGTCGGCAGCGGGTTCGGCGGTTTCCAGTCCGCGATGGTCTTCCAGCGGCTGCGGGAGCTGGACCGGTGACCCCGCGTGCCGTGGTGACCGGCATCGGGGTGGTCGCGCCGAGCGGCATCGGCCTGGACGCGCACTGGAAGAGCCTGCTGGCCGGCGAGAACCGCATCGGCCGGATCACCCTGTTCGACCCGGAGCCGTACGCCAGCACGCTCGCCGGCGAGGTGCCCGACTTCGAGGCGCTGCGGTACGCGGACAACCGGCGGGTGGTGCAGACCGACCGCTGGACGCACCTCGGGTTCGCCGCCACCCGGCTCGCGCTGGCCGACGCGGGACTGCCCGAGGTGGCCGAGGACCCGTACGCCTGCGCGGTGACGCTGGCCAGCGCCTCGGGCGGGAACCTGTTCGGGCAGAAGGAGATGCAGCGGCTCTGGGGCGGGCCGACCCGGACCGTCGGGGCGTACCAGTCGATCGCCTGGTTCTACGCGGCCAGCGTGGGCCAGGTCTCGATCCACCACCAGTTCAAGGGCCCGTGCGGGGTGCTCGTCTCCGAGGCGGCCGGCGGGCTGGACAGCCTGGCCCACGCCGCCCGGACCGTACGGCGGGGCACCCCCGTGGTGATCGCGGGCGGGACCGAGTGCCCGCTGAGCCCGTACGCACTCGCCTGCCAACTGCGCAGCGGGCTGCTCAGCGGCAGCGACGACCCGCGCGGGGCGTACCGGCCCTTCGACGTGACCGCCTCCGGCTACGTACCGGGCGAGGGCGGCGCGGTCTTCGTGGTGGAGGACGCCGCGCACGCCCGCGAGCGGGGTGCCCGGATCTACGCCGAGCTGGCCGGCTGGGCGGCGACCCACGACGCGCGGCACACGGGCCGCACCGGCGGCGGGGATCCCGAGCAGTACGGCCACGCGATGCGCGAGGCGCTGCGGCGGGGCGGGATCGCGCCGGCCGAGGTGGACGTGGTCTTCCCGGACGCGCTCGGCGTGCCCCGCTACGACGTGAGCGAGGCGGCGGCGCTGCGTACCGTCTTCGGGCCCGCCGTCCCGCCGGTCACCACCCAGAAGCCGCTGGTGGGGCGGGCGCACCAGGGCGGCTCGGCGCTCGACGTGGCGAACGCGCTGCTGGCGATGCGGTACCGACTGCTGCCGCCCACGGCCGGCCTCGACCGGCCGGCCCCCGGCTGCGAGCTGGACTTCGTCCGGCGGCCCCGGCCGGGACCGGTGGAGGTGGCGCTGGTCGGCGCCCGGGGTTTCGACGGATTCAACAGCGCGCTGGTGCTGCGCGCGTACCAGGAGGGGCCGGTGCGCGCGGGCGGACCGGTGCGGGCAGCCGCGGGCGAGGGGCCGGACGGGCCGGCGCCGGCGGACGGACGGGTGCGACAGGACGGAGTGGATGGATGACGGAATCGCAACGGGCCCGGGTGGTCTTCCTGATCCGGGTGCCGCGGCAGCGTACGGACGACTTCCTGCGGGCGTACGAGCGGATCCGCTACCAGGTGGCCGAAGGGGTGGACGGCCACCTGATGGACCAGGTCTGCCGCTCCGCGAGCGACCCGGAGCAGTGGTTGATCACCAGCGAGTGGGTGTCGCTGAGGCACTTCGAGGAGTGGGAGCGCAGCGACGGGCACCGGGAACTGGTCCGGCCGATGCGCGAGTGCATGACCGAGGGGCAGTCGCTGCGCTTCACCGTCCACGCGGAGACGTCCTCGCGGTCGTCGCTGGCCGGGCTCTCCCCGTCAGCCGGCGCGGCCGCGTCCCGCCCGGCGAAGTGATCATTCGCGGCCGACGGGCCTGCTGTTCGCCGGCTGACGGTTTGACCGTTCCTGGCCGGCTGACGGTTTGACGGTTCCTGGCCGGCGGGCGGGGCCGTTCGCCGCCCGTCGAACTGACCCTACATCGGCCGGAACCGCCGGCCGGTGGCAATCGATCGAGGAGCGGTGGCCGCTCCCGTGTCACGAGAGGTGATCGAGGAATGTCGACTCTGCACGCGCTGTACTACCCGCTGAAGCCGGGCAGCGAGGAGAAGGTGAAGGAGCTGTTCCGCCTCGGTGCCCGGCCGCCGTCGGTGATCCGGGGCGAGGACGGCAGCGAGGTCGGGCGGCTGCTCGGCACGATGGTCTTCGTCGGTCGGGAACTGGCCGTCCGGGTGATCGAGATCGAGGGGCCGCTCGGCCTGGTGGCCGCCCACATGAGCCGCCAGGAGGGGGTCAAGGCGTTCGAGCGCGAACTCGCCGAGCATCTCGCGATACCGCGCGCCGAGTCGCCGCAGGCGGCCCGCGAGTTCTTTCGTAACGCCGCCATGGAGTGCGTCGTGTCCCGCCGGTTCGACGACGAGGAGTAGCGGCGCGACGCCCTCCGGTCCCGCCCCGTCGATCTAGGGCAAATCGTCGTGATTGGAGATCAAATCACGCGGATATGCCCTAGATCGCGGGGGAGGGGCGCGGCGGGGGAGGGGCGCGGCGGGGAGTAGGCGGGGCTACTACCAACGACCGGTGTCGGAGGGCGCACATATCACTCTTGGTGCTGATTCGATCCTGGTGAGTATCGGTTTTAATGACTGATGTGGGGCGCTAATTGATCAATTCGGACGCGCCCGCCGGAATCCTGGGGACGGATGGAGGCACCAGTGCGGTACCAACTGCGAACACGGTCCGGGGAGAGGTCGAGGTGGAGGTACGCGTCGGCGGCGGGGGCGCTGGCCGCGCTGCTGCTGGTCGCCTCCTGCGCGGACGGGTCGGGCGGCGCGCCGGCGCCGGAGGCGAGCGGGGCGGGGGCGGCGGGACCCCACACCGGACACGGGAAGTTCGAGCCGCCGCCCGCCGCGCCGCTGCGCGCCGGTGAGCGCTTCGTCAACATCACGATGCCGCAGCCGTACACGCCGTCGGCTCCGCAGGGCGGCACGGACGAGTACCGCTGCTTCCTGGTCGACCCGAAGCTGACCGAGCGGAGCTTCCTGACCGGCAGCCAGTTCCTGCCGCAGAACGTCGACATCGTGCACCACGCGATCTTCTTCCGGATCGCCCCGGGCGACGCGGAGGCGGCCCGCCAGGCCGACGCCCGTACCCCGGGCGAGGGATGGACCTGCTTCGGTGACGCCGGCATCGGCGACGACGCCGCGTGGGTCGCCTCCTGGGCACCGGGCGCCAACGAGCAGCTGCTCGCGCCGAACCTCGGCTACGAGCTGCCCGCCGGCAGCCAACTGGTGATGCAGGTGCACTACAACCTGCTCGCCGCCGCCGAGGCGGCGTCCCCGGCCGACCAGTCCGGGATCCGGCTGCGGCTCACCGACGGCCGGACCGAACTGGACAAGTTGGAGACGACGCTGCTACCGGCCCCGGTCGAGCTGCCGTGCGCGGCGGGAGAGTCCGGCCCGCTCTGCGACCGGCAGGCCGCGGTCGCCGACGTCACGAAGCGCTTCGGCGAGCAGGCCGGCGAGACGGTCGCGGGGCTGAACCAGTTCTGCAACGCGGGCCGGGCGCCGACCGGCGGGGTCGAGCAGCACTGCGACCATCCGGTGCGGCAGGCCGGTACGCTGCACGCCCTCGGCGGGCACATGCACCTGCTCGGCCGGACGATCAAGGTGGAGCTGAACCCGGGTACGCCGCGGGCGCAGACGCTGCTCGACGTGCCGGCGTACAACTTCGACGACCAGTCCCTGCGGCCGCTGGCCAAGCCGGTCGAGGTGCGGCCCGGTGACACCTACCGGGTGACCTGCACCCACGACGCGAGCCTGCGACAGCGGCTGCCGCAGCTGAAGACCCTGCCGGCCCGGTACGTCGTCTGGGGCGAGGGGACCAGCGACGAGATGTGCCTGGGCCTGGTGGTCTGGTCCCGCCCCAGAGGCTGACCACCTCGTCGCGCCGTGGCCGGCCGGGTCGACGACCCGGCCGGCCACGGTCGTGTTCCGGGATCGTCGCCGGAGCGCCGCCCGTCGCCGGCCTACCGCCCCGGCCCGACCGGGACCCGGCCTACCGCCCCGGCCCGACCGGGGCCGGGGCGCTGGCCAGGCATTTCCGGTCATATGTTGACTCCGTGGCGTCCGGCGAATAGCCTTCGGCCAATCTGTAAAGGTTGTGAACTGATCGGCCGTGCGGCCCGTCCCGCCGCACGGTGACCGTTGGCCCCTGGGCCGACGGCCGGTGACGTTCACCGAACCGGGCCACCGGCCCGGCCGTCCCTCGGGCCCCGCGCCCCCGCACCGGGCGCCCGACGATCCCAGTGAGGAGCCACCCCCGTGAAGCTTCGAACATCGGCCCGGAACCGGTTCCGGGCCCGCGCGCTGACGGCCCTCGCCACCGCCGCCGTCGCCGGCGCGGCGGTCACCGCCGCGGTCGTCACGGCCTCCGGCCCGGCGTACGCGGCGACCGGGACGATCACCGGGTACGGCGGCAAGTGTGTGGACGTGGCCGGGGCCAGTAGCGCCAACGGCACGGCGGTGCAGTT
>NZ_JBFAPK010000027.1:0-120308 GCF_040676675.1 Micromonospora sp. NPDC049559 | reverse complement strand
AGGCCCCGCGCGCCACGTAAGCCAAACTGGCGGACCCCCCCCACCGGTTCGCGCTGCCCGCCGGATCAGGGCCCCCCGCCCGGGGGCGGCCCCCGCCCTCGCCGGGGAGCCGGACCACCCGGTCTCCCCCGGCGCGGTCCGGCTCCCGGCCGCCACCGCGGGGCCAGAACCCTGTACGTCGACGGTGGGGGCACCGTCGCAGGAACGGAGGAATTGTGCGCGGGCTCATGCAGGACGGGTCGCTGGACGTCAGCCGGTTGATGCGCCGGGCGGACCTGGGATTCCGCCACAAGCGCGTGGTGACGGCCACCGCGTCGGGCGAGACGGTCTCGACCTGGGGCGAGGTGATCGACCGCGCGCGGCGACTCTCCGCCGTGCTCGACGTCCTGGCGGTCCCGAACTCGGCGCGGGTCGGCACCTTCGGTTGGAACAGCCAGCGCCATGTCGAGCTGTATCTGGGCGTTCCGTCGGCCGGCCGCGTCCTCCACACGATCAACCACCGGCTCTTCGCCCGCGACCTGACGCACATCATGTCCGACGCGGCCGACGACGTCGTCTTCGTCGACCGGTCGCTGCTGGGCACGGTGTGGGACGTCATCCGCTCCGTCGCCACGGTCCGCTGGATCGTCGTGATGGACGACGGTGGCGACGATGAGATTCCCGCCGATCCGCGCGTGCTCGACTACGAGGCGCTCCTCGCGCGATGCCCGGAGCCGGCGGCGGCGACGCGCGTCGACGAGAACGACGCCGCGAGCCTGTGTTACACCTCCGGTACGACCGGGCGGCCGAGAGGCGTGCTCTACAGCCATCGCTCGATCGTCCTGCACGCGATGCTGCTGCTGGGCGTCGACAGCTTCGCCATCTCGGAGCGGGATGTCGTCATGCCCATCGTGCCGATGTTCCATGTCAACGCCTGGGGGCTGCCCTACGCGGCGGCGCTCGCCGGAGCCGAACTCGTGCTCCCGGGTCCCGCGATGACCCCGACGGACCTCATCCAGCGTCTCTCCCGGCACCGCGTGACGTTCTCCGCCGGGGTGCCGGCGATCTGGCGCGGGCTGAAGCCGCTCCTCGGCACCGCGGACCTCTCGTCGCTGCGCATGGTGGTCAGCGGTGGGAGCGCCCTGCCCGACGCGCTGTCCGAGGCGTGGGAGCGGGCGGTCGGCGTACCGATCACAAGTTCGTGGGGAATGACCGAGACGAGCCCGCTCGTCGCGTGCGGGCGGGTGTCGTCCGCGCACGACGGGCTGCCGGACGGCGACCGCCGCCGGCTGCTCGGCCAGCCCGGGCCGACGGTGCCGCTGGTGGACGTACGGGTCGTGGACGCCGAGGGCCGACCCGTCGAGCGGGACGGTAGCTCGTCCGGCGAACTCCAGGTGGCCGGGCCGACGATAGCGGCCGGCTACTTCGGCGCCGATCCGGGCACGTCGTCCTTCACGGACGATGGCTGGCTGCGCACGGGTGACGTCGCGACCCTCGACGAGTACGGCTACCTGCGCATCGTCGACCGCCTCAAGGACATGATCAAGTCCGGCGGGGAGTGGATCTCGTCGGTCACGCTCGAGAACGAGCTGATGGCACACCCGGCGGTACGGGAGGCCGCGGTGATCGGGGTCGTCGACGACCGCTGGGGCGAGCGGCCGTGGGCGTACGTCGTCCTCGCCGCCGGGGCAGAGATCGACGAGACGGGCCTGCGCGAGTACCTCCGCGAGCGGGTCGCCTCGTGGTGGATCCCCGACCGCTTCCTGGTCGTGGACGAGATCCCCAAGACGGCGACGGGCAAGTTCTCGAAGGTGGCGCTGCGCAACCTCACCGAGCCCGTCGCCCGGTCCCAGCCGGCCTGACGACCCCGCGCCGTGCCGAGCCCGGCGGTACCCGCGTGGCGACCTCTCGTACCGGGCCGTCGAGGAACTCCTGGTCGCATGCGGTGTGGCTCGACCACGCCCGGATTCCACCGGACACTGACCGGCAGGTGACATGTCTCGGGCGGGGCCTGCGCGAGAATGGGCCACCCCGGACTCTCCTCAACGGTGGAAGGACCATCCCTTGGCCAGTGGACTCGTAGCCCTACTGGACGACGTGGCGGTACTGGCTCGCGCCGCTGCCGCGTCGGTCGACGACATCGGAGCGGCCGCCGCGAAGGCCGGCGCCAAGGCCGCCGGCGTCGTCGTCGACGACGCCGCCGTCACGCCGCAGTACGTGCGCAGCCTGGCGGCCGAGCGCGAGTTGCCGATCATCAAGCGCATCGCCCTGGGGTCGCTCCGCAACAAGTTCTTCATCATCCTGCCGGCGGTGCTGCTACTCAGTCAGTTCGTGCCCTGGCTGCTCACCCCGATCCTCATGCTGGGCGGCGCCTATCTGTGTTACGAGGGCGCGGAGAAGGTGTGGGCCAAGATCGCCCATCACGACGCCCACGGCGCGGGCGAGGAGGGGGTGCTGGACGAGACGACGCTGGTGTCCGGGGCCGTGCGTACCGACCTGATCCTCTCGGCGGAGATCATGGTCATCGCCCTGAACGAGGTGGTCGACGAGGGGTTCTGGTCCCGCCTGGTGATCCTGGCCCTCGTCGCCGTCGTCATCACCGTCCTGGTGTACGGCGTCGTGGCCCTGATCGTGCGGATGGACGACGCCGGGCTGCGCCTGTCGCAGCTGTCCGGTGCCGCCGCCGGATTCGGCCGCGGTCTGGTCCGGGCGATGCCGCTGGTGCTCACGGTGCTGACGGTGGTCGGCACCGCCGCGATGCTGTGGGTGGGCGGACACATCCTGCTGGTGGGCACGGACGAGCTGGGCCTGCACCAGCTGTACGAGGCCGTGCACCACATGGAGGAAGGCGCTCACGACGCCACGGGCGTGCTCGGCGGGCTCGCCGGCTGGCTCGTCAACACCGTGGCCAGCGCGATCCTCGGGCTGGTGGTCGGCGCGCTGGTCGTGCTGGTCATGGCGTTCACGCTGCACCGGCGCAAGTCGCACGGCGAACCTCGCCGCGCCTGAGCGGGGTGAGCCCGTCCTGGTCGGGTGGCAGGCCGACCGACCAGGACGTTCCGCCGCTACGCCAGGACCGGAAGGATCTCCTGGGCCAGCTTCGCGGCGGAGGCCGGATTCTGGCCCGTGAAGAGCGTACGGTCGCGGTGCGTGAACGGCTTCCAGCTCTCGCCTCGGACGAACCGCACACCGAGGTTGTTGAGCTCGGTCTCCAGCAACCAACGAGCCCGGTCGGCCAGCCCGACCGCCTCCTCCTCGTCGTTGGTGAATCCGGTGACCTCGTAACCGGCGAACGGCGAGACACCGTGGTATCTCGTCGACAACATCGCGGCCGGCGCGTGACAGACGATCGCCAGCGGCTTGCCGGAGGCGAGCGCCGCGGTCAGCAGCCGTCCCGCGTCGGCGCTGTCCCACATGTCTTCCATCGGCCCGTGCCCGCCCGGGCAGTAGACGGCGTCGTAGTCCTCCAGCCGGGCGTCCGCCAGCTCGATCGGGCGGCGTAGCTCCTCGGCGGACCGGATGATGTTCTCCAGCTCCACGGCGCGCTGCTCGCCGCCGGCCATCGCCGGACGCAGGCTCATCGCATCCACGTACGGCACACCGCCACCGGGCGTCGCGACCACCACCTGATGACCGGCCTTGGTGAAGGTCTCATACGGCACGGCGAACTCCTCGGCCCAGTAACCGGTGGCCCACCTCGTGCCGTCCTTCAACGTCCAGTAGCTCGTCGCGCTCACCACGAACAGGAGCTTGGCCACGACGACCTCCTCCGCGGTTCGGTTGCTACGCCACACGCTCGCGGTCAGGGCCTGCTTGACGAGGCTCGCCCGGAGCGAGCCGGATCCCGGGCGGCGTGGTCGTCGCCCGGGTCCGGCGCAGTAGGGCAGGGCCTCAGGCAACAGGCCCTGAGGCCACCCTAGGCTCGGCCGGGGCCCGCCGTACCGGCAACACGGAACATTCCCGGCTCGGGCGGCGCTCGCCGCAGCACCCGGGCTGGGATCCGCCGCTGCCCGGGCTGGGATCCGCCGCTCGCGCGGGGAGGCGGTCGGCCACCCGGAACTCCCCGACCGCCGGGATCCGCCGGTCGTCGGGTGGGACGACCGGCGGACCGACCTCACCTGATCTCGGACGTCGTCCAGCGCTGCGCGGCGCTGGTGACCGGCACGGTCGTACCGACCAGCGTCGTCAGCGCCTGGGTGTCCCGCTGCGCGCTCGTACCGACCCAGAGTTCGACGTCACCGGGCTCCACGACCCGGGTGAGCGTGCGGTCGGAGAAGGCCAGGCGGGTGGTGGGGACCGTCAGCTCGACCGTGACGGACCGGCCCGGCTCCAGGTGCACCCTCCGGTATCCGAGCAGCTGCGCCACCGGCCGGGTCACCGAGGCCACCAGGTCGCGGCCGTAGAGCTGGACCACGTCGTCGCCGGCGACCGCGCCGGTGTTCGTCACGCGCACCGTGACGCGCAGCGCCCCGTCGACCGGCACCGTGGCGGGCACGGTGAGGTCGGCGTGCTCGAACGTCGTGTAGGACAGGCCGTGGCCGAACGGCGCCACCGGCGTCGCCGGCAGGTTGGTCACCTCGCTGCCCTCGCCGAGCGTGGGGTGCAGGTACGAGTACGGCTGCGCCCCCGCCGAAACGGGAAGGCTGACCGGCAGCTTGCCCGACGGGTTGACCCGCCCGGAGAGCACGCCCGCGATCGCCGCGGCGCCCTCCTCACCGGGGAAGAACGCCTGTACCACCGCCGCGCATCGCGACAGCGCCCAGCCGATCGCGTACGGCCGGCCCGTGACCAGCACGAGGACGACGGGCGTACCCGTGGCGAGCACGGCCTCGACGAGTTCGCGCTGCACTCCGGGCAGTTCCAGGTCGTCCCGGTCGCAGCCCTCGCCGACCGTTCCGCGCCCGAACAGGCCGGCGTGGTCACCGACGACCAGCACGGCGACCTCCGCGGCGGATGCCGTGGCGACGGCCTCGTCGAAACCGGACCGGTCGTCGCTGTCCACGTCGCAGCCACGCGCCCAGCTGACGAGGTCGACGCCGAACTCGGCGCGCAGCGCGTCGAGGAGGGTCGGCACCTCGATACCGGTCTCCACGCCGGGCTGCTGGGCGAGTACGTGGTTGAGGAAGGAGTAGCACCCGAAGAGCGCGCCCTGCCGGTCGGCGTTCGGGCCGATGACCGCCACCCGTCGGCCCGCGGGCAGCGGCAGCGCGTCCCGGTTGGCGACCAGGATGATCGACTTCTCGGCGAGGCGGCGCGCGATCGACCGGTGCTCCGGCGAGTCGAGGTCGACGGCCTGGGGCGGCTCGTCCGTGAAGGTCGCGTCGAGCAGCCCGAGTTCCAGCTTCTGGCGCAGGACGCGCAGTACCGCCCGGTCGACGAGGGCCTCGTCGAGCCGGCCGGTCCGCACCGACTCCCGCAGGGTCAGATAGGCGTCGCCCGTCGGCAGCTCGATGTCGACACCGGCGGTCAGCGCCTGCACGGCCGCCTCCGCGTGGTCGCCCGCGACGTGGTGCAGCAGGTTCAGGAACGCCACGCCGTAGTAGTCGGCGACCACCGTACCGTCGAAGCCCCACCTGTCTCGCAGCACGCCGGTGAGCATGGCCGGATCGCCCGCCACGGGCACGCCGTCGATCTCGGCGTAGGAGTGCATGACGCCGCGGGCGCCGCCGTCGAGGATCGCCATCTCGAACGGCGGGAGCAGCACGTCGGCGAGCTCGCGGGGGCCGGCGTGCACCGGGGCGAAGTTGCGCCCGGCGCGCGAGGCGGAGTAGCCGGCGAAGTGCTTCAGGGTGGCGTGCACCCCCTGCGACTGCAGACCCCGCACGTACGACGTGCCGAGCGTGCCGACCAGGTACGGGTCCTCGGAGATGCACTCGTCGACCCGGCCCCAGCGCGGGTCACGGATCACGTCGAGCACCGGGGCGAGGCCCTGGTGGATGCCCAGCTCCCGCATCGAGGCGCCGATGGCCGCGGCCATCTCGGTGACGAGTTCGGGATCGAACGCGGCGCCCCAGGCCAGCGGGGTGGGGAAGGTGGCGGCCTTCCAGACCGAGAGCCCGGTGAGGCACTCCTCGTGCACGATCGCCGGAATACCCAGCCTGGTCCCCGTCACCAGGTCCGACTGGAACTTCCACAGCCACGACGCCCGGGCGACGGCGTCGACCGGGCGCGTGCCGTAGGGCCGGGTGAGGTGGCCGAGCCCGTGCCGGGAGAAGTCGTCGAGTTTGCCGTTCTCGCCGAACTCGCCCTGCAGCGGCGCGACGGCCTCGCCGTCCTCCTTCTCCCAGAAGCCGAGGAGCTGGGCGACCTTCTCCTCGATCGTCATCCGACCGAGCAGCTCGCGGACGCGCGCCTCACCGTCCCGCCCGTCCGGCCGGTCGTGTTCCGGACCTGCCTGGATTGGCGCCGGCACCGGGCCACCCACCGTCCCGCGGACCTCAGTCATGCTGTGCTTCCCCTTCGTTTTGTGCTCGTACCGCTGCCGCTCATCCCTTGACCGCACCCTGCAGCCCGCCGACGATCTGCTTCTCGGCGAGCGTGAAGAAGAGCAGGGCCGGAAGCATCGCCAGCGACGTGAAGGCGAGGATTCCCGCGGTGTCGGAGGTGTACTGACTCGAGAAGTTCTGCACACCCAGCGGCAGGGTGTGCAGGTGGACGTCGCCGAGGACGAGCAGCGGCAGGAGGAACGCGTTCCAGCTCGCCACGAACGCCAGGACCCCGACGGTGACGAGCGCGGGCCGCGACAGCGGCAGCATGATGCGCCAGAGGAATCCGAGCCGGCCCGTACCGTCGATCGCCGCGGCGTCCTCCAGTTCGCGGGGGATGGCGGCGAGGAACGGACGCAGGATCACGATCGTGAGCGGCAGCGAGAAGGCGATCTGCGGCAGGATCACCGCGTAGTAGGAGTTGATCAGGTTCAGGTCGCGCAGCATGAGGTAGAGCGGCAGGATCGCCGCACCGGCCGGGAAGAGCAGGCCGAGGGTGAAGAAGGTGTAGAGCCCCTCACGGCCGCGGAAGGTGTAGCGCGCGAGCACGTACGCGGCGCAGACGCCGAGCACCACGACGCCGAGCGTCGTACCGAGGGCGATCACGGCGCTGTTGAACGCCTGCTGCCAGAAGTCGCTCTGCGTCAGCACCCGGGCGTAGTTGTCCCAGACCCACGGGTCGGGCAGCCCGGCGGGGTTCGCGACGATCTGCGGGGTGGTGCGGAAGCCTCCGATGATCACGTAGACCACCGGGGCGATCGACACGGCGGCCACCGCGAGCGCCAGCGCGTAGGTGAGCGGGGTGCTCCACGCCACCGGGCGGCGCGGGGCGGGCAGGGGCGGGGCGGGGTTGCCGGCCACGGTCACTTCACCTTCCCGGTGATGGCGCCCTCGATGTCACGACGGAGCAGGAAGCGCTGGAACAGCAGCGCCGCGACGAACGAGATGACGAACAGGATCACGGCCACGGCGTTGCCGTAGCCCCACAGGCGGGCGAAGAAGCCGTTGTCCACCATGTAGGTGGCCATGGTGGCCGACGCGCCGAGCGACCGCACCGCGGGCACCGAGGTGACCCAAATGACGTCGAAGACCTGCAGCGAACCGATGATGGACAGGAACATCCAGATCCGGATGGTCGGGCCCAGCAGCGGGAGCGTGACGTGGCGCTGGGTCTGCCACCAGCTCGCGCCGTCGATCGCGGCGGCCTCGTTCAGCTCCTGCGGCACGTTCGACAGGCCGGCGAGGAGCAGGATGATGGCGAAGCCGACGTACTTCCAGGTGAGGATGACCAGCAGCGTCCAGATGACGACGTGGAGGTCGGCGAGCCACGCCTGCACCAGGCCGCCCAGTCCCAGGGACCGCAGCAGCGCGTCGAAGGTCCCGCCGCCGGTCAGCAGCAGCTTCCACATGATGCCGACGGTGACCTCGGCGAGCACGTAGGGCACGAAGACCAGCAGGCGGAACACGGTACGCCCGCGGAAGCGGCGGTTGAGCAGCAGCGCGATGCCCAACGCGATGGGACCCTGGATCACGAGCGACCCGACCACGATGATCGCGTTGTTGCGCAGCGCGTCGAGGAAGATCGGGTCCTGGAAGGCGAGGACGTAGTTGTCGAAGCCGACGAAATCGGTGGGCGGCCCGACCCCGCGCCACCGGTAGAGGCTGTAGTAGACCGCGAAGCCCATCGGCACGAGCACGAACATCACGTACACGACGATGGCCGGCGTCGTGAGCCCGATGATCTCGTACCACTTGCGTCTGGTCTCGGCCGCGCGGGTGGACGAGCGCCGGGCGGCGGGGCGCCCCGCCGGCGGCGCCTTGCGGCCGCCGGCGGGGGTCAGGGTCGGGTTGGTGGAGGTCACTTCTTCGCGGCCGCCTTCATCGCCGAGACGACCTGTTCCGGGGTGCCGTTGCCGGCGAAGATGGCGACGATCGCGTCGTTCATCGCGTTGCCGACGGTGCTGCCGAAGGCCGTGTCCAGCCAGAGCTGCAGGTAGGTCGCGCTGGAGGTGGCCGTCAGGATGGACTTCAGGGCGGGGTCGGAGATGCCGGCGTCCGCGCCCTTGGTGACGGGCAGGCCGGTGCCGGTCTCGGCGTAGCCCTTCTGCACCTCCGGGCTCACGAGGTACTTGAGGAACTCCACGCACTCGGCCGGGGCGTTCTTGGCGCAGGCGAACCCGTCGCCGCCGCCGAGGGCCGCCTTCGGGTCGCCCGCGGAACCGGCGATCGCCGGTACGGGGAACCAGCCGAGGAACTTGCCGAGGGCAGCCTTGTCGGTGGCCACGGTGTCCAGCGTGCCCCGGTTCCAGTCGCCCATCAGTTCCATCGCGGCCTTGCCGTTCGCGAGCAGGCCGTTCGCGCTGGTCGGGTCGTTCTGACCGGGCGTGGCGATGAAGTTCGGCTGGAACGGCTTGGTGTCGATGAAGCTCTTCAGGTCCTGGCCGGCCTTCACGAAGCACTGGTCGTCGAAGGACAGGTCGGTGGACGCCTTCTTCAGGGTGTCGACCGAGCAGGCGCGCAGCGCGAAGTTGTACCACCAGTGCGCGGCGGGCCACTTGTCGCCGGCGCCGACGGCGATGGGGATGACGTTGATCGCCTTGAGCTTGGTGACCGCGTCGTTGAGCTCGTCGAAGGTGGTCGGCGGGGCGGCGATGCCCGCCCGGGCGAACATGTCCTTGTTGTACCAGATGCCCTCGATGCCCATCCGGTACGGCAGGCCGTACTGCTTGCCGCCGGCCTGCCAGATCTCGGCCGCGCTGCCGATGTTGGCAACCTCGTCCTTGACCTGGTCGGTGATGTCCTTGAGGTAGTCGGCCTCGACCTGCTCGCGGATCTCCCCGCCGCCCCAGGACTGGAAGATGTCCGGCGGGTCGCTGCTGAGCAGCGCGGCGGGCAGCCGGGTGCGCTGGAGCTGGTTGGTCTCGATCCCCTCGGCCTTGATGGTGACCGTCGGGTGCAGGGCGGAGAAGTCCTTGGCGACCTTCTCCCAGTAGGTCTTGCCGGGCCCGTCCTGGGAGGCGTTGTGCCACCACGTCAGGGTCACCGGGTTCTTGTAGAGTTCGTTCTCGGCGGGCTCTTCGTCCCCGCCGCCGCCACAGCCGGCGACGAGGAGCACGCCGGTCGTGACCAGTGCTAGGACGGCGCCCGCGCGGCGCTTAACTGCCATCGATATCTCCTCGACTAGTCAGTCGCGATACTCGACCTGCCGGCGAGTGTTACAGCCGTGCAACGTCGATGTCAATCGTTATCGATAACGTTTTCGAAGCTGTGATGACGGGGTGCCGGAGGCGCTCTATCATCGTCGGCGTGGCGTTCCCGCAGCGTGTCAAGATGTCGGACGTGGCCCGTACGGCCGGCGTCTCGGTGGCGACCGTGTCCAAGGTCGTCAACGGCCGGTACGGCGTGGCAGAGGCGACGGTCGAGCGCGTGCAGCAGGTGATCCGCCAGCTCGGGTACGAGGCCAGCCTCGGGGCGCAGAGCCTGCGCAGTCACCGCACGAACGTGCTGGGCATCCTGGTCGCCGAGTTCGAGCCGTTCTCGACCGAGCTGCTCAAGGGCGCGTCCAGGGAGGTCGCCGGCACCGGCTACCAGCTGCTGGCCTACTCCGGCGGTGACGGCGAAGCCGCGGCCATCGGCTGGGAACGGCGGTCGCTGGCTCGCCTGTCCGGAACGCTCATCGACGGGGCGGTGATCGTCACCCCGACCGTGGTCGAGACCAAGCAGGGCTTCCACGTCGTGGCCGTCGACCCCCACACGGGCCCGTCCGGCCTCCCGACCGTCGACTCCGACAACTTCGCCGGCGCCGTGCTCGCGACCGAATATCTGCTCTCGCTCGGCCACCGCCGCATCGGGCACATCAGCGGACGCCCCGACCTGGAATCGGCGCGCCTGCGCGAGGCGGGCTTCCGCAAGGCCATGTCCGACGCCGGCGTCGCGGTCGACGAGCGGCTCGTGCTCGTCGGCGGGTTCCGGACCGAGAGCGCCGCCGACACGGCCGCCACGCTGCTCGCGCTCCCCGACCGGCCGACCGCGATCTTCGCGGGGAACGACCTCTCGGCCATCTCCACCATGGAGGTCGCCCGGAGCATGGGCCTCACGGTGCCCGACGACCTGTCCGTGATCGGCTTCGACAACGTCCCGGAGTCGGCGCTGGCCAACCCGCCGCTGACGACCATAATGCAACCGCTGCAGCGGATGGGTGCCGAGGCGATGCGCCTGCTCGTCGACCTGATCGGCGGCGTCGAGCGCGACACGCACATCCGGCTGCCCACCGATCTGGTCATCCGGTCGTCCTGCCGCCCCTACCGCTGACCCGCCACCGGCCGAGGAACCACACCGTCACGCCCGCCGAGCGTGACGGACGCGACGGTGGCGGTCCGGCCGGGCGGTTCAGGCGATACCGAGGTGACGGCGCGCCGCCTCAATCCCGCCTCGGCTCGACATGATCGACAGGACCCGGCCTAACCAGGTCTGGTCACCGGGCCGGGGCGGTGGTATTGCGAGCGGCGTTGACGAGTTCCCGAACGGCGGGGACCACCTCGGCCGCGTACAGCCGGACAACCTCGGGTGAGTCGGTGGGCAGCAGGAAGCCGCTGACGCCGTGTTCCAGGGTGAGTTCGGCCAGCTGCGGCGCCCACGCCGTGGGCGGTCCGGCGGGAGCGATGTTGTAGAGCCGCCGGATGGACCCCGGTGACCTGCCGGCGGCGACGGCCGCGTCGTCGACGATCCGTTGCCCGGAGGCGAGCTGGTGGGGCGGGATGCGCGGCCAGCTCGGTAGCCAGCCATCGGCGACCTGCCCGACCAGGCGCAGGATCCGGGGCTTGAGCGCACCCACCCAGATCGCGATGTGGTGCTCGGGCGCGGGGCCGGGCGACGCGCCATCGAGTCGGTAGTGCTCACCGTGGACCCAGGCCCCCTCGCCGCCGGTTTCCCACAGCGCCCGGATGACGGCGACCGCCTCGCGGAGCGCTTCCAGGGCGTGGCCCGGCGTGCGGCGAGGCCCGCCCTCGGCGGCGATGGCGTCCCAGTACGCGCCAGCGCCGAGTCCCAGCTCCGCCCGTCCGCCGCTGAGGATGTCCAGGCTCGCCGCCGCGCGGGCCAGCGCCGCCGGCGGCCGCAGCGGAAGGGTCGCGACGTTGGGGAAGACCCGTACCCGGGTGGTACGCGCGGCGATGACCGACAGCAGCGTCCAGGCGTCCAGGAACGCGGGCTGGTACGAATGGTCGGCGACGCTGACGAGGTCGAGTCCGGACTGGTCGGCGATTCGGGCGAGGGCGACGACCTCGCGCGCCCGGCCGGCGAGCGGGGTGAGGACGAGCCCGAACAGCAGGTCGTGTCCGTAGTCAGGCACGGTCACCGCCCAGCAGGTGGCCCGGACCGGCGAGCGCGGCGAGCGCGGCGACGCCCATGGCGGCGGCGGACATGACGAACGCCTGGGTGTAGCCCACCTCGGCGGGGACCGGCAGGCCCGTGACCTGATGGCTGGCGACGATCGTGGCGGCGATCTGGGCCCCGAGCGTGCCGCCGACCGTACGCATGATGGTGTTGACCCCGGTGGCCTCGCCGGTCTGCCGGGCGTCGACCGCGTTGACCACCAGGTTGGCCAGCGCGGCGAAGGCGAAGCCGACGCCGACACCGAGTACCGCCGCGCCCAGGTAGATCGTCCACTCGTGGTCATGGGCGGCGGCGAAGAGCACGAACCCGGCCGCCCCGACGACGCAGGCCAGCACGAGCGGGAGCTTGAAGCCGGTACGCGCGCCGAGCCGGCCTGCCAGTGGGCTGGCGAACAGCATGGTGATCGCCATCGGGACCATGAACAGCCCCGCCTCGGTGACCGACGCGCCGAAGCCGTATCCGGCCGTGGTGGGTGTTTCGACCAGCGCCGGCACCATCGTGAACGCGCCGTACATGCCGAACCCGACGATCAGGGCGGCGGCGTGCGAGGTGAGGACGGCGCGTCGGCGTAGCAGGGCAACATCGATCAGCGGCCGGTCGAGCCGCGACTCGACCAGCACGAACGCGACCAACAGTGCCACCGCCCCGCCGAGCAGGCCCAGCGTGCCGGCGGATCCCCACCCCCAGGTGCGCCCCTCGCTGATGGCCAGCAGCAGGGCGACCAGCCCGCCACCGAGCAGCACGGCCCCGGCCCAGTCGATCCGGCCGGGCGATCGGACGGCCGACTCCGGGATGAAGACCCAGACCGCCACCAGCGCGGCGAGGATCACCGCCAGCCCGACCCAGAAGATCCATTGCCAGCTCAACGCGTCCACGATCAATCCAGGTACGACGAGACCGGCCGCGAAGCCGATCCCGAACGTGGAGCTGATCAACCCGATCGCGACCGGCACCCGCTCGCGGGGAAACTGGTCCCGAACGATGCCGAAGGCCAGCGGAAAGGTCGCCGAGCCCACTCCCTGGATGGCGCGGGCGGCGATCAACGTCCCGATCGACGTGGACAGGGCGGCGAGCAGCGTGCCGACGGCGAAGATCGCGAGGCTGGCCAGCAGCAGGCGGCGCCTGCCGAACATGTCGCCCAGCCGGCCGAGTACGCCGGTCGCCACGGCTGAGGTGAGGAGGAACGCGCTGAGGACCCACGACACCGCGGTGGTACTGACGCCGAACTGCTGCCGCAGGTCGGGCAGGGCGGGCACCACCATCGTCTGCATGAGCGAGAACGACAGCACGGCGGTAAGCAGCGCCGTGAAGGGGGCCGCGGTGCCACGGGTCGTGCCGGGAGGGGAGATTGCCGGAGCTGATGCCATGGCGGAACGATTACATGAGGACATTATTTCGTCAAGCTATACTTTCGTCGTGGACACCGCCGACATCCGCCCGCCCTCGCTGCTCGCCCTGCCGTCCTACCTGGCCGGCAACGTGGCACGCATCGGCCACCAACTCCTGATGGAGGCGCTCGCCGCGCACGACATGCGGCTGCCGCACTTCGCCGTACTGAGCGCGCTCGCCGACTTCGGGCCGCAGGCGCAACACGAGCTCGCCGACCGACTCAATCTCAATCGCAGCCACCTGGTCGGTTATCTGGACGAGATCGAACAACGTGGGCTGGTCCGGCGCGAGCGCGACCCCGACGACCGCCGCCGCCAGCAGGTCGCCCTGACCCCGTCCGGTACCACGCTGTTGGGCCAACTCCAGCGGGTCGCCCGCGACTCTCAGACCGACTTCCTGCGGATGCTCACCGAAGCCGAACGCGAGACCCTGATCTCACTGCTCCGCCGGGTGGTACGGGCCCACGACGCCGCCCGCCTCACCGGAAACGACGTCGTCGTCGAACCGTCCCCCACGGCGGGCTCACCAGGTTCCGTCCGACGCCCGCCGGCATGACCGCTCCGCCGCGCGCTGGTTCGCCCCGGGAAGCCGCTCACCGAACCGATCGCGGCCGTGCCGGGATCATGGCCAACCCCTTGAAACCGCGGTATCGGGGCAACCGGCGTCGCGTAGCCCGTTCGGCGCAACGCCTGCGCGAGGTCGAAGTTCGATCGAGGGGCCAGCATGCGCGAGGTTGAAGTTCGATCGCTGGGGTCAGCAGCGCACTTCGAACCGACTGGTACCATCTCCCGCATACCCGTTCCCGAAGGCAGCAGCCCGGGCCCAGGCTCTTGCTCGCCTGCGTACGGCCGGGATAGGAGAGACATGTCGAAATCGACGTCCGACGCCGAACTCGCGCGTTCGCTGGAGGGCGGGTTCGTCAGCAGCCACGCCGAGGTCAACGGCGTCCGCCTGCACTACGTGGCGGGCGGCCAGGGCGAGCCGCTGCTCCTGTTGGGCGGCTGGCCGCAGACCTGGTGGGAGTTCCACAAGATCATGCCCGCCCTCGCGGAGCACCGCCGGGTCATCGCCGTCGACCTGCGGGGCATGGGCGGCTCGGACAAGCCCGCGGACGGGTACGACAAGAAGACCATGGCCGCCGACATCCTCGCGCTCGCCCACCACCTCGGCCACGACACGGTGGACATCGTCGGACACGACATCGGCGGGATGGTCGCCTACGCCTTCGCGGCCAACCACCCGGCGAGCACGCGACGGATCGCGCTGTTGGGCATCGCCCACCCCGACGAGCGGTTCTACCACTACTCGCTCCTGCCCGTGCCCGGGCGCCAGCAGGTGGGCGGCGACATCCACGCCGGGCCCGGGCGGTTCCTGTGGTGGTTCGCCTTCAACCAGGTCCCCGGCCTGCCCGAACGCCTGCTCGCCGGCCGCTCCCGCCAGCTGGTCGACTGGATGATCGACTATCTGGTCGAGGACCCCGGCGCCATCAGCGACCACGACCGGGACGTCTACGCGCACGCCTATTCCAGCGAGGACGCGATCCGGGCCGGCAACGCCTGGTACCGGGCGTTCGGGCAGGACATCGCCGACGAGGAGACCTACGCCCCGGTGAGCGCACCGCTGCTCGGCCTGGGCGGCGGCGAAGGCGGCTACCGACTCCTGAAAGCGGTACTGCCGAACAAGGGCGTCGACGTCGAGGTCGCCGCGGTGGCAGACAGCGGCCACTATCTCCCCGAAGAACAGCCCGAGGCCGTCATCCGGCACCTCACGCGGTTCTTCGGCTGACCCGACACAGGCCGCTCGGCGGTCCGGTGGCTAGGACGCGCCGGGCCGCCGCGGACAACCGCCCGGACCCGGCCGCGACGTGGCGGGACCGGACCCCGGATCAGTTCTGGCCCGCTACCTCTTGCCGGAGCGGTTTTCCTGCCACCGGTCCACCGCCGTCTGGACGGCCGCTTCGTCTTCGACGGCATGACCACCGGACGCGCCTGCGGCGCCGAGGATCACATCACCGTCGGTGATCAGAATGCCACCCTTCCACGGCACGAAGTCGCCGCCGTAGAGGTGCTGGATGCTGTCGACGATCCCCCCGGGCAGCTCGATCAGGCCGGAGGACTTCAGCGCGAGCAGCGCGGTGCGCGCCTTGGCCACGGCGATTCGGCTGGTCATAGGCATACCGCCGTCGGCTCGCCGGAGGGCGATCGGCTCTCCGGTGACGTCGACAACGGTCACCGCCAATGGCGGGAAACCCCGCTCGGCGGCGACCGCCAGCGCGGTCTCCACCAACCAGTCGGCGTCGGCCAGCGTGAGCCCGGGAAGGCGCGGATTGTCAGACATGGGCACGAACCTGAATGGCCTCTCGTCATGCGGACACTCTTCTAGATCACAACTCTCGAACCCGCCGCCAAGATCACCCGCGATCCGGACCCGTACCCGCGCCGACATCCGGCGCTGGAGCAAGCCGGGTGGGGGCTCGACGAGCCACCGGCGAACGCCGCCCTCCCCCACGCACCCGCGATGCGGCGGAAGAGCGTGCGCCCGCGTCGAGCACTACCGCGAGCCGGCGGCAGTACTACCGGGAGCCGGCGGCGTCGAGCGCCGCGGCGACGGGCTCAAGGTCCGCGACGAGCTGGTCGAGCTCGCTCGGCCCGAGGCTGTCGTACGTCGGTGCCGCGAGGTCGTCGGTGAGCGACTCGATCCGCTCCTTCCTGTCCCGCCCGGCGTCACTGAGCCGGCCGGAGGAGTCGATCAGGCCCCGGGCGCGCATCCCCGCCACGACCTCGGCCAGCCGCGCCGCGGGGAGGTGGTGGACCCGGCCGAACTTCTCCGCGGGAATGCCCTGGGAGAGCGCGTGCAGCACGTGGGCCTCGGTCCCGCCGATGCCCTCGGCGACCAGGGCGGCGACATGGCCGTCCCCGCGATGCTCGCGGAGCAGGGTGGCCGCGTGCCAGAGCCGGGCCACCGGCTCCTCGGGTACGGGGAGCGCCCGCAACGCGGCGTACATGACCCGTCCCTCCGTCGGGGCGCTGGTGGCCGCCTTGGTGGCGAGCTCGGCGGCACGGGCGAGACCGGGGGCGTCAGCGAGATCGTCGAGGATCCGCCGCAGCGCCGCGACGCTGCCCCGCTGGCGAGCGGCCAGCGCCTCCTCGGGAGTGGCGGTCTCCCACACCCGGGGGATGTGACGGGAGACCTCGCCGGCGGCGAAGTTGTAGAAGATCGAGTGGACCACCTCGGCCGGGGCCCGGCCCAGCGGTGCGGCCCGCCCGGCGAAGTAGCCGTCCCAGTAGTTCCGGTGGCCGAGCGCCATGAGCGCCTCGGTCGGCTCGGCGGCGAAATAGGTGACCAGGTGGATCGGCTCCACAAGCCGGTACAGGCGGCGGGCGGTGGGCTCCATCGCCAGATGCTAACGGCCCGGGAGGGACCAGCGCGGCGACCGCCGCACGGATGCCCACCACCACCGGGTCCGCGATCCGCTCCGGCCTGCCGTGTTCGCCGTGTGCGCGGTCGAAGCGGTCCTCCGGACGAGCCCGGCGCCGCGGGTGACACCAGTCTGGACAGGATGCTCGACGTTGTTCGCGTGTTCGTCGTGGCAAGGTCGACGGGTGAGCATCGACCGCGAGACCGCCCGCTTCGACTGGTCTCGGATCCAGACGTACTGGGGCCACGCCGAGATGGTGCCCGCCGCCGTGCGCGGGCTCGCAGCGGCTCCGAACGAAGAGGAGGCGGTCCGGCTCGGCAAATGGATCGAGCACATCATCCTGTCCGCAGCCGGCCCCTGTGAGGGCTGCGCTCCCGTCGCCACCGTCCTGGTCGCGACGCTGCCCGAGATGACGCCAGCCGGGCACAGCGTGGCCCTTGACCTCCTGGCGCTCCTCGGTGCCGCCGAAATCAGCGGACCGGCGCACGAACAGATAGGCGCGGTCGACGTCGACGAGATCCGGGAGGCGGTGGGGGGCGGCTTCCAGCACTATGTCGCGGTGCTCCGATCGGAATCCTCCTCGGTATCCGATCTCTACTCCTGCATCGATCTCATGGACATCCTGGCGTTCCACGACCCCCGCCTTGCGGCAAGCGCCACCGCAGCGCTCAGGGCGATCCGGACCGGCGGTCGTGCCCGAGCATTGGCTGTGGTCATCGAGAACACGCTCGACGATCTGGCCGGTCTTTCGCGCGATTCCTGACAAGGGCCAGCCACAGACCCTCACCCCGGCCGGTCCGTAAGCAAGCCCACCGAGGCTGACTCAACCGAGCATGACCGCTACCTCAGGCCCGGCCGCGTCCGATCAGCGGCAGATCCGTGCGTGTTCCGTACCGTCACCTTGCCGACCGTTCGGGCCGTTGATGGTCTCCGGGCGCTCGACGCGGCTACCCAGGGCCGAATCGGGTACGGCTCCGAGTCGCTATTCCCTACCGACCGGTGGCACCGTCGATGAGCTCTCGCAGGATGTCGGCGTGACCGGCATGCCGGACGGTCTCGCTCGTCATGTGGGCGAGCACCCAGCGAAGCGTACGAGGCGCGTCATCGACCGACTGCGCGGTGAGGACGTCGGGGCCAACGGCTGCGATGATGTGGGCGTCACTCTCGGCAATCGCGGTCCGGTAACCGGCGATGATCTGATCCGGCGACCTGTCCGGTTCGACCACCATGTCGAAGTCGAGTTCGGCGTAGCGCGGGTCGCCGGCAAAGGTGTAGCCGAACCAGTACCGTTCGGCGTCGGTCAGGTGCTGGACCAGGCCCAGCAACGTGGTGTCGGAGACGACCAGCCGGCGCCGCAGCTGCTCCTCGTTCAGGCCGGCGACCTTTTTCAGCATGCATGATCGAGCGAAGGACAAAAAGGCGAGGGTGGTGTCGAGCTCGCCACCGTCGTTGCGCGGCACTGCTTCGCGTTGGGATTCGATCATGTCCGGACCTTACCGAACCTGTCATTCGGGCGCGGGTGGGATGTCATCCGAGCGGCACCGACCAACGCCCGCTCATCGGCAAGACCGTGCGCTGGGCGCTGCCGCTCCTGCGTCACGTACCGTGGCGCTCGGATCGCGGCAGATCCTGGTGCCCGTCACGGCAGCCGGCAAGGCATCATGGTCCGATGTCGACCGAACGCTTCGTGACGACGGACGATCACGTTTCGACGGCCGTCGGCCCTCCTGAGTGGTGGATCGTCTGGCGGCAGGACGACAACGGCAATCGATTCGAGGTGGCGCGGAAGGAGTCGCGCGCGGACGCCGAGGAACTCGTGGCCGTGCTGGAGGCGCGGGGTCACAAGCAGCTCTACTGGGCTGCGAGGGCGTCGGGGTAGCCGGCCCGGACAACGGCAGCGGCCGGACGTCGTCGGCCGTCCGAGACCCGTGGCAGCCGACGTCAGCGACGCCGGAGCCGGCCATCCTCGGGTACGCCGAGCGCGAACGTCGCCCCTATGTCGCCCTCGTACCCGAAGTCCACGTTCTTGACCAGCAGCCGGTCGGGACTCGCCTCGACGATCCGCACCGCGATCGGTTCGGCCCGGCCGTCGAGAGTGAGCCACCACTGGTCGGCAAGATAGCTCAGCCCGACCGATTCAAGCGTCTGCCGAGCGTCGTACTCGTCGGTGGGACCCCCGAGCGGGTACCCGAAGACGGTAACCGGGATGTACCGGTCCGGTTCGCCGTCGACGGGACGCAGGTAGCCGACAAGTTCGTCGTCCTCGGCACGCCGGTGTTCGATCCAGGTCGCGGGAATCACGGTCGCGGAGTGTAGTCCGCGCCCAGCGCGCCTCAGAAGCGTTTTCCCGATGCCGCGCGGCCCCGGCGCGTGATCGAGCTTTCGTGCTTCGAGCGGTTCCCACCAGGGCGTCAGCCCGCGCTGGCGCGGCGGGCCGTACTGAACCGGCGTTGGTAGGCGGCGGGGCTGATCGAGAGTTTCCTGGCGAAGACCCGGCGCATGCTCTCGTAGCTCGGGAATCCCGCGAGGGTCGCGGCCCGCGTCGCGGTGTGCCCCTGGTCGAGCAGCGCGCGGGCCAGGTCGAACCGGATGTTCTCCACGTAGCGGGCGGGCGTCGTGGACAACTCGTCCTGGAAGAGCCGGATGAGGTGCCGGGTGCTCACGTTGAGGTGTCTCGCGAGTTCACCGAGCGAGTGGTCTCCCCGGGGGTTCGCCGTGACCAGGTCGGTGATCCTGCGCAGCGCCGGCGAGCGGGGCGGTGGCCCTTGCAGCGGTGCCGAGAACTGGGACTGGCCGCCCGCACGCTGCATGTACACCACCAGGGCGCGGGCGACGTCGCGCGCCAGGTCGGGCCCGTGGTCCTCTTCCACGAGGGCGAGGGCCAGATCGATGCCGGCCGTCACCCCCGCCGACGTGTACGTGGTGCCGTCGCGGACGTAGATCGCGTCGGGCTCGACGCGACACGTCGGGTACCGGGCGGCAAGCTCGTGCGCGACGTGCCAGTGGGTGGTGGCGCGCTTGCCGTCGAGGACGCCGGCGGCGGCGAGCACGAACGCTCCGGTGCAGATCGAGGCGACCCGGCCGGCGGCAGCCGCCGGTATCCGTGCGGCGTCGGCCAGGTCGGCGGGGACAGGGGCGCGCGGATAGAGGTCGGAGCCGGCCACCAGCAGCGTGTCGAAGGCCGGCTCCGGGGAGACGGCGCCCCCGACCGCGATCCGGACCCCGAGGTTCGAGGTGACGTCCGCACCGGTCGGCGACAGCAACACGATCCGGTAGTCGGCACCGAACCGGTTCGCCTCCTTGAACGCCTCCGCGGGACCGGCGACGTCCAGTAACGTCACTCCGTCGTAGACGAGGATCGCGACGCGATGGGGGCGCGCGCTCACCATCGTCGTCCCCGCGGAGCCGGATCCGCGCGGCGAGCGGCCGGGCCCCGACGGCACCGACCACCGCCGGGTCGACGAAGCAGGAGGCGTGACACCGCTTATTGGTAGCACGCCGTTGCCGGAGATGACCGGGACCCTCGTGGGCGGAGTTGCTCACGTTACGGCAATTACCGGTAGACAAACTCTCCGTGCTCCCTCGGCTGATTACGCGCGGAGAGAGCGAACCCGACACCGGGCAGCGCCTGGGACGGACGTGACGGACGGCACGAATCGCAGGTCGATGCTGGACCCGGCCGCGGGACGTGGCGCCGCGCGGGTTACGCACATCCCGGCCTCGTCGCGTCCGGATATCGGTGATTCCTGGCCGGACGAAGGCGGCGCCGTACGACGATCGGTGGGCAGCATGGAGGCCGGACGCCCCGTCCGTACACACTTCCCGGAAGGTCGGAAAACGTGCCAGAGGTCATCGCGGGGTTGGAGATTCCGGAGACAGCGGCGGTCGCCGAGGCGACCAAGCACATCCAGGAGACGACCAGCCCTCTCATCTACCATCACTCCCGCCGGGTCTTTCTTTTCGGCCTGATTCACGCGCACAAGCTTGGCGTGAAACCGGACCCGGAACTGCTCTATCTGGCGGCCATGTTCCACGATTCCGGCCTCCTGGCTCCCTTTTCCGACGTCGAGCAGCGCTTCGAGGTCGACGGCGCCGACCACGCGCGCAAGTTCCTGCTGGACCGGGGTTTCCCGACGGCCGCCGCCGAGACCGTCTGGACGGCGATCGCGCTGCACACCACGCCCGGCATCCCCGACCGGATGGCCCCGGAGATCGCGACCACGTACCTCGGTGTCCTGACCGACGTGCTGGGCCTGGGCCTGGACGGACTGGAACACGACCAGCTGGGCGAGATCCTCGCCGTCCATCCGCGCGGGGACTTCAAGAACGACTTTCTGCGGACGTACGTCGACGGGCTGCGGAACCGCCCCGAAACCACGAACGGCACCGTGAACTCCGACGTGCTCGAACACTTCATCCCCGGTCTCCGGCGCGTGACGACGGTCGAGCGCATCGTCGGTTCGCCCTGGCCGAGCTGACCGGAGGTCTCCCGGGGCCACGCGACGAACGGCGTGAGCGTCCTCGACGACGGAGCCGGCTCGGACGTCCTGGTCACCTCGCCCCGTGCGAGCGGGCCCCGCGCCGGGCGCTCACCGCCACCCCGTACCGACGCACCTACCTGGAAGGGATTCGAACATGCGCGCGATCACCGTACGAGACCGTAACGCGGGTGTCAGCGGGCTCACCCTGAGCGACATGCCGTACCCGAAAGCCATGGAGAACGACGTCATCGTGCGGGTGCACGCCGCGGGCTTCACCCCGGGAGAACTCGACTGGCCGGCGACGTGGTCCGATCGCGCCGGCCGCGACCGGACCCCCAGCGTCCCCGGGCACGAGCTGTCCGGAGTCGTGGTCGAGCTGGGCTTCGGGACCACCGGCCTCACCGTGGGCCAGCGGGTGTTCGGGCTGACCGACTGGACCCGCAACGGTTCCCTGGCCGAATACACCGCGGTGGAGGCCCGCAACCTCGCTCCCCTCGCGGCCGACATCGACTTCACCGTGGCCGCCGCGCTGCCCATCTCCGGGCTGACCGCCTGGGAGGGGCTGTTCGACCACGCCCACCTCACGACCGGTCAGACCGTCCTCGTGCACGGCGCCGCGGGCGGCGTCGGCTCGACCGCCGTGCAACTCGCGCGGGAGGTGGGCGCCCGGGTGATCGGTACCGGCCGGGCCGACGACCGTGAGGTCGTGCTCGGCCTCGGCGCGCAGGACTTCCTCGACCTGCACGCCGACGATCTGCGGCAGGTCGGCGAGGTGGACGTGGTGTTCGACGTCATCGGCGGCGAGATCCTCGCGCGATCGACCGAACTGGTACGCCCGGGTGGCACCGTCGTCACCGTCGCCATGCCACCAACGGTGCGGCCCAAGGACGGGCGGGCCATCTTCTTCGTCGTCGAACCCGACCGCGCCCGGCTGACCGAGCTCGCCCAGCGCGTCCGCACCGGACGGCTCAAGCCCATCGTCGGCGACGTGCGGCCACTCTCCGAAACTGCCGACGCGTTCGCCCGCCACCGCCGCACGGCCGGCAAGACGATCATCCAGGTCGCGGACAAGGAAGGTACGCGGGGCTCCTGACCGGTGTGCGCGGCGGCCCGCCGTCGGAGTGCGCGGGAACACGTGAACCGTCACGCCGGATCTCTCGTTGTGAGGGTGCCGGGTCAGGCGGCAACTGCGAGAAGAGGAGACTCGATTGGCCAGGGTGATAGTCGGAGCGAGCCCCTTCCAGGGACACGTGAGTCCGGTCCTCACGGTCGCGGCGGACCTGGTCCGGCGCGGTCACGAGGTGGTCGTGTACACCGGCTCCCGGTTCGAGGAGCGCGCGCGGGCGATCGGGGCGCGGTTCCAGGCGCTGCCGCCGGAGGCCGACCTCGACGACCGGAGGCTGGACAGCCTCTTTCCGGTACGGGCCACGCTGCCGCCGGGACCGGCCCGGTTGTCGTTCGACTTCGAGAACTTCTTCCTCGGCCACCTGCCCGCGCAGCTGCGGGGTCTACGGGAGCTGCTGGCGACGTTCCCGGCGGATGTGGTGCTCGGTGAGCTGGGGTTCTGGTCGATACCGGTGCTGAGCCTCGGCACGGCGCGGGCGCAACGCCCGACGCTCGTCACGCTGGGCGCCATCCCCCTGATCATCCAGAGCGACGACACTCCCCCGTTCGGCGCCGGTGTCCTGCCGACCCCGGGCGAGGAGGCACGCGCCCGCAACCGGGCGATGAACGCCGAGGTGCGCCGGCTCTTCGCCGGGCTGCAGGAGTTCGGCGAGGCGATGCTGGAGTCGTTGGGCGTGCCGGCCTCCGGCTTCCTCTTCGATCTGCCGCTGCGCCGTACGGACCACTACCTGCAGCTGACCGTGCCCGGCTTCGAGTACCCCCGCGGTGACCTGCCGGAGCACCTCCGGTTCATCGGTACGCTGCCGCCGGCCTCCGGTGGCGACCACGGAGAGCCGGCGTGGTGGCCCGAGCTGTCGGCCGGTCGGCCGGTGGTGGTCGTCACCCAGGGCACCGTCGCCAACACCGACCTGGACGAGCTGGTCATCCCCACGGTGCGGGCCCTCGCCGACCTCGACGTCCTCGTGGTGGCCGCCACCGGCCGCGAGGACGGGCCGGACCTGGTACGCCGCGCCCTGTCCGCGGTGCCGGACAACGTGCGGCTGGCCGGCTTCGTGCCGTTCGACCGGCTGCTGCCGCACACCGACGTGTTCGTCACGAACGGCGGTTACGGCGGGGTGCAGAGCGCCCTGTACCACGGGGTGCCGCTGGTGGTCGGCGGTGCCAGCGAGGACAAGCCGGAGGTGGCCGCCCGGGTCGAGTGGAGCGGTACCGGCGTCAACCTGCGCACCGCCAGGCCGGAGGTGCCGGCGGTGCGGGCCGCGGTGCGGGCGGTGCTGGACGATCCGGGCTACCGCGCCCGGGCCGGGATCATCGCCAAGGAGATCGGCCAGCACGACCCGTTCGAGGCGATCGCCGAGATCGTCGAGGCGTCCGCCCGGCGCTGAGGACGGCGGGGCTGAGGACGGCGCGTACGAGGCGGGCGCGGGCGACCGCCGTCGAGGCGTACGGGCAAGGCAACGGGCGACCGGCGGGGAGACGCGCGGTTGTGCCCGGCGGGCGGTCCGGACCGGGTCCGGGCCGCCCGCCGGGGTCGATGCGGCGGTTACGGTACGGCGACGTCGGGCGCGCCCCGGTCGAGCGGGCCCGGGTTGGTCACGTTCGCGGCCGCGGCCTCGCCGCGCTTCTCGTCGGCGTAGACCATCAGGGTGGACCCGACGATGGCGAGCACGATGCCGATCGTGGCGTAGACCGACGGGATCGTCTGGTAGACGATCAGCGAGAGGATCACGGTGAGCACGGGGGCCAGGGCGTTGGTGGTGGGGGCCACGATCGACGCCTTGCCCCGGCTGAACGCCATCACCAGGAACAGCGCGCCGACGGCGTTGAGCAGCTGGGTGACCGCGGCGAGGGTCGGCGCCTGCCAGGGCGCGTCCAGCGCCAGGCCGCCGGCCATCCAGATGGCGATCGGCACCAGCAGCAGGCCGCTGATCGTCATCCAGGTGAAGGTGGTGGCGTCGTTGACGCCGACCGTGGCCGCCTTGCGCATGAAGTAGGCCTGCACACCCCAGGCGACGCAGACCACGACGGCCAGGATCAACCACGCTCCGCCGGTGGCGGAGCCGTCGCCGTCGCTGACGCTGAAGAGCACGACCGCGACCAGCGCGGCGACCACCCCGATCACGGCGAGCCGCGGGATGCGTTCCCGCAGCAGCACCGTGGCCATCAGCACCGTGATCGCCGGGGAGAGCGCGATCAGCGGGAAGATCAGGTAGGCCGGGCCGATGGTGAGCGCCTTGAACAGCAGCAGCTGTCCGCCGGCCCCGGTCAGGCCGACCAGCAGGCCGTACACGGCGGCGATCGGGCGGCGGTCCAGCCGGTTGCCGCGCAGCGCGGCGACGGCCGGAATGATCATGGTGAGGGCCCAGACGACGTAGACCATGCCGTCGGGGTAACCGTAGTCGTTGGTCGGGACGGCGGAGAAGGCTCCCCACACGCCCCAGAACAGCACGAGCAGGCCCGCGTACGGGATCCAGCTGCGGCTGATGCGGGAAAAGGTCGTTGGCATCTGCGCCTCCTCAGGCGGCGGTGGCGGTCGGTGTGCTCCGGAGCTGCCCGAGCGCGTCGGCGCTCAGTGGGCGGCCGGCCTGCTTCGCGGCGTAGAGCGCCGCGCCGACGACCGGCGAATACAGGGGCTGACGAAGGTCGTACCCACCGTGCAGCCTGTGCAGGTGCTGGCGGAACGCCTCGCGCACCTGTGGTGCCGTGAACGTTCCGCCGGAGTAGGAGACGACCACCTGCTCGTCGGCGGGGTAGCCGAGTCGACCACGGGTGGTCTCCACCAGGAGGGCGAGTTCCCGGCCGGCCTCGGCGAGGATCCCCGCGGCCGCCTCGTCGCCGCGGTCGGCGGCGCGGGTGACCAGTGGGCTCAGCGCGGCGATCTTGCCGCGGTCGCCCTGCCACCGGTTCAGTACGACGTCGATCAGGTCGAGGTCCGCGGCGAGCTCCAGGTGGTCGCGCAGGACGTCCAGGAGCGGACCGGCGGGCTGTCGACCGTCGCTCATGCGGGAGAACGCCTGTAGGCCGCGGGTGGCGATCCAGTACGCCGAGCCCTCGTCGCCGAACAGCTCGCTCCAGCCGCCGACACGCAGGCCGCGACCGGCGCGTTCGCCGTACGTCATCGACCCGGTGCCACTGATCACGTTGATGCCGTCGACGGCGCCGAGCGAGCCGGACCAGCCGCAGACCATGTCGTTGTCGACCCGGTACCGGTCGTGCCCGAGGACCTCCCGTGGCGCCGCGTCGAGTACGGCGACGTCGTCGGCGACCTCGCCGTAGGTCGGGATGCCGAAGAACGCGAACTCGATCTCGGCCGGGGTGATGCCGGCCGACGCGCAGACGGCGCCGACGCCCTCCCCGAGGACCCGGGTCACCAGGTCGATGCCTTCGCTGAAGTAGTAGCTGCTCGCGGCCGTGGCCTCGGCCACGATCGAGCCGTCCGCCCCCAGTAGGCAGAAGGCGGTCTTGGTGCCGCCGCCGTCCACGCCGAGGAACATCTGTCTCACCTCCGTCTGGCGTCACGGCTGACGTCGACCCTGTCGCCGTGCGGGGCCGGGATGGCCCTGGATCTGGATCTGTTGTCGGCCGGACCGGGTCAGCGGCTCGGCCGTCCGGGCTCAGCCGCTCGCCCGGGCCGGGGTCGGCGGCAGGGGATGCATGATCGCGCCCTGGACGACCCGGTTGACCTCCCCGCCGGGGAAGGGGTTGTCGGGTGTGCGCCCGAGCGCCAGGGAGAAGTGCAGGCCGATCAGCTGCGCGCAGATCACGGCGGGCAGCGCCAGCGCGGCGTCGTCCACGTCGGCGATGCCGGGCAGGCCCCAGACGTTTCCGCTGGCCGGCTGCCCGGCCTGGGCGGTGACGGTGACGAGGTTCCGCTCCGGTACGAGCCGCAGCAGCTCGGCCACCATGTCGCGGTCGTACTGGCTGGTGTACGGGTCGTTGGACTCGTAGCTGACGACCAGGGTCTGCTCGTTGACCACGGACTTCGGTCCGTGCCGGAAGCCCAGCGCGGACTCGGCCAGCGCCACCGCGTGGCCGGCGGTCAGCTCCAGGACCTTCAGGGCGGATTCCCGGGCCACGCCGTGCAGGGTGCCGCTGCCGAGGTAGACGATCCGCGAGTAGCCGCGGGCGGCGAGGTCGGCCGCCGCGCCCGGCCCGGTGGCCAGGACCTGCTCGGCCGCGGTGGCGAGCCGCTCCACCAGGGCCTCGTCGGGGCCGCCGAGGGTCAGCAGGCCGGCCAGCACCATGCCGGTGAAGCTGGAGGTCATCGCGAAGCCCCGGTCGTTGGCCGCCTCGGGCAGCAGCACCCGCAGAGCCGACCCGTCGGCGTGCCGGCTGGCGAGCCGACCCTGCTCGTTGCAGGTCACCACCAGGTGCCAGCACTCGGTCAGCACCTGGCTGGCCAGTTCGGGGGCGGTGACGCTCTCCGGACTGTCGCCGGAGCGGGCGAACGACACCAGCAGCGTCGGGACGTCCTCGGCGAAGCAGGCCAGCGGGTCGGCGACGATGTCGGTGGTAGCGACGGCGTCCACCCGGCGGCCCAGCCGCCGGCGCAGCGACGGCGCCAGCACCTCGCCGACGTACGCGGAGGTGCCCGCCCCGGTGAGGACGACGCGCAGGTCGGGCCGGTCGAACAGCGGCTTCAGGAACGCGGCGGTCGCCGCGCAGGACTCCGCCGTCATCCGGCCGATCTGGCGCCAGACGGCCGGCTGCTGCGCGATCTCGCGGGCGGTGTCGGCGGCGCCGAGCCGGCGCAGGTAGTCGGGGTCGTGGCCGAGGAGAGCGCTCATGCTGCCCGCCGCCCTTCCGATGGGGTGGCCGCGCGGCGGTAACCGCGCAGGACGTCGCGGATGCGATCGAGGACGAGTTCGACGGGGTCGTTGCCGAGGCTGCCGTCGCGGACCCGCTGGTACTGGTCCGGTAGGTACTGGCTGAGCAGCGGCAGCGGGATGCTCCGGTCGGTCAGGTTGCCCAGCAGGCGCCGTTCGGCGGCCTGGATCTCCGGGTCCGGCCAGTAGTAGCGCATCCGGTCGCTGTAGCTGTACCGCCGGGCCAGGCGCTGCTCGGCGGCGTCGCCGGTGTAGTACTTCGCCCACTGCGCCGGCTCGGCGAGCATCCGCCGCTCGACCACGTCCGGCAGGTTGGCGCGGTCCTGCTCCGGTACGAGTTCGGCCTCGATCGCGGCCAGCGCGAACAGGGCCTCCCGCAGCGCGAAGGTCAGGCCGGGCCCGACCTTGAGCACCGCCCAGTGGCCCTCGACCAGGGCGGCGAGTCGCGGGATGGTCTGGTAGTCCGTGGAGTGGGCCTCGAAGACCATCCTCGGCTCGTCCTCGAGGACCCGTTGCAGTTCCTTGGTCCGGTCCCGGTCGTAGTCCACGACCCGGAGGTGGTCGAACTCGACGCCCGGCTGCACGACCAGGGCCATCACCTGCGGCCACACGTGATCGAGGCCCCGCTCGGCGAAGGCCGCCCGGTGCCGCGCCAGGGTCTGGCGGGCCGACTCGGCGGTGGTGGGCCGGAGCTCTTCGATCGTCTCCTCGGCGCCGCCGGGGACCGGGACCTCGGTGCCGATGACGTACCGGAGTTCCCCGGCCCGCCCGGTCGCGGCGGCGGTCTTCTCGGCGACCGCGAGCATGCGGGCGGCCCGGGCGGCCATCACCTCGTCGGTCAACGGGGTCCGGTCGTCCGCGCAGGGATAGCTGCAATCAAGGTGGATCTTGGTGAAGCCGGCCTCCACGTACGCCGCCACGAGGACGTCGGCGCGCGCCATCGCCTCCTCGGCCGGCAGCGAACGCCACCGGTTCGGCCCCAGGTGGTCGCCGCCGAGCACGACGCGCTCCCGGGGCAGCCCGGCCTCGTCGGCGGCCCGGTGCACCAGGTCGCGGAAGTCCGCCGGTCGCATACCGGTATAGCCGCCGGTCTGGTCGACCTGGTTCGAGGTCGCCTCGATCAACACCAGGTCGCCGCCTTCCCGGGCCTGGGCCATCGCGGCCCGCAGGACCAGTGGATGGGCGGAGCAGATCGATGTGATGCCGACCGGCTCCCCCCGTTTGTGCAGGGCGATGATGGTGTCGAGCGGGTTGCTCACGGGCCGGGTCCTCCTCGCCGTACCGAAGTTGGTACTGGACCCTACTGGTATTCCGCGTGGTCGGCTACTGTCTGCCTGGTATTAATTTGGTATGAAGCGGTGGTCGTGAGCCACCCGACGTCGGCGCAGATCCGCTGCGTGACCAGGAAGTCGTCACACCGTCACCGGCGCGCGGGCGGTTCCCACCGACCGCCGGGCGGGCCGACGGGCGCACGACGGGCAGCGGGCGCACGACGGCGCGCCGGCGGTCGCCGGTGCCGCTCGGGACGGTGCCGGCCGGACGCCGGTGGCGGTCAGTTGGTGATGGAGGCCCGGAAGCGGTACCGGTCGCCGCGGTAGACCTGGACGGTCAGCTCGATCGGGCGGTCCGCCTGGTTGAAGGTCAGCTGGGTCGCGACCAGCATCGGCATGGTCTCGGCGATCTCGAACAGTTCGATCTCCCGCGCCGTCGGATGCCGCGCCTCGACCGAGTAGTCGGCGACCCGCGGCAGCTGCGGCGGATCCGACGCGCGCAGGGTGGCGTACAGCGAGGCGGCGTTGAAGTCGGTCTCGGCCAGGGCCGGGCAGGCCGCCAGCGGCAGCCGGTTGTGCTCCAGCACGACCAGCAGACCGTCGAGGAAGCGCAAGCGGTGGAGTTCGAAGAGATCGGCGCCGGGGGCGATGCGGAAGTCCTCGGCCTCGGACACCGTCGCCGGGCGGACCCCGGCGGAGAGCACCCGGCTGGTCGCCGTCAGGCCGTTGAGCCGGGCGAAGTCGGCGAAGCCCTGCACCACGTGTCCGGACGGCCGGCCCTCGGCGGGATGCGGCGCACGGCCGTCGCCCGCCGCCGGGTCGTCGCCCGCCGTCAGGGGCGCGCCCGCGGTCGGATCGTCGCTCGCCGACAGGTCGGCGACGAACCATCCGCGCGACGAGGACGGGCGCACGATGCCCCGCGACTCCAGCTCGGTGAGGGCGGCTCGCAGCGTCACGCGGGAGACCGCGTACCGGGCCGCGAGTGCCCGCTCGGAGGGCAGCCGGTCACCGGCGCGGGCGGCGGTGGCCCGCAGGTCTTCGAGCAGCTGCACGGCGGTGCGCTCGTACAGCGGAAGCGCGTCGTCGGCGAACAGGCCACGGGGCATCCGCGCCCTCACAACAGTCATACCAGCCAACCGTACCAGTTCCATCGATCCTTGAGCCGGCCGCCACGGGCCGCCCGCCCCGGCTCGGGTGACCGTTACCAAGCCAAGAGTTACCGGAAACCGGCCATTGACAAGCCAATCGTATACCACCTACGTTCGTCCAGCAGACCACCCCGTAGCGAACGGGAGTGCTGCATGCGTGAGTTCTTGTTCGATCCTGTCCGGCGCCGGGGTGCCGGGTCGGCGGTTGGTATCCCCCTGGTCCGCTCCGCATCCAGCGGTGGTCGAGACGGCGGTGTCACCGCGCGCACGACGACACCCCGCCGCGGCGGACACGACGTCGAACCAGGTCGACCAGCCCGGCGGCTACCCGGGCACGCGGCCGTCGGACGGTCGTGACCTCGGCCTCGGCACCACGGAACGTATCGGCTCGTTCGAGGTGGCTCGATTTTGATCATCTACGGCGACGAGCAACGGCGTGGCCGGCAGGGCCGCGCGACGAGCCCGAAGGGAGTTTGACATGAGCGACATGACGCGACGGACGGTGCTGAGGTTGGCACTGGGGAGCGCCGGCCTGGCCGCCCTCCCCGCCGTGACCACGGGTGTGGGCGCCACACCCGCGGCCGCCGCGCCGAACCGAGATTCCGACGTGGTCGGGGTCGGCGACACCTCCATCACCCTGGAGTTCGACGACAAGCTGCGCACCCGGGTGGCGTTGCGTGACGTCGGGGTCACAGGCTTCGACGCCAGCGAGGCCCTGCTGCTGGGCGGTACGACGATCGACGAGTTCACCTACCGCGGACACGAGACCCGCAAGACGACGCATCCCCGGCACGGCGCGGGCGTCCAGGTCACCGTCCGGGGCGAGTCCCGCAACGGCGTACGGAAGACGGTGGAGCTGACCTCCTTCCAGCGCCTGACCGGGATGATCGTGATGAGGGTGACCTACACCAACATCTCCCGTACCGAGCTGCGGGTCACCGGGTGGCGCAGCGGGGCGCACGAACTGCTGGAGAAGCCGGGCGGCTTCTACACCTTCTCGGGCACCACGCACGAGGACCGTCGCGACTGGGTGCAGCCGGTGACCGACGGGTTCGAGCAGGCGAACTCGCTGGGGATGGACGCCTCCGACTACGGCGGCGGCACCCCGATGGCGTCCGTCTGGCGTCGGGACGCGGGTCTCTCCGTCGGGCACGTCGAACCCGTGGCGAGGATCCTGCGCCTACCGGTGCGCAAGACGGGCGCCGGCGCGAGCATCGCCGTCGAGGGCGACACCCCCCGTACGCTGAAGCCGGGCCAGCAGCTGACCACCGAGACCACGTTCCTGACGGCGCACTCGGGCGACCACTTCGTGCCGCTGCAGCGCTACCGCGACTACATGAGCGACATCGGCCAGCGCGCCCCCCGGGTGCCGGCGCCGGCGTTCGAACCCATCTGGTGCGCCTGGGGGTACGAGCGCGACTTCACCGTCGAGCAGGTCGTCGGCACGCTCCCGAAGGTGCGGGAGATCGGGCTCAAGTGGGCCGGGCTCGACGACGGCTGGCAGACGAACGAGGGCGACTGGGACATCAACCTGGCGAAGTTCCCGCGCGGCGAGGCGGACATGCGGGCCTTCACCAAGCAGATCCGGGACGCCGGCCTGCGGCCGCGCCTGTGGTGGGCCCCGCTGGCGGCGGATCCCGGGAGCAACCTGTTCAGGGAACGCCCCGACATGCTCCTGCTCGACCGGGACGGCAACAAGCAGGACGTGACCTGGTGGGACGCCTACACGCTGTGCCCGGCGTACCAGCCGGTGGTGGACTACTTCGTCGGGCAGGCAAAGAAGTTCATCCGGGACTGGGGCTACGAGGGGCTCAAGATCGACGGCCAGCACCTCAACGGCGTGACCCCCTGCTACAACCCGGCGCACCGGCACGCCCGCCCGGAGGAGTCGACCGAGGGTCTGGCGCAGTTCTGGAAGGCGATCTACGAGGCGGTACACGAGGCGAACCGCGACGCGGTCGTGGAGCTCTGCCCCTGCGGTACCGCCTTCGCCTTCCACAACCTGCCCTACATCGACCAGTACCCGGGCTCGGACCCGGAGTCGTCGTACCAGGTCCGCAGCAAGGGCAAGACGATGAAGGCGCTGATGGGTCAGGGCGGCAGTTATGCCGGTGACCATGTCGAACTGAGCGACGGCGGCGACGACTTCGCGTCCAGCTACGGCGTGGGGGCCGTCCTGTCGACCAAGTTCACCTACCCGGCCGGTCCGGACAACGACACCCTGCTCACGCCGGAGAAGGATGCCCTCTGGCGCAAGTGGGTGGACCTCTACCAGGAGAACATGCTCCCCACCGGCGAGTACCGGGGCGAGCTGTACGACATCGGTTTCGACAAGCCCGAGGCGCACGTCGTGGCCAAGAGCGGCACCCTGCACTACGCCTTCTACGCCGACCACTTCGACGGAACGGTCGAGCTGCGCGGCCTGGGCCGGGGCAGGTACCGACTGACCGACCCGTTCAACGGCGTCTCCCTCGGCACCGTCGACGCCCGGCACAACACCGTGCGGCTGACCTTCGACAGGTTCCAGCTCGTCGTGGCCAAGCCGGTCGACTGACCCGAGCCCGTCGCGGCCTGGCGTCGTGAGGTCTCCGGTAGTGGGTTCGTCGCGCAGGAGAACCCGTAGCCGGAGACCTCACGACCGCCGGGTCAGCGGCGCAGCTGCTGGGTGATCGTGGGGTCGGTGATCCCGGTGTCCCGCGCCAGCATGACCGCCTTGCTGAGGATGACGCCGAGCACCCGGTCCCCGTCGAACGGGAGGAAGACGTCGCCGGTCGAGGAGCCGGCCGACTGCTTCGGCACGATGCAGAGGTACTGGTCGTTCGGGCTCATCAGGATGTTGCCCGAACCGAGGTGGATCTTGTAGGTGCGCAGGTCGCCGCGGACGACGAGGAAACGGCCCTCGACCCGCGCCCGGTCGGCGATGGCCAGTCGGGGCACGAGGCGTTCGAGTATCTCCTTGCGGGTCTGCGCGGTGCCGCTGAGCTCGCCGAAGCTGTACGACGCCCAGTACTCGCGGAACCGCCCCTCGGGACCGCCGTCCTGCCAGGCCGGGTCGTTGCCGACGCTGGCGACGCCGACGAACAGGTCCACGTCCCGCAGCACCTCGCTGAGCACCAGCGGCGGGATCCCGGCCAGCGGCAGCGGGTCCGTCGGCTGCGCGTCCGGGTGCAACCACTGCTCGTAGCCGCCGCCACCGGCGTGCGCGTGGTTCTCGGGCGCGTGAATCGGATAGAACCGGACCTGGTCGGTGGCGATCCGCAGGTACGCCCCCGACTCGGTGGCGTCGGTCTCCCAGTTGTGGCCCGCGCCCTCGATCCAGAACTCCGCGCGCAGCCCCCACTGCGGCAGCTCCCGGACGGCCGGCTCGTACGTGTCGTCGACCATCATCCGCAGCTTGTTGCGCCAGCCCCGCGCCGCCGTCAGCGCGTGGAACTGGTGCTGGCGCAGGATGTGCGCGGCGTACCGGTTGGAGTAGACCCGGGTGTTCTCCTCGGCCGCGGTCAGCAGGTAGACCTCGCGGTGCGCCTGTTTGAACGGCTGGGTCACGCGCTTGGCCTCCAGCCACCCGCGCCAGGCGAGCACCTCGTCCACCGCACGGTCGATCGGGTGCCACAGCCGCACGGTCTCGCCGGCCGCGATCTCCTTGTCCTCGACGGTACGCAGCGCGCCGTCCCAGTACGCGCACGGCACGTCGTCGACCAGCCAGATCAACCGGCGGGCCAGCGTACCGACCAGGGGGTGGTCGAGGTAGCGGGCGCGCCAGGCCGCGAACGGCCAGACCCGCTGGGCGAGGAACTGGCGGTCGAGGCGCTCCGCCTGGGCCGACAGCATCTTCTCGACGTCCTTGCCGGCGGCCTTGAACTCGGCGAGCCGCTCGGCGTGCTCGGAGCGCACCGAGGCGGGGACCGACTTGACAGTCTTGCCGGCGCTGTTGCGCCAGGTGACCGTGACCGTCCCGGAGGTGGCGTCCAGCGTCGCCGCCGCGTCCCCGAAGTGTTCGACGCGCCGGCCCACCTCGGTCAGCCCGTACGCCGGGACGGCCAGCTCCTCGACCTCGTCCCGGGTCAGGTCCAGCGCCGCCGCCCGGGCGTCGAGGGCCGCGTTCAGCTCCTTCAGCGTGCCCTTGTAGGTAACCCGCGCGGCGAGCCGGGCGATCTGGGCGAGCGCCTCCTCCGCCGGGATACGCGACAGCGCGTACACGGCGGCGTTGGCGACCTTGGGGTTACGCGGGCCGATTCCCGCCACCTTGCGCAGTGACGTCTCGACCAGCGCGCCGAGCACCCGCGGGGTCTCGGGATGGTCGGGCAGGAACGAGGTCAGCCAGACGAGCCCCCGCAGAGGCGTCGCGTTGTACTGGTCGAATGCCTCGTTGACGTCGTGTTCCCACCGCGTCCGGTTGAGGAGGATGGTGCGCGGACGGCCGACCAGCGTGAGCCAGCTCCGCAGCCGGTCGCCGGGCTCGGCCAGCTCGTCGAGCAGTTTCCGGCCGGTCACCGCCCACTTCTCCGCCGGCCTGGCGCTCGTCGCGGTCGCCGCGTGCCGGAACAGCTCGTGCCATCGGCGGGCCTGCGCGGGGTCGAGCGACGCGACGTCGGCCAGGGCGCGGTCGGCCCACGCCTCGCCGGGGTTGAGCGCTGGTACGTCGAGCCGCTCCAGCAACGGCTTCAGCGCCCCGGGCGAGCCCCAGTAGCCGTGCGCGACGGTGCGACGCATCATCGCGACGACCTCCAGCGGCAGCGGCCGGGCGGCGTCGAGAAGGACCTCGGCCAGCTGCCGTTGCTCGTCGCCGCCGAAGTAGGCGGTGTGCCGGGCGGCGAAGGCGAGCGCGACCGCGGCCGAGTCCGGTGTGCCGACCGTGCTGTAGGGCTTGACCAGGATCTCCAGCAGGTCGTTGGTGACCCGACGCTGTTCCGTCTCGGTGACCCGGCAACACCGTTCGAGGATCGCCATCAGCAGTTCGGGCCTGCGCTCGGGCGCGACGAGGCCGAGCGCGTCGGTCGCGTCCCGACTGTCGCGGCCCCACTGCCCGGTGTAGCCGGCGGTGTACGCCAGCACCTCGTCGGCGAGGCCCTCGACGTCGTCGCGGCGGGCGAGCTCGGCCATCCGTTCGGCACGTTCGGGCGAGTGGGTCGGCGCCGGCATCATCCACCGACCAGCGGTACGAGCTTGAGGAAGGTGACCTGCACGCCGCGGGTCAGCTCCACGACCGCGTCGAGGTCCTCGACCTGCCGATCGCCGACGAGGACGATGAAACCGTTCCGGGAGAACGCCTCCAGGGCGCGGGCGGCCTGCTCTTCCGGATCGACCCGGCGCGGCTGCTGGAGTTTGAAACCGTTGAGCGTCCGCTCGGTGTTGGTCGGCTGCACCAGCCCGCGGAAGACGTCACCGCCCTTCGCGTTGTGCTCGGCGACCTCCTGGAAGACGCGGCGACGGATCACCTCCCGCAGCGGCAGGCGTTCCTCGAAGATCTCCAGATGCCACGCGGCACCGCGCTCGCCCGCGGTCGTCTCATCGACGAAACTCACCATCGCCATGGCGCCGCAGTCTAGGACAGCCCTCCGACAGCATCGGCGGCGCCGAAGCGACGCCGTGGGCGAACACGTCCGCGACTCCGCGGCGACCTCGCTCGACGTCGCCGGGGATCCGTGGACGCGTCGCCGGCGGCTATCCCTTGAGGGAACCCTGGAGCAGGGCCTTGATGAACTGGCGCTGGAAGATCAGGAACACGACGAGGGTCGGGGTGAGGATGAGCAGCGATCCGGCGCAGAGCAGCACCAGGTCCGTGCCCCACCGACCCTGGAACGCGCCGAGCGCCCCGGCCATGGTGCGCCTGGTGGCGTCGTCGACGAGCACGATGGCGAGCAGGAACTGGTTCCAGGTCCAGAGGAACAGCAGGATCGCCAGGGAGGCGATCGCCGGCCGCGCCAGCGGCACCTGGATTCGCCAGAAGAGCTGCCAGGTGGTGCTGCCGTCCATCCGCGCCGCCTCGGAGAGTTCGGTCGGCACGTTGGCGAAGTGCGCCCGCATCCAGAACACGGCGAACGGCATGTACAGCCCGATCAGCGGCAGGACGATGGCCCACCGGGTGTTGAGCAGCCCGAGGTCGCGCATCTGGTAGTAGATCGGGGTGATCACCGCCTCGAAGGGCAGGGTCAGGCCGAGCAGGAGGAGACCGAAGGCGAACCTGCCGCCCGGTACCCGCAGGTGGCCGAGCCCGAAGCCGGCCATGGTGGCGATGACCACGGAGACCGGTACGACGCCGACCACGATCAGCAGGCTGGAGCGCAGCAGCGCGGCCATGTTCGCGGCGGTGAAGGCGTCGACGAAGTTCCCCCACTGCGGGTGCGCGGGCCAGGTCAGCCCGTCCGGTACGGTGCCGCGGGGCTGCAACGCCGCGGACAGCATGCTCACGAACGGCAGGAGTGTGACGAGGACCAGCGCGACGAGGAAGACGCGACCGGTCAGCCACTCGCGGCGGCTCAGGTTCATCCCTTCTCCTCCCGGGTGAGCCGTTGGATCGGCAGCACGCACGCCAGCACCAGCAGCATGAGCACGACGGCCAGTGCCGAGGCGAGCCCGACCTGGCGCTGCGAGAACGCGAGCCGGTAGATCTCCAGGCCCGGCACGGTGGTCTGCAGGCCGGGGCCGCCGCTGGTGGAGATGTAGACGATGTCGAAGCTGGCCAGGGCCGCGATCACGGTCACCGTGAGGCACACCCCGATCTCGTGTCGCAGGCTGGGCAGGGTGACGGCGAAGAACTCGCGTACCGGCCCGGCGCCGTCGATGCGGGCCGCCTCGTACAGCGCGGGGTCGATCTTGCTCATGCCGGTGACCAGCAGGATCGTGCAGAGGCCGAGCAGGACCCAGGCGCCGATCACGCCGACGGCGGGCAGCGCCGTGTCGAAGTCGCCGAGCCAGGCGCGGGCGAGCCCGCCCAGGCCGACCGCGCGAAGCACCTGGTTGACCAGGCCGTTCGACGACAGCAGCCAGCTCCACGCGATGCCGGCCGCCACCAGGGGGATCACCTGCGGCAGGAACAGGATGGTGCGTACGACGGTGCCGAACGGTCCCGCGGTGATCCGTCGGACGAGGCTGGCGACCAGCAGCCCGAGCCCGACCGGGATGAGGCTGAAGAACACGATCAGGACGAACGCGTTCGAGATGATCTTCAAAAGGTCGCGGTCGGTGAAGACGGTGAGGTAGTTGTCCAGCCCCGCCCACCGGGCCACGCCGATGCCGTTCCAGTGGTACAGCGAGTACTGGAAGGTCAGCGCGAGGGGGCGCAGCACGAAGACGGCGTACATGAGCAGGGCGGGCAACACGTACAGCCAGCCGCCCCACCGGGCCGTGCGGCCCCACCGGCGTCGGTGGGGCCGCACGGGCGACGGGCGGTTCCGGCGCCCCGCCAACGGCACCGTCGTCGGCCCGGTCCGGGCGTTGCCGACGGCAGGCGTCATCGGGACAGTTCCTTCGCGTACTCGGCCTGAACCGCCTGCACGTACCCCTGCGGGGTCTGCTGGCCGGCGACCAGCTTCTGCAGCTCCGGGGTGATCGCCGCGGCGAAGATGCCGCCGGTCGCGTTCGCGGTGAAGTCCACCGCCCCGTTCTCGGCCCCGAGCTGCTGGGACGCCTTGAGCGTCTGGGCGAGCACGCTCCCCGCCGGAGCGGCCGGAACGGCCAGGTCGGACGGGCCGCCGGGGTGGGAGCCGCCGACGGTCACCGAGATTTCCCGGGCCGTGGGGTTGGTGTGGACCCAGTTGAGAAAGAAGGCGGCGGCGTCCGGGTGCTTGGCCTTCGCGCCGACGCCGAAGGTGTTGGGCGCGGACATCGCCACGTGCCTACCGGTGCCGGACTCGGTGGGGAACAGGAAGAACCCCACGTTGCCGGGCATCGACCTGTCGAGGTTGCCCGACTCCCAGTCGCCGTTGAACATGAACAGGCCGTGGCCCTTCTGGAACTCCCCCATCATCGCGGTGTAGTCCAGGGCGTTCGCGTCCTTCGGGAAGTACCCGGCCTGCGCCCACCGCTGGATGGTCTGGGTGGCCTTCAGCGCCGCCGGCGTGTCGAACGTCGCGCCCGGCTTCTGGAAGATCCAGTCGGCGATCTGGGCGGGGTCGCCGAACTGGTTCTGCAACGCCTGGTGCGGGAAGTTGACGCCGGCGGTGTTCTTGTTGAACTGCATGATCGGCTGCACGCCGGCGGTCTTGGCCTTGGCCAGCAGCTCCTCGAACTCGGCGATGGTGCTCGGCGGCTCGGTCATGCCGACCTGCCTGGCCAGCGCCTTGTTGTAGAACACCCCGGTGACGCTGTAACCGAGCCCCATCCCGTACAGCGAGCCGGTGCCGCGCGGACGGCCGCCCTCGGCGACCCGCAGCTGCACCAGCTGGGAGGCGGGGAACCTGTCCCAGCCGTACGCGGTGAAGTACGGGTCCAGGTTCTTCAGCAGCCCGTCCTTGACCAGGTCCACCTCGGTGGGCAGCCGGATGATGTCCGGCGCGTTGTCCGAGGCCAGTACCCGCGGAGCGTTCTCCACGATCACCGTGAACTGGTCCTCCCGTACGTTGAACCTCACGTTCGGGTACTGCTTCGTGAACTCGTCGGCGAGCGCCTTCGCCAGCGGGAAGCCGCTCTCCGCGTACATCTCCAGGGTGATCGGCCCGCTCCCCAGTTCGGTGCTGACGGGTGCGGCGGACGCCTCGGGAGATGCCTGATCCGCTCCAGGGGCGCTACAAGCAGTGATCGCGGCGGCGGTCAGCAGGGGAACGACCAGCGCCAGCCCGCGTCGCAAGTGCTTCCTCGACAATCCAGACACTTCCACGGCTCCTTGACTCCTCCGCACGCCTCACCGCGAGCGACCGCCGCGACGGTTCCGTGGGATCCGGCACGACAGCCCGAGGGCCGCCACGCGATTCACGTCGCGACCCGCCCCGACCCGCAGCGCGCGATACCCAACCATGACCTCTCCCACAGCGGCGTCGGTACGCCTTCCGTGGCACGAAACCCCGTGGCTAAACTGATTTAGCAGAGCATGCGCGCGAGGCGTGGAGCTGTCAAGACAGGCCCCGGCAACGGCTCCCCGAAACAACGGGTCCACACCACGCCGGGTCCGACGGCACCGGGCCCACCCGCCCGCTACGGGATGATGAGCATGGCGGGGTCGGACGGGCCGCCACGATTCGGAGGACAGATGGGCCGAGGACAGATGGGCCGCAACCGGGCAACGCTGGCCGACGTCGCGCAGCGCGCCGGGCTGTCCAAGACCGCCGCGTCGATGGTGCTGAACGGGCGGGAGGGGACCCGGCTCTCCGCCGAGGCGCACCAACGCGTCTTCGCGGCCGCCGAGGAGCTCGGCTACCGTCCCAACGTCGCGGCGCGCAGCCTGCGTACCCGCAAGACGGCCACCATCGCGTTCGTCTCCGACATCGTCGCCACCACCCGGTTCGCCGGCGGCCTCATCCGCGGGGCGCTCGACGCGGCCCGGGAACGGGACCACGTGCTGCTGATCGCCGAGACGCAGGGCGACGCGGCGTTCGAGCGGTATGCCATCGAGGCGATGCTCGACCGCCAGGTCGACGGCGTCGTCTACGCGGCGATGGCGACCCGCCGGCTGACGGTGCCGCCCGCCATCCTGAGCGGGCCCGTCGTGCTGCTCAACGCCACCAGCCCGGAGGACCTGCCCCGCGTGCTCCCCGACGACGAGCGGGCCGGCCGGACCGTCACCACCGCCCTGCTCGACCGGGGCCACCGCGACCGGATAGCGCTCATCGGCCGCAACCGGCTCAAGGAGCGCGACCCGGAGGTCTCCCTCGCCGCACAGGCCCGCCTGCGCGGCATCCGGGAGACCCTCTCGGCCGCCGGCGCCACCCTGCTCGCGGAGGCGTTCTGCAGCGACTGGCTACCCGAGCACGGCTACGCCGCCATGCGCACCCTCCTGACCAAGCCGGACCGGCCCAGCGCGGTCATCTGCATGAACGACCGGCTCGCCTTCGGCGCCTACCAGGCACTCGGCGAGGCCGGACTGGCCGTCCCCACCGACATCTCCGTGGTCTCCTTCGACGACGACCCGATCGCCGCCTGGCTACGCCCCGGCCTCTCCACCGCCGCCCTGCCGCACGAACAGATGGGGCGCCGCGCGGTGGAGATCCTGCTCGACGGCCGCGCCACGGAACCGGTCCTCGTCCCCATGCCACTGCGTCGACGCAGGTCCGTCGCGGCGCCCTCCGCGTGAGCCGGGTCCGGCCCGTCGACGTGGTCGGCCGGTCCGCTAAACCGATTTATCTGATAGCTTGCCCGCCATGCTACGTCTGCCAGACCACTGGGTGTGGGACAGCTGGTACGCGCAGGACGAGGCCGGGCTGCGACACGCGTTCTTCCTGCGCGCCTCCCGCGCCCTGCTCGACCCGCACCGCCGCCACCTGCGGGCCACCATCGGCCACGCCGTCTCCACCGACCTGCGCTCATGGCGGCTGGTCGCCGACGCGCTCGTCCCCGCGGACGCGCCGAGCTGGGACGACCTGGCCACCTGGACCGGCAGCACCGTGCGGGGGCCGGACGGCCGGTGGTACCTGTTCTACACCGGGGTCAGCCGCGCCGAGGACGGGCTGGTCCAGCGCATCGGTCTGGCCGTCTCGGAGGACCTGACCACCTGGCACCGGCACGGCACCGGGCCGCTGGTGGAGGCCGACCCGACCTGGTACGAACTCCTCGACCGGGACCTGTGGTACGAGCAGGCCTGGCGCGATCCCTGGGTCTTCCCCGACCCCGCCGGCGCCGGCTGGCACATGCTCGTCACCGCCCGCGCCAACCACGGCCCGGCCGGCGAGCGCGGCGTGATCGGCCACGCCACCTCCCCCGACCTGGTCACCTGGACCGTCCGGCCGCCGCTGTCCGCCCCGGCCGGGTTCGGCCATCTCGAGGTTCCCCAGGTGGCGGTGGTCGACGGCCAGCCCCTGCTGCTGTTCTGCACCAACGCCGCGACCACCGCGCGGGGTACGGGCCACCGGATCTGGACCGCCACCGGGCCGACCGTCAACGGTCCCTGGGACGTCGCGTCCGCCACACCATTCCCCCACCCGCACCTGTACGCGCCCCGCCTGGTCCCGGGCCCCGACGGCGGATGGTCCCTGATCGGCTTCCTCGACGACGTCGACGGTGAGTTCGTCGGCGCGCTCATCGATCCCATCCCCGTCCGCTACCATCCCGGCACCGGGCTGGTCGCGGGCGGACCGAGCGAGGAGACCCGGCCAGAAAGGGCGCCATGAGCACCGGGACCATCACCGTCGTCGGCGAGGCGGTCGTCGACCTCGTCCAGTCGCCGGACGGCCGCTTCACGGCCCACCCCGGGGGCAGTCCCTTGAACGTCGCGGTCGGACTCGCCCGGCTCGGCCTGCCCACCAGGTTGATCGCCCGGTTCTCCACGAACGCCTTCGGTCGACGGTTGCGCGAACACGCCGAAGCCAACGGCGTCGACCTCGGCCATGCCGTCACCGCCGCCGAGCCGGCGACCCTCGCGGTCGTCTCGCTGGCCGCCGACGGCGCCGCCGCGTACGACTTCTACCTGGCGGGCACCGCCGACTGGCAGTGGCGGCCGGCCGAGTTGGCCGGCGCGCTCGACCACGGGGGCATCCTGCACACCGGGTCGCTCGCGGCGTTCCTCGACCCCGGGGCCGAACACATAGCCGAGACGCTGCGCGCCGCCCGGGACCGGGGCATGGTGATCAGCCTCGACCCGAACGTCCGGCCGGGCCTGATCGGCACCCCCGAGCAGGCCCGAGCCCGCGTCGAGCGGCTCGTGCGCCACGCCCACGTGGTCAGGGCCAGCGACGAGGACGTCGCCTGGCTCTATCCCGGCGAGCCGGTCGGCGACGTCCTCCAGCGCTGGCGCGACCTCGGCGCCGCGCTCGCGATCGTGACCCTCGGCCCCGACGGCGCGGTCGCGGCCACCGGTGCCGGTCCGCTGCGCCAGCCGGCACCGGTCGTCGAGGTGGTCGACACCATCGGCGCCGGCGACGCGTTCACCGCCGGCCTGCTCGCCGCCCTGTCCCGCAGCGGACCGGGGCCGTCCTGGCACCGCGACGACATCGCCGCCGCGATGCGGTTCGCCGTCGAGGTGGCGGCCCTCACCTGTACCCGCGCGGGGGCCGACCCGCCGCGCCAGGATCAGCTGCCGGACCGCAGCCGCTGACCATCGTCCGGACCCGGAAACCAGCCGGCCGACGGGCCCGGCCGGTCCGGGACGGGCCGCCGGTCAGCCGTCCCCCGCGCTCCGCGGCGCCCGACCGCCGGCCGCGCCGGCCAGGTACCGGGCGAGGTCGTCGACCACCTCGCGGGCGTCGTCCTCGATGCCGTAGATGAAGGTGGACTTGCGCCGCCGCAGCACGGGCAGCCCCAGGGCGTACATGCCGGGGCTGTCGACCGCGCCGCCGTGGTGGCGCAGCCGGCCCTTCGCGTCGACCACCGGCACGTCGAGCCAGCCGTAGTCGGGCCGGAAGCCCGTCGCCCACACGATCGTACGGATCTCGCCGCTGCGCAGGTCGAGCCGCAACCGCGCCGCTCCGGGCGGGCGGGTGGCCGGGAACCGCTCGGGCGGGCCGACCTCCCCGTCGCGTCCGTGACCGCGCGCCCACTCGTCGAAGGTGTCCAGCAGGCGCTCCATCTTGAGGTCGGCGAGCGAGAACAGGTTGCGCAGCCCGCCCGAGAAGAGCGCCTGACCGTCGCGCAGGGCCGCCCAGCGGCCCACCAGCTCGACCCCCGCCGCGGTGAGCGCGTTGAGGTCGAGGTCGTGCCGCTCGGGCGTCCCGGCGAGCTGCGGCGAGGGCAGGCGCCGGGCCCGTTCGAGGTCGTCGACCTCGTCGTACCGCTGGTCCCACACGCCCGACGCGGCCATCCACCACAGCACGTCGCGCCCACGGTAGGTACGCGGCAACCGTACGTGCTCGCCCACCGAGAGGGTCACCGGCCGCCCGGACCGCCGCAGCTCGGCCGCCAGCTGCACCCCGGTGGCCGAGGCGCCCACCACGAGGACGCCGCCGTCGGGGAGCTTGCCGGGGTCGCGGTAGTCGAACGGCGTCAGCTGCTCGACGGAGTCGGGCACCCCGGGCGCGAACCCCGGCACCACCGGCTGGTTGCACGCGCCGCTCGCGACGACCACCGCCCGGCAGCGGATCTCGCCGTGGCTGGTGGTGACGTGGTAGCCGTCGTCGACGCGCCGCACCGACGTGACGTTCGTCCCGGTCCGTACGGGGGCACGCGCGACGGCGGCGAAGCGGTCGATGAACTCGACCACCTCGCCGACCGTCAGGTAACCGTCGGGGTCCGGCCCTTCGTAGTGGTGGCCCGGCAGGCGGCACTGCCAGTTCGGCGTGAGCAGCCGCAGGGACTCCCAACGCTCGTGCTTCCAGGAGTTCGCCACCTCGCCGCGCTCGAGCACCACGTGCTCGATCGACCGTTCGGTGAGGAAGTGGCTCGCGGCGAGGCCGGCGTGGCCTGCCCCGATGACCACCGCGGTGGTGTGTTCGATGGCTCGGTCCCCCTCAGGCGACCTCGACGGTGACGTTCGTCGGGTTGGTGAGGGCGTCGAAGACGGCGGAGCGCTTCTGCGACTGGGCCACCAGCGCCTCGATCTCCTGCTCGGAGGCGTCCGCGTCGATGTTGAACGTCACCTTGATGTCGTTGTACCCGTTGCGGACGTCGCTGTCGACGCCCAGGATGCCGCGGATGTCGTGCTGGCCCTCGACCGTCGCCTCCACCGAGCGCAGCTGGATGCCGCGGTTCTGCGCGACGGACGCCACGCCCGCGGTCAGGCAGCTGGCCAGGCCGACGAGGAGGTACTCGATCGGGGTGATGCCGTTGTCCTCCGCCGCGAAGACCTCGGGGTGGTCGGCGTCGAAGACCGCCTCGGACCTGTGGGTCTGCTCCTGCCCGAGACCGAAGAAGTTCCGCACCCTCGTGGTGCTGTGCACGCCGTTCTGCCATTTCGCGGTCGCCCGCCAGGTGAACTGGGCGGCCTCGGGGGCGCCCTTCAGCGCTTGCCGCGCGTCGAGCAGTGCCTGCACGTTAACGCCGTTGTCGACCGTGGTCATGCCGCCCGTCTCCACCTTCCGCTCGTTCGCCTGATTACTCACAGGCGCTAGACAACATTACCTATGGGGATGGTAGACATTACCATCGAGAGGAGGGAATTGGCTATGATCACGTCCGTGGCGTCAGGCGGCACTGCCTCTGTCGGCAGCGTCGAGACGCGGTACCTCGACCTGCCCGAGCCGGCACGGCTGGACTGCGGCCGGGAGCTGGGTCCGATCCGCGTGGCGTACGAGACCTACGGCACCCTCTCCCCCGCGCGCGACAACGTCATCCTGGTGTGCCACGCGCTCAGCGGCGACGCCCACGCGGCGGGGCTGTCGGCGACGCCGCCCGAGGCGAGCACCCGCGACGGCTTCGCGGCGGCGGATCGCGACGGCCCGGCCGGACGGGGACTCGGCTGGTGGGACGGGATGATCGGCCCCGGCAAGGCGTTCGACACCGACCGCTACTTCGTCGTCGCCACCAACCTGCTCGGCGGTTGTCGCGGCACCACGGGGCCGTCGTCGATCGACCCGGCGACCGGCCGGCCGTACGGGTCGGACTTTCCGGTCATCACCGTGGCGGACATGGTCCGGACGCAGCGCGCGTTCCTGGACGCGCTCGGTATCGAGCGGCTCGCCGCGGTGGCCGGCGGTTCGCTCGGCGGGATGCAGGCGCTCGAATGGGCCGTCCTCTTCCCCGACCAGGTCGACGCCGTCGTGGCGATCGCCAGCACGCACGCCCTGCACCCGCAGGGCCTGGCCTGGAACGCGATCGCGCGCGAGGCGATCCTGCGCGATCCCGCCTGGCAGGGCGGCCACTACTACGGCTCGGGTCGCGCGCCGGACGGCGGCATGGGCGTGGGCCGGATGGTCGGCCACGTCACGTACCTGTCCGCGCCGGCGCTGGACGACAAGTTCGGCCGGCGGCTGCAGTTCGCCGACGACGTCCGCTACACGATCACCGAGCCGGAGTTCGAGGTCGAGAACTACCTGCGCCACCAGGCCGACTCGTTCATCCGGCGCTTCGACGCCAACACCTACCTCTACCTGTCGCGCGCGCTCACCTACTTCGACCTGGGCCGGCAGCACGGCGACGGATCGCTCGTGCGGGCCCTCGAAGGCGTCTCCGCGCGGACGTTGCTGATCGCCTTCAGCTCCGACTGGCTGTACCCGCCCGCGGCGTCGAAGGAGATCGAGGAGGCGCTGCACGCCCTCGGCAAGCCGGCCGAGTTCCACCTGATCGAGGCGCCGTACGGCCACGACTGCTTCCTGCTGGAAGAAGCGCGCCAGACGCCCATCATCCGCCAGTTCCTGGCCCGCGGTCGGGCCGGCGGCTGACGCCGAGAGAGCGAGGAGAGAGGCCTTCGTGACCGACGAGCCCCCGCGGACCGAGGAGGCCCGCGACTTTGGATTCGAGACCCGGCAGCTGCACGCCGGGCAACGCCCCGACCCGAACACGGGCGCCCGCGCCGTGCCGATCTTCCAGACGACCAGCTACGTCTTCGAGGACCCGGAGTCGGCGGCGGCGTACTTCAACCTGCAGGAGTACGGGAACACGTACTCGCGCATCATGAACCCGACCGTCGCGGTGTTCGAGGAGCGGGTGGCGAACCTCGAGGGCGGCTGTGGCGCGGTGGCGTTCGCCAGCGGCATCGCGGCGCAGGCGGCGGCCCTCTTCACGCTGCTGCAGCCGGGCGACCACGTCGTGTCGTCCTCGGCGCTCTACGGCGGTACGGTCAACCAGCTCAAGCACCTGCTGCGCAAGATGAACGTCGAGCTGACGTGGGTCGATCCCGACGATCCGGACGCGTGGCGCCGGGCGGTCCGCCCGAACACGAAGGCCTTCTTCGGCGAGACGATCGGCAACCCCGCCGGGAACGTGCTGGACATCGAGACCGTGGCCACCATCGCGCACGAGCACGAGCTGCCGCTGATCGTGGACAACACCTTCGCGACGCCGTACCTGTGCCGCCCGATCGAGTGGGGCGCCGACATCGTCATCCACTCGGCGACCAAGTTCATCGGCGGCCACGGTACGAGCATCGGCGGCGTGGTCGTCGAGGCGGGCACGTTCAACTGGTCCAACGGCCGGTTCCCGGTGATCGCGGAGCCGTCCCCCGCGTACCACGGCCTCCAGTTCCACGAGACGTTCGGCGCCTACGGCTACCTGATGAAGCTGCGGGCCGAGACGCTGCGCGACCTCGGCGGGGCCCTCGCGCCGTTCAACGCGTTCCTGTTCCTCCAGGGGCTCGAGACGCTGTCGCTGCGGATGCAGCGCCACGTCGAGAACGCGCTGGCCGTCGCGGCGTTCCTCGAGTCGCACGAGCTGGCGACGAACGTGACCTACCCCGGCCTGCCGACGAGCAGGTACCGGCCGCTCGTGGAGAAGTACCTGCCGCGCGGCGCGGGCGCGGTCTTCTCGTTCGACTGCGCCGGCGGCCGAGCCGGCGGGCAGGACCTCATCCGCGGCGTGACGCTCTGGTCGCACCTGGCCAACGTCGGCGACGCGAAGAGCCTGATCATCCACCCGGCCAGCACGACGCACCGCCAGCTGAGCGACGACGAACTGCTGGCGGCCGGCGTCGCGCCGGGTTCGGTGCGTCTGTCGGTCGGCACCGAATCCGTCGACGACCTGATCTGGGACCTGGAGCAGGGCTTCGCGAAGGTCGCCGCGACGGTGGGAGAGGGGTAGCGACGGCATGACCGATCTCAGTCGGTACCAGGACGTGTCGGCGATCCAGCGGGTGCTGCACACCGCGCGGACCATCGCGATCGTCGGCCTGTCGAACAACGAGCTGCGGGCCAGCTACTTCGTCGGCTACTACCTCAAGCGGCACGGCTACCGGGTGATCCCCGTGAACCCCCGCGAGACGACGATCCTCGGCGAGACCAGCTACCCGAGCCTGGGCGACGTACCCGTGCCGGTGGACCTCGTGAACGTCTTCCGCGCGCCGAGCGCGCTGCCGGCGATCGCCCGGGAGGCCACCGCCATCGGCGCGGGCACCCTCTGGTGCCAGTTCGGTGTGATCAACGCCGAGGGCGGACGGATCGCCGAGGAGGGCGGCCTGACGGTGATCATGGATCGCTGCATCAAGATCGAGCACGCGCGCTACCGGGGCCGGATGCACTGGCTCGGCTTCAACACCCAGCGCATCACCTCGGTCCGTACCGGGCTCCAGTAGGCCGCGGTTCGACCGTCCCTCCCGCCGGCCCGAGCGGTGTTCGCGACCCGGCCTCCGGCGCGGACGGCCGAACCGCGACATCGCCGTGCCGACCCCGGCGCGGGCGGGCGCCGGCCGGACGGCCAGGCCAGGCCAGGCCAGGCCAGGCCAGGCCAGGCCACCGGCATGATCAGGGTCTCGTCACGTTCGCTTGTCGTGTCGCCACGGCCGTGCCTAGACTTCCCGGGTCTGTCCGTACGGCCCGGCTGCGAGGAGGTGACGGCGTGCGAACCAACGAGGGCGCCGTCATGCTGCGCATGCGCCGGCACATCGACTTCGGTCGCGCTGTCACCGCGGCCTGTCCGGGCTACCCGCCGGCCCGCTGAAACATCTTCCGCCTCTCGTCGAGGCGTCGTCACGGGTGGCCGCGGCCGCAAGGGCCGCCACCGGGCATCGTGAGGCATCGACCAGCCGACTTCCGGCCCCAGCGCGGTCGACGCCAGCATCCTGGCCAGCAGCCGGGACACCACGGCCGAGCTAATGCCAAATACGGCCAGAACAGCAGAAATCAATCGGAAGACGTGTCATGTCCTCTCAGCTAGACCAGGCGCGGGACGAGTGGGCGGCGTGGCGCCGGGCCCGCGAAGCCGCGCTGACCGCGCCGACCGGAAACCTCGCCCTCGTGGAGACCCGCTGGCTCGCCGGTGACGAGGAACCCCCGCCGGAGCGGGAGCCCGACGGCGTGTTCACGACCACGATCCGGCAGGTCGACCCCGTCACCGGAGGGACCCGGCACGGCATCCGCCGGTGGGACCCGCGCTCGGCGGCGATCACGCACTTCGTGAGCACCGACCCCTATCCGTACGACCCGGCGTGGGTGCTGCCGGCGCGCTTCGTACCGGCCGGTCCGGAGCACCACGTCGCGTTCGCGCACCGCCGGGACAACGGCGCCACGCGCGACCTGCCGGTACCCGGACACATCGAGGTGACCGTGGCGGGCACCGAGTTCACCGTCCACGCGTTCGACGACGAGGGCTCCCTGCTGCTCGTCTTCGGAGACCGCACCAACGGCCGCCAGACGTACGGCGGTGGCCGCTTCCTCACCGTGCCCTGGCCGTCCGACTCCGGCCGTACCGTCCTCGACTTCAACCGGGCCCACACCCCGCCGTGCGGCTTCTCGGCCCACTACAACTGCCCGCTGCCGCCGCCGGAGAACCGGTTCCCCTTCCCCATCGAGGCCGGCGAACGACTCCCCGTCTTCCGCGACGGCTTCACCGTCGGATGACGACACCCCGCCCGCATTCCAAGGAGCACATCCCCGTGAGGAAAATACTGACCGCCGTCGTCGCCGTCGCGCTCGGCCTGGGCCTGGCCGCCTGCGGCGCGGACGGCGACCGCTCGGCCGCGTCCGGCGCCGACGCGACCATCGACGTCGGCTCGCTCTACGAGCCGCAGAACCTGGACAACACCGGGGGCGGCGGCCAGGGCGTCACCGAGGCCCTCAACGGCAACGTCTACGAGGGGTTGTTCCGGCTCACCGACAACGGCAAGGTCGAGAACCTGCTGGCGAGCGACTACAGCGTCAGCGGTGACGGGCTCACGTACACGTTCAAGCTGCGTACCGGCGTCACGTTCCACTCCGGCAGGGCGCTCACGGCGGCCGACGCCAAGTACAGCCTGGAGAAGGTCATCGCGCCCGACTCGAAGTCGGCCCGCAAGAGCAGCTTCGGCCCGATCTCCACCATCGCCGCGCCGGACGACAGCACGCTCGTGGTGACCCTGAAGAGCCGATCCATCTCCTTCGTCTACAACCTCTCCTACGTCTGGATCGTCAACCCGCAGAACCAGAGCCCGACCACGACGGCGGACGGCACCGGCCCGTACCGGCTCACGAAGTGGCAGCGCGGGGCGACGCTGAGCCTCACCCGCTTCGACGGGTACTGGGGCACGAAGGCGTCGAACAAGGAGGTGGTGTTCCACTACTTCACCGACGCCAGCGCGCTGAACAACGCCCTGCTGACCAACCAGATCGACCTCATCACCAGCGAGCAGAGCCCGGACGCGCTGAGCCAGTTCACCGCGAACTCGGGGTACCAGGTGAACGACGGCGCCTCGACGACGAAGCTGCTGCTGGCCTTCAACGACCGGGTGGCGCCGTTCAACGACGTCAAGGTGCGCAAGGCGGTCTACTCGGCCATCGACCGCAAGAAGCTGCTCGAGTCGATCTGGGGCCCGCACGGCAAGCTGATCGGGTCGATGGTGCCGCCGACCGACCCCTGGTACGAGGACCTCACCAGCGCCAACCCGTACGACGTCGACCTGGCCAAGCGCCTGCTCGCGGAGGCGGGGCACGCCGGCGGCTTCGCCTTCACGCTCGACACCCCGAACTACGACCCGCACCCCACGGTCGCCACGTTCCTCAAGTCCGAGCTGGCGAAGGTCGGCATCACGGTCAACATCAACGTGATCAGCGCCGACGAGTGGTACACGAAGGTGTTCCAGAAGCACGACTTCGCGGCCACCCTGCAGGAACACGTCAACGACCGCGACGTGGTCTGGTACGGCAACCCCGACTTCTACTGGGGGTACGACAACCCGCAGGTGACGCAGTGGGTCACCCAGGCCGAGCAGGCCGCCACGGCGGACCAGCAGACCGCGCTGCTCAAGCAGGTGAACCAGCGGATCGCGCAGGACGCGGCGAGCGTCTGGCTCTACCTCTACCCGCAGATCGTGGTCGCCTCCACGAGCGTGTCGGGATACCCCGTCAACGGGCTGAACTCGCAGTTCTACGTCTACGGCATCACCAAGCGGGAAGGCTGACCGGCGACACATGGTCAGGTACCTGGTGCGGCGGGGCGGCCTGCTGGTCGCCTCGCTGCTGTTCGCCAGCGTCGCGCTGTTCCTGCTGCTGCGGGTGCTGCCCGGCGATCCCGCGAACGCGCTGCTGACGGTGAACGCGACGCCGGAACAGATCGCGGCCGCGCAGCGGCAGGTCGGCTCGGACCGACCGCTGCCCGAGCAGTTCGTCACCTGGCTCGGGCAGCTGGCGCGGCTGGACTTCGGGCACTCGTTCGTCTCCACCCTGCCCGTCGGCCCGGAGATCGTCGACCGGCTGGCGGTCACGCTGCCGCTGACCCTGATCTCCTTCGCGCTCGCGATCATCATCGCGGTACCGGTCGGCTACCTCTGCGCGCGCTGGTCCCGCACCTGGTACGGCGCCGCGATCTCCGCGCTGTCCCAGCTCGGGATCGCGGTGCCGGCGTTCTGGGTCGGCATGCTGCTGGTCTTCGTCTTCGCGCTGCGGCTGCGGGTGTTTCCCTCGGGCGGGTTCCAGCGCGCCGGCTGGGCCGACCCCGGCGCCGCCGTCACCTCCCTGACCCTGCCGGTGCTGACCATCGCGATCGTGATGTCCGCGTCGCTGATCCGGTACGTCCGCTCGGCCACGCTCGACGTGCTCGGCAGCGACTACCTGCGCACCGCCCGGGCGCTGGGCGCCTCGGGCACGGAGGCCATGTGGCGGCACGGGCTGCGCAACGCCGCCGGACCCGTCGTCTCCGTCCTCGGCATCGAACTGGCCACCACGTTCCTCGGCGCGGTGGTGGTGGAGAGCGTCTTCGCGCTGCCGGGGCTGGGCAGCATGCTCGTCAAGGGCATCACCCAGCACGACTACCCCGTCATCCAGGGCGTCCTCTTCGTCAGCACGGTCGCCGTACTCGTCATCGGGTTCCTGGCCGACCTCGCCCAACGCCTCATCGACCCGCGGCTGCGCCGCGCCTCGTCCGGGAGCGCGCGATGACCCGACACCGCCGCTCGCTCGTCGCGGGCACCGCCCTCGTGGGACTCACCTGCGCCGTCGCGCTGCTCTCGCTGCTCTGGACGCCGTATCCGGTCTCGGACACCTCGGGCGGCCGGCTCGCGCCGGTCAGCGCGGCGCACCTGCTGGGTACCGACCGGCTCGGCCGGGACCTGGCCACGCAGCTGATGGTCGGCGCGCGCATCGCGTTGCAGACCGGGCTGGGCGCGGTCGCGATCGGCGGCGCGCTCGGTCTCGCCGCCGGGATCGCGGCCGGGTTCGCCCAGCGCTGGCTGGACGACGGCCTCGCGGCGGTGCTGGACATCGTGATCGCGTTTCCGACGCTGCTGCTGGCCATGCTCGTGGTCGCGGCCCGGGGCGCGTCGCTCGGCTCGGCGATCCTGGCGCTGGGACTGGCGATGTCCGCGGTCGTCGCGCGGCTGACCCGGATCCTCGTCAAACGGGTGCTCGCGCAGGACTTCGTCACCGCTTCTAGGGTCTCCGGTACGTCCTGGCCACGCGTGGTCGCCGAGCACGTGCTGCCCAACATCTGGCCGACCCTGGCGGTCAACCTGGCGTTGCAGTTCGGCCTCGCGGTGCTGGCCGAGGCGAGCCTCTCGTACCTCGGGTTGGGCGCGCCGCCGCCGAACCAGTCCTGGGGCCGGATGCTTCAGGAGGCGCAGTCCACGGTGCTCGTCGCGCCGGCCGGGCTCGTCGCGCCGGGGCTCGCGCTGCTGGTCCTCGTGGTCGGGGCCAATTTCGTCGCCGACGGCCTGCGCGAGGCCGCCGACCCACTGGCCCGGCGGTCGTCATGAGCCTGCTCACCGTCGACCGGCTCACCGTCGCCACCCCAGGCGGCCGGCCCCTCGTCTCCGACCTCTCCTTCGAGCTGCCGGCGGGCGGGCGGCTGGGCGTGATCGGGGAGTCCGGATCCGGCAAGTCGCTGACGGCCCTGGCCGTGCTCGGGCTGCTCCCGGACGGACTGCGCGCGTCGGGCAGCATCCGCCTGCACCCGTCCGGGGGCGCGCCCGCGCAGGTCGTCGGCGCGCCCGAACGCGAGCTGCGGCGGCTGCGCGGCCGGGTGGCGACGGCGGTCTTCCAGGAGCCGTCGACCGCGCTGGACCCGCTCATGCGCATCGGCAACCAGATCGGTGCGGCCGTCCGGCGTACCCGGGGACTGCGCGGGACGGCGCTGCGGGCGGCCACCCTGTCCGCGCTCGCCGACGTCGGTCTCGACCGGCGGATCGCCCGCGCCTACCCGCACGAGGTCTCGGGCGGGCAGCGCCAGCGCGCCGCCATCGCCGCCGCGGTGGCGTGCCGGCCGGCGCTGCTGATCGCCGACGAGCCCACCACCGCGCTGGACGTCACCGTCCAGGCCGAGGTGCTCGCGCTGCTGGACCGGCTCGTCGCCGACCGGGGCATGGCCCTGCTGTTCATCAGCCACGACCTGGCCGTGGTCTCCCGGATCGCCGAGCGCGTCCTGGTGCTCGCGCAGGGGTCCGCCGTCGAGTCCGGCACCGTCGCGGACGTCGTCACCGCTCCCCGTCACCCGGTCACCCGCGCGCTGCTGGAGAGCGCCCGGCAACTGGACGCGGCCCTGGAGGTGAGCCGACCATGATCCTGGAAGCGCGCGAGATCGGCTTCGCGTACCCGCGCGGGCGTACCGTCCTCGACGGCGTCAGCGTCGGCGTCACCGCCGGTCGCGGCGTCGCCCTGGTCGGCGAGTCCGGCGCGGGCAAGACGACCCTGCTGCGGATCCTGCTCGGGCTGCTGCGGCCCACCAGCGGCGAGGTCCGCTTCGACGGCGAGCCGCTGCGGCTGGGCGACCGGGCGCTGATGCGGCGGTTCCGGCGCGACGCGCAGACCGTCTTCCAGGACCCGTACTCGTCGCTGGACCCGCGCCAGCGGGTGGCGCGGATCGTCTCCGAGCCGCTGCGGTCGCTGGGGCTGGACGCCGCGCCGGAGCGGGTGGCCGAGGCGCTACGCGAGGTCGGGCTGCCCGAGGACGTGGCGGGCCGGTACCCGCACGAGTTCTCGGGCGGACAGCGCCAGCGCATCGCCATCGCCCGGGCCATCGTCTGCCGGCCCCGGCTGCTCCTCGCCGACGAGCCGGTCAGCGCCCTCGACGTCACCACCCGGGTACGCGTCGTCGACCTGCTCGCCGAGCTGCGCGAGACCCGTGGCCTGACCGTGGTCATGGTGACCCACGACCTCGCCGTGGCCGCGCTGCTGTGCCAGGAGACGGTGGTGCTCTCCGCGGGGCGCGTCGTCGAGCAGGGCGACACCGCCGGGGTGCTCGGCTCCCCCACCCAGCCGTACACGCGTCGACTGCTCGCCAGCGTCCCCCGGCTGCCGGCCCCGCACCCGGCCGGCGCCCCCGTCGAACCGAACTCCGAGTAGCGGCCCCGAGACGCCCGAGGCCGGACCGCGACCCGTCGTCGGCCGTACGGGTGGGGAGCGGAACCCAGGACGGCGGTGAGGGTCGCCCGACGGCCGCCGACGACCGTCCGAAGTGGGTGGTGCACCGGCTAGGAAGGGCGCGTCACCGTCGGTAAACTCGCCGGTTATGGCGGCACCGAACCGGGACGCCCTCAGCCGCATCGTCGACCGCCGCATCGCGCTGGCCCGCGAGTGGGACGGCCTGGTCGAACAGGTACGGCAGCTCGGTCCGCAGCTCGGCGACTTCCTCCGGCCGCCGCGCGCGGGGTCGCTGCTGCCGGCCGTCGGCGACGGTGCGGCCGTACTCGTCAACGTGACCGCCCGGCGCTGCGACGCGCTGGTCGTCACGGCCGACGGCGTCCGGCCGGTACGCCTGCCCGACCTCACCGCCGACGAGGCCGGGGAGTTGGCGGCGGAACACCTCGACCGGCTCGCCGAAGTGGACCGTACGGCGGCGGAGCTGCACCTGGCCCGCGACCGGGTGACCCGGCGCGCGGACGCGGCGACGTTCCAGGCGCACCACGCGGCGAACCTGGCGGCGCAGCGGGCCCAGGGCGAACTCGACCGCCACCTCGTGACGGCGCTGCGCCGGCTCTGGGACGTCGTGGCGGAGCCGGTCCTGGCCACGCTGCCCGAGCCGTCCCGGGTCTGGTGGTGCCCGACCGGGCCGCTGAACTTCCTGCCCCTGCACGCGGCGGGACGGCACGACCGGCCCGGATCCTCCGTGCTGGACCGGACCGTCTCCTCGTACACCCCGACGCTGCGGGCGCTCGCCCGCGCCCGCCCAACCGGCGCGGAGGCCACCGAACCGGGCCGGATGCTCGTCGTCGCCGTGCCGGAGGCCCCGGACGCTCCGCCGCTGCCGCAGGCCGCCGACGAGGCCGAGCTGATCCGCGCGCTGGTACCGGCCGACCAGCTCACCGTGCTGGCGGGCGAGGAGGCGACCCGCGCCGCCGTACTCGCCGCCCTGCCCGCGCACCGCTGGGCGCACTTCAGCTGCCATGGCACCCCCGACGACGAGCACCCGTCCCGGGGCGGGCTGCTGCTGCACGACGGCCGGATCACGGTGGCCGACGTCGGGCGCGGCCGGTACCACGGCGAGTTCGCCTTCCTCTCCGCCTGCCACACCGCCTCCGGTGGAATCCGGATGCCGGACGAGGTGATCACCCTGGCGGCCGGGCTGCACCACGCCGGATTCCGACACGTGCTGGCCACGCTCTGGGCCGTCGACGCCGACGTGGCCCGCCTGCTCACCGAGACGGTCTTCGGCGCCCTCACCACCACCGGCCGGTTCGACCCCGGTGGCGCCGCCGAGGCCGCCCGCGCGGCGGTCCTGGCGCTGCGCGCGACCGACCCCGGCCGGCCGAGCCGATGGGCACTGTTCACCCACACCGGACCCTGACGGGAGAGCCGATGGACCGTCTGCCGTACGCCGAGGTCACCGAGCCCGGCTACGCCGAGCGCGCCGCCGCCACCTTCCAGGCCGCGCGGCCGGCCCCCGGCACGCTGCTGCTCACCGGCCCCTGCCCGCGCTGCGGCACCGTCATCCAGGTACCGGTCGTGGACGGCGTCTACAAGACCACCGGACGGTTCCGCGTCGGCGGCCGGCGGGAACCGGCCCCGTCGGAGCGGCTGGAGCCGCTGATCTGCACCTGCGAGGAGGAGCACCCCGGGCGACCGGCCGGGCGCGCCGGCTGCGGCGCGTACTGGCTCCTGCGGATCACGGTCGACGCGCCGTGAGCGTCAACCTGGCGGCCGGGCCGCCCGCCGAGCCGTGGCACGCCGCGCTCGCGCAGGAGCGGTACGGGCTGCTCGCCGGCGAGCTGGACCGGGTCCGCGCCGCCGCGACCGCCTGGCGCACCGGGATGGCCGGTCTGCTCGCCGCGCTGGTCGGCTTCGGCCTGGTGAAGGGCCGCACCGACATCGGCCAACTGGCGCCGCCGTGGCCGGTGGTGACCGGCGTCCTGCTGCTCGCCGCCGCCGTCGCCGGCGGCGCGGGCGCGCTCTGGCTGCTGCGGGCCGCGCACGGCCGACCCGCGGTCAGCCCGCTCGCCCCCTCCCTGCCCGGCGTGCTGGCCGACCATCTGGCCGCCGGTACCGCGCTGCGCGACCTCCGCCGGGGCGTCGCCGCCACCCTGGCCTGCGCGGCGCTGCTCGTCGCCGCCGTCGCGACCACCTGGTACGGCCCGGGCAAGGACGGCCCGCGCCTGCGCGTGCAGCAGCCGGGCAGCGTGCTCTGCGGCAGCGTCGTCGGCGTCGACCGGGGCCGGCTCACGCTGAGGACCGAGGCCGGACAGGTCACCGTGGAGCTGGGCCAGGCGTTGACCGTACAGCCCGTGGAGCGCTGCCCGTGAGCGGCGACGGGCCCGGCGAGGACCTGGCGGACCTCACCGGCCGCGCCGCCGCCCTGCACGAGCGGTACCGGCGCGACGGCGACCGGGCGGCGCTGGACGAGGCCGTCGCGCTCACCCGGCACGCGATCGAGGTCGGCGGTCCCGAGTGGCGCAACCGGCTCGGCGCGAACCTGGCGACCCTGCTGCGCCTCGTCGCCGACGCGGACGGCGACGACGCCGCGCTGCGCGAGTCGATCGCGCTGGAGGAACGGTTCGTCGCCGAGGAACCGGACCCCGAACCGCGGATGCTGCTCTGGCATCTCGACCACCTGCGCGGGTCGTACGAGCGGCTCGCCGAGACGTCCGGCGCGGGCGAGGCGGTGGGCGAGACGGCGGGCGGCCCGGCCGAGCCGGCGGGCGAGGCGACGGCCCGCGCGCTGGCGGTGCTGCGGCGGGCCGCCACGGTCCCGGACGCCAACCGCGGGTACCGCCTGGAGCGCCTGGCCGACGCGCTGGCCGACCGGTACGAGCAGACCCGCGAGCCGGGGCTGCTCCGCGAGCGCGCCGACGCGTACCGCGAGCTGATCGCCGAGGTCGCCGACCCGGTCGACGCGCCGCGGCGCGGCTACCACCTCGGCCTGCTCGCGATCACCCTGCGCGAACTGCACGCCGCGACCGGGGATCCCGACGTGCTCGACGAGGCCGTCGCGACGTTCGGCACGGCGGCCGACACCGCCACGACTCCCGCGGTCCGGTCGATGTTCGCCGGCGAGACCGGGCGGGCGCTGGTCACCCGGTACCAGCGGCGCGGCGATCGGGCGGACCTGGACGGGGCCCTGCGTCGCCTGACCGAGGCGGTGGAGTTCGCGGGCAGCCCGCAGGCGCGGTCGGCGGAGTTGTTCGCGCTCGGCAACGCGTACCGGGAACTGGCCGAGCGGACCGGCGGTGTCGGCGACCTCCGGCGGGCCGTCGAGAGCTACCGGGCGGCGCTGCCGCACGCCGAGGCGGAGGTCGCCCGGCGCTGCACCGCGAATCTCGCGGGCGCCCTGGAGCGGCTCGGGCAGCGCCTCGACGATCCGGCCATGCTGCGCGAAGCCGTCGAGCTGGCCGGTCGGGCCGCCGCGGCGAGCCCGGACCTGACCGCGCGGGTGATGCACTGGGAGCGCCTGCTCGCGGCGACCCGCGCCCCGGGGACCGGCCCGGACGCCGTCGAGGACCTCGTCCGGTACGCGCGGGAACTGGTCGCCGACGCCGACGAGGAGCAACGGCCGGCCCGCCTCTCCGACCTCGCGCTCTCCCTGATGCACCTGTACGACGCCGTCGGCGCCCCGGAGGCGCTCGCCGAGGGGGTGCGCACGAGCCGCAGCGCCGTGGCGGCGGCGGCCCCCGGCTATCCCCGGCGGCACCGGCTCCTGGCCAACCTGAACCTGCTGCTGCGCCGCGAGGCGGCCGCGAGCGGCGAGGTGGCCCCGCTCGACGAGGCCGTCTCGGTGACCGAGCAGGCACTCGCCGAGGTGGACGAGGCGGACCCGGACCGGCCGAGCATGCACGGTGAGCTGGCCGCGGTGCTGCTGCACCGGTACGAACTGTCCCGACGCGCCGCCGACCTGCACTCCGCGATCGCACACGCCGGTGCCGCGGTGGCCGGCGCGGCGACCGCCGGCGAGCGGGCGGAGCAGGTCGCCGTGCTGGCGATGGCGCTGGTCCACCGCGCGTTCGCGACCGGTGACCCCGCCACCCTCGACGAGGCGATCGCGCGCTGTCGGGAGGCCCTGGACCTGCCACTGTCACCGAACCACCGGGTCGGCACGCTGGTCGCCCTCGTGGAGGCGGTGGTGCAGCGGCTCAAGCGGCGCGACCTCGGCGATCCCGCCGCGCTCGACCAGGCGCGCGAGGCGCTGCACATCTGCCAGGAGGCGCTGGCCAACTGGCCGGCGCGGACGCCCGGCCGGGACAACCTGCGGCGGCACCTGATCGCGCTGCTGGGCCTGCTCGCCGCCGGCTCGCGGTCGATCCCCGACCTGCGCGCCGTGGCGGTCGCCGCCGGGGACCTCGCCGACGCGACGGACTGGGCCCCGGCCCGGCACCTCGCCGCGGTGACCTACGGTGCGATCTTCGACCGGACCGCGCAGCGCGCCGACATCGACGCCGCGATCCGGCACCACCTGCGGTCGGTCGAGCCGGTGCCGCCCGGTGACCCGGAACGGCCGCGGCTGCTGCGGCTGCTGGGCACCGCGTACCGGCAGCGCGCCAAGGTGACGTCCTCCCGCGACGACCTCGACGCCGCCGTCCACCACGGACGGGTGGCGGTGGTCGAGGCGGGCCCCGACGGGCCGGAGCTGGCGGCGGCGCTCGCCCACCAGTGCGCCAACCTCCGCGAGCGGTTCCAGCTCACCGGGCAGCTACCCGACCTGGACGAGGCCGAGACGGTCGGCCGCCGGGCGGTGGCCGTCGCCGTGTCACCCGGAGACCGCTCGACGGCGCGTACGCACCTCGGCGCCGCGCTGATGATGCGGTACCAGGCCACCGGGCGGGCCGCCGCGCTGGACGAAGCGATCACGCTGGGCCGCTCCGGGATCGAGGTGGCGCGCGGCGACGAGGACGCCGACCCGCCGGTCCCCGCGCTGACCACCCTCGCGGTGTCGCTGGTGATGCGGTACCAGCTGCTCGGCACGCTCGACGACCTGGGCGAGGCCGTCGAGCTGATGCGTACGGCGGTGGCGGCGACCGCCGACGGTGATCCGCAGGCGCCGGTCCGGCTGGGCAACGCGGCCAACGTGTCGAGGCTGCGGTACGAGCACACCGGCGACCCGGCCGACCTCGCCGCGGCGATCGGGTACGCCGACGCCGCGCTGGCGCTCGTACCGCCCGACAACCCGGCACACCCGCAGTACCTCGGCGTGCTGCTCGCGACCCGGCTCGCCGGCCCGCCGGACCCGGACGCCGAGGCCGAACTCGACCGCGTGGCCGACCGGGCGCTCGCCGCTGGTGCCCTGGAGCGGACGGCGGAACCGGCCTGGTCGATGGTGGCGCACAACATCGGCGTCGCCCTGGCCCGGCGGTCCGGCCGGACCGGGTCGGCCGCGGAGCTGGACCGGGCCGTCGACGTGCTGCGGCTGCGGCTGGACCGGGGGCGCCCCGACGATCCGCACCTCGTGGAAACCCGGATCATGCTCGGCGACGCGCTCAGCGACCGGGGCGGCGGCAGCGGCCCCGATCACGAGAACGCGATCCGGCTCTGGCGGGAGGCGAGCGAGCAGGAGAACGCGCGACCCGAGCGCCGCCTCGACGCCGCCGTACGCTGGATCCGCGCCCTCGACGGCGAACCGGCCGCCCAGGTCACCGCGTACCGGCAGGCCATCACGCTGTTGTCGCTGCTCGCCTGGCACGGCGCCCCGCGCGCCGACCAGGAGCGGGCGCTGCACGCCTGGCCCGGCATCGCCGGGATGGCCGCGGCCGCCGCGCTCGACGCCGGCCGCCCCGAGGCCGCCGTCGAGCTGCTCGAACAGGGCCGGACGGTGCTCTGGTCCCAGCTGCTCGACAGCCGCACCGACCTGAGCGAGGTTGCCCGGGCCGCGCCCGAGCTGGCCGCGCGGATGCTGGCGGTCCGCGCCGAGTTGGACACCGCGACCGACCTGCTCGGCGACGCCCAGCCGCCGGTCGTCGACCCCCGCGACCCGGGCGCCCCTGACCCGTTCGCGCTCGACGAACTCGCCACCGCCGGAGAGCTGCGGATGGCCGGCGACGTGGCGGCCGCCGAGGCCGTCTTCGTCCGGTACGCCGACGCGGAGCACCCGTCCCTGGCCGTGGCGGGCGCGTTCGGCCTCGGCCTGATCCGGTACGAGCGCGGCGACGTCGAGGGGGCCGTCGACGCGCTGGCCCGGTCGCTGGCCACCGGGCAGGGTGGGATGGCGATGATGGCCGGCAACCTCCTGGCCGAGGTCCACCTTGGCCGCAGGGACACCGACCTGGCCCGGCGGGCGCTGGCGGGAGTGCTGCGCATCGGCGCCGACGTCGACGCCGACGAGGCCGCGAAGGCCCGGGAGACGCTGGCGGCGCTGGACGAGTTGGAGCGGGACCCGAGCGGGCAACGGCTGCTGATCCGGCCGACGCTGGCCGGTGACGACCCGGGCGCCATGCTGGGCCTGGCGATCCGGTTGTTCGAGCGCGGCGACAACGCCGACGCGCTGCGGCTGTTGGAGCGCGCCCGGCAGGTCGCACCGCCGGAGGCCGGGCCCGGCATCGACCTGACCCGCGCCACGGTGCTCGCCGCCAGCGGTGACGTGGCCGACGCCGTCGAGGCGCTGCGCTCCGCGAGCGGCGCGGCGGAGCCCGAGATCGCCGACGCCGCCGCCCTCGGGCTCGCTGACCTGCTGGTCGAGGAGGGCGACCCCGGCGAGGCGCGCGAGGTGTACCGCCGCCTGATCCAGGGCGCGGGCCGGAAGCACGCGCGGCAGGCCCGACGGCGCCTCGCCGACCTGGACCTGCCGGCCGTGGACCCGCCCGCCGGCCCGCTCGCGTTCGACTTCGGGCGCTGGCTGGCGTTCCGGGAACCGTACGAGGACGCGGTGCGGGCGTTGCGGGCCGCGGTCGGCGCCGGCGACCGCAGCGGGCGTACCCAGCTCTACCTGGCCCTGGTGCACCGGAACCGGGACGGCGAGGCGGCCGTGCGGGCGTACCGTCTCGGCGTCGTGCTGGGCGAGCCGGACGAACCGGCCGTGGTGGCGATGTGCCGGGCCGAGCTGCGGGCGCGCCGCGGCGACCGGGCCGGGGCCAGGGCGGGGTTCGCGTCCGCGTACGACCTGGCGACCCGGGCCGGCGACGTGGAACTGGCGGCGCTCGCGGCGGTACACCTCGGGATGCGGCTGGAGGCGGAGGGCGACCGGGCCGGGGCCGTGGCGGCGTTCCGCCGGGCGATCCGCAGCGGTCACCGCCACCACGCCGCCGCGGCGGCCTTCGACCTGGCCCGGATGCTCGCCAGCGCCGGCGACCGCGACGGTGCCCGGGCCGCCTACCGACAGACCTTCGAGCTGGAACACCCGTACCAGAGCCCGATGGCCGGCATCAACCTCGCCGTGATGCTGCGCGAGGACGGCGACGACGACGCGGCGGCCCAGGTGTACCGCGCCGTCGTCGAGGGGCCGCGGCCGGACTCGGCCGCCCGGGCGGCGCTGGGCCTCGGTCGGCTGCTCGGCGACCGGGGGGACGTCGAGGGGGCGAAGGCCGCCTACCGGCGGTCGATCGGGTTCGGCCTGCCGGAGGAGTCCGCGCCCGCGGCGTACAACCTCGGGATCCTGCTCGCCATGGAGGGCGACCGCGACGCCGCCAGGGCCGCGTTCCGGCAGGCCCGCGGCGGGCCCGACCCGAGGGTCACCGCCGCCGCCACCGACGCCCTGCGCAGGCTCCGCCGCCAGCGGTAGGGTCGCCGGGCCGTCTGCGCGGGCCGCGCGGTCGGCGGTGGTTCGGTGTGGCGGCCGGGGTCAGCGCCAGCCGTAGCCGGCGCGCAACGCCTGCCCGACCCGGTCGAACCTGGCCCGGTCCAGCACCGCACCCTCGCGCCGGATGCTGTCCTCGCGCATCGTGAGGACCCGGTCGAGCCGGATCCAGCTCGGCCGGTTGTCCCGGTCCCACGCGCCCGGACCGAGCGCCAGCCAGTGCCGTTGGCCGTCCCGCTCGCTCTGGCTGGAGAGCATCAGCCCGAACAGGGTCCGACTCACCCGTCCCACCACGAGTACGGGTCGGTCCTTGCCCTGGCGTGGGTCGTCCTCGTACGGTACCCAGGTCCAGACGATCTCGCCCGGGTCGGCCTGCCCGTCCAGTTCGGGGGCGTACGCGAGTTGCCGCCGTTGCAGGGCCGCGACCTGGCGCCGCCGGGCGATCTGAGCGGGGCTCGGACCAGCGGTGCGCGGGGCGGGCACCCGCCGGGTGACCCGGCTGACCGTCGCCGCCACGCCTCTCCAGAGATTTGCCACGGCGGCACCCTACCCTGCTCGGTTGGCCGGCACGCCCGCCGTCCAGCGCGAACCGAGCGGGATGGTTCCCGGCGCCCCCGTCAGTCGCCGTCGACTGGGTGAGGACCACCGTGTCGGAGACGGCCGCGCCGCCCGCCTGGACTCTCCCACCGTGGGAGCGTTCATGCTGGTCGCGTGGACGAGGTGCTGATGCCCATCGGGCGGTTCGCGCGTCTGTGCAGGCTGAGCGTGAAGCAGCTGCGGCACTACGACGAGCTGGGGCTGCTGCGGCCGGCCTGGGTCGATCCGGACTCGGGTTACCGCTACTACCGGGCCGACCAGGCGCGCGACGCCCTGTCGGTCGGGTTGTTGCGCTCACTCGACGTCCCCCTGCCGGCGATCGGGCAGGTACTGGCGGGCAGGGGCATCGCCGAGGTGCTCGGTGGCGTGCGGGACCGGATGGAGGCCGACCTGGTTCGGCGTCGCCGGATGCTGGCCACCCTGGACCGGGTCCTCACCGACGGTCTGCCCCGGGCCGAGGTTCGACTGACCCGCGAGGACGCCCGCCGGGTGGTGGTCACCCAGGGCGCCGGCGGCCTCGGTGAGATCCCGGCGGTGACCACGGACTGCGTGGCCCGCCTCAACACGGCGCTGGCGGCGGCCGGCGAGCGGCCGCACGGCCCGTTGGTCGGGTTGTTCCCGTTGGACATCGCCGACCAGGTGAGCGTGACGGTGGCCGCGCAGGTCGACCGGGATGTCGCCGGCACGACGCCGGACATCCTCCGTGGCGGGTTGTTCGCCATGGCCACCCACGTCGGCCCGTACGACCAGCTGTCCCTTACGGCGCACGCCCTGCTGGCCTGGATCGGCGAGCACGGCCACGTGACCCGCGGCGACCTGCGCGAGGTCTACATCTCCGATCCGCGGCAGACCAGCCCGGATCAACTGGTGACCCACATCATGATCGGAGTCGAGGAGAGCGAATGAACGACTGGTATTCCGCGTCGGACAGCCCCGAGCTGGTCGAGTTCGGGCCGGTACGCGGCTTGGCGGTGACCGGCATGGGTGAGCCCGGCGGCGACGAGCACATGACGGCCATCCGAACGCTGTACGCGGTCGCCGCACCGCTGCTGGCCGGCGCGCTGCCCGCGCTGGAGGGACGCTGGTGGGTCGAGGACGACCGGCCGCCGCTGACGGTCCCACGCTCGCAGTGGCGCTGGCACCTGTTCCTGCGGCTGCCCGAGTCGGTCGAGCCGGCGCGGGTCGACGAGGCCAGGCAGGCGACGGGGTGGCACAGCGCGGCACGGGTGCAACTGGTCACGTTCACCGAGGGCAGGTGCGTGCAGGCGATGCACCACGGCTCCTATGACGACGAGCCGGAGACCCTTGCCCGGATGGACCGGTTCATGGCCGAGCGGGGCCTGGTGAGCAATGGCCTGCACCATGAGATCTACCTGTCCGAGGTCACCGAGACCGATACCGCGAAGATGCGTACCATCCTGCGCCAACCCGTTCGCGCGGCCTGAGCGGGCCGCGCTCGCCGGGGCCGGCGCGCCGGGCCACGGGGTCTCTCCCGGGTCCACCGGAGACGGCGGGGCGCGCACGCCGGGTCGGTCCCGGCCCACCTGGTACCGGGGGTTACCCCGACCCCACTCCCGGGGGATCACCGGATGGAAACGCATCGAGGGGTTTCGTACGGTCGGGTTCCGTCATCGTTCGCGTCCGTTCGAAGGGACATGACATGCGAGGACAACTCGGCCGAAGGAGCCTGGTCGTCGCGTCGGTCGCCGCGCTGGTCGCGGCCGGCGCGGTACCGGCCGGCGCCACCGCACCCGCCGCCACGGACCGGCGCCTCCAGGTCGCGGTCGACGACCTGCACGGCCTCGGCATCACCGGCGTGCAAGGGCTCACCCGGGTCGACGGGATCACCGTCCGCGCCCGGTCCGGCGTCGGTGACCTCGACCGCGGCACGCCGGTACCGCTCGACGGGTACTTCCGGATGGGGAGCAACACCAAGACCTTCGTCGCCGTCGTCGTGCTGCAACTGGTCGGGGAGGGCAGGCTCTCCCTGGACGACAGCGTCGACCGGTGGTTGCCGGGGGTCGTCGCCGGCAACGGCAACGACGGCCGGCGGATCACCGTCCGCCACCTGCTCCAGCACACCAGCGGCATCTACAACTACACCAGGGACATCGCGGCGCTCGGATCCCAGGAGGGGTACCTGGCGCACCGGTTCGACCACTACGACGCCGCCGACCTCGTCGCCCTGGCCGTGCGGCACGAGCCCGGATTCGCGCCCGGAACGAGCTGGGACTACTCGAACACCAACTACATCCTCGCCGGGATGCTCATCGAGCGGGTGACCGGCCGGTCCTGGGCCACCGAGGTGCGTACCCGGATCCTCCAGCCGCTCGGGCTGCGGCACACGTCCGCGCCGGGGGACCGTCCGTTCCTGCCGGCACCGCACGCCAAGGGCTACCAGCAGTGGGTACCGGGCGGTCCGCTGACCGACACCACGATGTTCAACCCGACGGTCGCCGACGCGGCCGGCAACCTGGTCACCACGCCGACCGACCTCGCCCGGTTCTGGCAGGCGCTGCAACGCGGTCAGCTGCTGAAGGCCGGCCAGATGGCCCAGTTGCACGAGACCGTGCTCGCGGAGACCTTCCAGGACTTCATCCCCGGCGCCCGGTACGGGCTCGGCATCATGTTCGTCCCGAACCGCTGCGGCGGCTACTGGGGCCACGGCGGTGACGTGCCCGGCATGAGCACCGCCAACGGGGTGAGCCCGGACGGCGACCGGGTGGCGGTGCTCTCCCTGGCCACGCAGCTCGCCGACGAGCGGGCGGCGCTGGCCGTCCAGGGGCGGGCCTCCCGGCTGATGGACGACGTGATCTGCGACCGCCCGTAGGGGGCTGGCGGCCGTTACTCTCCCCGCCATGGGAACGTGGCGTCTTGTGGCCGCCGGGCTGAGCGCGGGACTGATGGTCGGGCCGGCACCGGTGGCGGGTTCGGCACCGGGCACCCCGTCGAACACCGCGGCGAGCGCCGTGCCGGGCACCCCGCCGGACACCGCGGCGAGCGCCGTGCCGTGCCCGTACGTCCGGAAGCCGGCGATCCCGCCGACGCCGGCGTCGCCGGCCCAGGCGCCCGCGCCCGCCGTGGGCGGCCCCCAACTCGGCACGAAGGGGTTGGCGGTGCCGCCGGAGGCACCGGCGCCGCCCGCCGTCTCGGCGATCTCGTGGGTCGTGGCCGACCTCGACACCGGAGCGGTCCTCGGCGGCTGCGCGCCGCACCTGCGGCGCCGGCCGGCCAGCGTGCAGAAGCTGCTGCTCGCGGCGACCGCGCTGCCCAAGCTGGACCCGGACCTGGTCGTCGAGGCGACCGCCGGGGACCTGGACCTGCCGGCGGACAGCTCCGCGGTCGGGATGGTCCTCGGCGGTCGCTACCCGGTCTCGACCCTCTGGTACGGGCTGCTGCTGCAGTCGGGCAACGACGCCGCCAACGCGCTGGCCCGGGTGGCCGGCGGGGCCGGCGGGGTTCCGGCCACGGTGGCGGCGATGAACGCGGAGGCGCACCGGCTGGGCGCCGACGACACGCACGCGGTCACCCCCTCCGGCCTGGACGCCCCGGACCAGTTCACCAGCGCGTACGACCTGGCGCTGATCGCCCGGGCCGACTTCGCCCGGCCGGACTTCGTGCGGTACGACACCAGGCTGCGCTTCCAGTGGCCGGCGCAGCCGCCGAAGCACCCGAAGGGCTTCCAGATCCAGAACGAGAACAAGCTGCTGACCAGCTATCCGGGGGCGTTGGGCGGCAAGACCGGGTTCACCGACGACGCGCGGCACACCTACGTCGGAGCGGCCCAGCGCGGCGGCCGGCGGCTGGTCGTCACCATCATGGGCGCGGAGATCGTGCCGGCGCGCGCCTGGAAACAGGGCACGATGCTGCTCGACTGGGGATTCAAGCTGCCGGCCACGGCGTCCGTCGGGCGTCTCGTCACGCCGGAGGAGGCGGCCGAGCTGCACGCGCCGGCCGCCCGGCCCCCGGGGACGGCGGCGACCGCGGCCGTCCCCGCACCGGCGGCCTCGGCGAGCGGTACCTCCGTCCGCCGGCTCGCCGTGGTCGCGCTGCTCGCCGCCGGGCTGTTGCTGGTCGGCGCGGTCGGGCTGCTGGTGATCCGCCGGGCGGCGCGCCGTCGCCGGGTGGTCGCCGGGCGGGGTTGACCGCCCGGCCCGCTCAGGAGGGGTACTCGGCCCAGAACCCGCAGTGGTGCTGGGCCGCGAGGTCCACCGGGCCGACCGCGTCGGGCGCGAGCGACTGGGCGAGCCGCGACGGCCAGCGGGGCAGGCCCGGCCGTTCGGGGTCGCCCGAGGCCGCGAAGGCGGTCCAGTAGCGGATCATCTGGTCCGCGAGGCGGCGCTGCGCGGCGGTGAGCGTGACGCCGTCCATGTCGAACAGGTACGGCAGCTCCGCACCGTGGTAGGCGCCCATCGGGAACGGCGGCGGGGCGGGCAGCGCGAAGATCTGCGGCGCCGCACGGTCGGCGAACAGGTAGTGCCGGTACGGTGCCCGCGCGGCGATGGCCCGACCGGCGACGAGGCTCGGACAGACGTACGCCCGGTCCGTGACGATCGCCGCCCAAGCCAGGCTCGGCGAGCCGGCCTCGGCGTACCGGGCGGCGACCTCGCCGGCCCGGTCGCCGAACGCGGTCGTGAGGAGCCACTGGTAGGTCGGGTCGTCGATGCCGCCCGGGAAGAAGGTCGCGACGAAGAAGCGCCCCTCGTCGCGGGTGTGCCCCGCGAGCACCGGCACCCGGTTGAAGTGTCCGGTCCGCAGCGCCTCCGCCGGATGTACCGGCAGCAGCGGGGTGTCGAAGGCGGGGCTCCAGTAGACCGCCGGGGTGGCGAGCAGTTCGGTCGCGGTCCGGGCGCGCAGGCAGGCCAGGTTGTCGCAGCGCAGGCCCTCGGTCGCCGTACGGGCGCCGAGGCTCTCCGTCAGGGACCGGGGCTTCCAGGTGTCCTCGGCTGCGCCGGCGACCGGAAGGATGACGGCGACCGGGTTGGCGGTCGTGCACGAGCCGCTCTGCAGGATCGCCCGGTCGAAGAGACCGGCCGCGAGCGGCGAGGCGAGTTGGGCGCAGACGCCGTCCCCGCCGGCCGACTCGCCGAAGAGCGTGACGTTGGCGGGGTCGCCGCCGAAGAAGGCGGCGTTGCGCCGAACCCAGCGCAGCGCGGCCTGCTGGTCCTGGAGGCCGAAGGTGCCGGAACCGGTCAGCCCCGGATAGCCGAAGAAGCCGAAGATGCCGAGCCGGTAGTTCGGTGTCACCACGATCACGTCGCCGGTGGCGGCGAGCCGGCGCGGGTCGGAGTCGCTGCCGGCGCCGGAGCGCATCCCGCCCCCGTGCAGCCAGACCATCACGGGCCGCGGCCGGGGCGCCGGATTTCGCGGCGTGGTCACGTTCAGGTACAGGCAGTCCTCGTTCTCGCTGCGCGGGATGCCGACCACCGGGTCGCCGAGCTGCGGGCACCTCGGGCCCGGGACGGTGGCGTCGCGCACGCCGGACCACCGGGCCGCCGGCTCGGGCGCCCGCCAGCGCCGCTCGCCCACCGGCGGCGCCGCGTACGGGATGCCGCTGAAGGTGCGGGTGTGCGCCTCGACCGCGCCCCGTACGGGTCCGCGGTCGGTGGGGACGACGGCCCCGACCGCCGCGCCGGCCGAGGCCGGGGTGGCGAGGGCGGAGGTGAGGAGCAACGCCGCGGCGATGGACGTCGCGAGAAATCGACCGGCTGGCACGTGGACATCGTGTCAGACGGGCGCATATATCGATGGCCGTCGGGCGGCCGGGCCGGCCACGGCATCGACGCGGATCGCGCCGACGATCCTTCCGGACGCGACGGCTCTTCGGATAACCTGCCGGCACGTACGAGGTGCGAGTCGGTACACGGGGGTGCGCCGGATGACGGAGGGCGTGATGACGCGCGAGACCGCGCCGGTGCTGATCGAGGCGAGGGGCCTGACCAAGGTCTACGGCCGCCCGGGCGGGCCCGGGGGCCTGACGGCCGTGGCCGGGATCGACTTCGAGGTCCGCCACGGCGAGGCGTTCGGCGTGCTGGGCGCCAACGGTGCCGGCAAGTCCTCGACCATGCGGATGATCGCCTGCGTCTCGCCCGTGAGCGGCGGGAGCCTGCGCATCCTCGGCCTCGACGCGACCCGGGACGGCCCGGCGATCCGGGCCCGCATCGGGGTGGTACCGCAGGACGACACCGTCGACACCGACCTGACCGTACGCGAGAACCTGCTGATCTACGGCCGCTACTTCGGCCTGCCCTGGCGGACCCTGCGGCAGCGCAGCGACGCGCTGCTGGAGTTCGCCCGGCTGTCGGAGAAGGCGGACGAGGCGGTCGACGCGCTCTCCGGTGGCATGCGGCGCCGGCTGACCATCGCCCGCGCGCTGATCAACCAGCCGGAGATCCTGCTGCTGGACGAGCCGACCACCGGCCTGGACCCGCAGGCCCGGCACCTGCTCTGGGAGCGGCTCTTCCAGCTCAGGCAGGAGGGGGTGACGCTGCTGCTCACCACGCACTACATGGACGAGGCCGAGCAGCTCTGCGACCGGCTCGTCGTCATGGACGGCGGCCGGATCGTCGCGGAGGGAACGCCGGCCGGGCTGATCGAGCGGTACACCACCCGGGAGGTGCTGGAGCTGCGCTTCGGCCCGCAGGAGCGGCAGGTCTGCACCGAGAAGGCGCGCGGCCTGGTGGACCGGGTGGAGGAGCTGCCCGACCGGCTGATGCTCTACACCGACCACGGCGAGGAGACCCTCGCGGCCGTGCACAGCCGGGGAATCCGGCCGCTGACCGCGCTGGTGCGCCGGGCCAGCCTGGAGGACGTGTTCCTGACCCTCACCGGCCGTTCGCTGGTCGACTGACCCGCACCGGCCGTTCGCCGGTCGACCGAACCACACCGGCCGTTCGCCGGTCGACCGACCCTCCGCCCCGGACGAGGAGCACGATGCGTACCGCGACCACGCTGCTGACCTCACCGCCCTTCCGCGAGCTGGGCTACTGGCTCTACCGGTACCGCCGCACCTGGCGCGGCAGCATCGTGATCAGTGTCGCCAACCCGCTGCTCTTCCTGACCGCGATCGGGATCGGTCTCGGCCAGCTCGTCGACACCGGCAGCGCGTACCTGCACGGGGCGTCCTACCTGGAGTTCGTGGTGCCCGGCATGCTGACCGCGGCCGTGATGCAGACCGCGTACCTGGAGGCGGCCGGCCCCGTGCTCCAGTCGGTACGGTCCCGCGGCAGCTACCGCGCGGCGGCGACGACGCCGCTCGACCCGGCCGACATCTTCGCCGGCCACCTCATGTACTGGACCCTGCGGGCGGCACAGAACGCCCTGCTCTTCACGCTGATCGCGGCGGCGTTCGGCGCGGTACCGCCGGTCCGGGTGGTGCCGCTGGTGCTCGCCGCGACGCTGGTCGGCTGCGCCTTCGCCGCCCCCACCGCCGCCTGGGCGGTGACGGTGCGCCGCTCGGCCAGCCTCAACACCATGTTCCGCTTCGTGGTCCTGCCGCTGTACATGCTCTCCGGCACGTTCTTCCCGGTCGAGCAGCTGCCGGGGTGGCTGCATCCGGTCGCCTGGCTCACCCCGCTCTGGCACGGCGTCGAGCTGAGTCGGACGCTGGCGCTCGGTACGGCGGTCCCGTCGGCGACCCTGCCGCACCTGGGCTACCTGCTGGCCATGGCGCTCGGCGGCGTGCTCGTGGCCCGCCGCACGTACCGGCGCCGGCTGCACGTCTGACGGTCCGCGAGCAGAGGAGTCCACCATGACGGCGACGACGGCTCCGCCGCTGGTCGACCGCGTCCGTGCCGGCGGCGGCGCCCGGGCGATGGTCGAACGCAACCTCATGATCTACCGCCACACCTGGCCGATGCTGCTCGCGGAGATCTTCGAGCCGCTGCTCTACCTGACGGCCTTCGGGCTGGGCGTCGGGGCGCTGGTGGGCGCGGTGCCCGGACTGGACGCGGCCGGGGTCAGCTATCCGCGGTTCGTCGCGCCGGCCCTGCTCGCCACGGCGGCGATGAACGGGGCGATGAACGAGACGACGTTCAACATGTTCGGCAAGCTGAAGACGGACCACACGTACGAGTCGATCCTGACCACGCCGATGACGGTACGGTCGGTGGCGTTCGGCGAGATCTGCTGGGCGCTGCTGCGCGGCACCCTGGTCAGCTCCGCCTTCCTCGTCGTCGTCGCCCTGCTCGGCCTGGTCCGTACGCCGTGGGCGCTGCTGGTGGTCCCGAGCGCGCTCCTGATCGGCTTCGCCTTCGCCTCCGTCGGGCTGCTCGCGGTGACCCTGCTGCGCACCTGGCAGGATCTGCAGCTCATCCAGCTCGTGATGCTGCCGATGTTCCTCTTCTCGACCACGTTCTTCCCGCTGGAGATCTACCCCCGGCCGATCCAGGTCTTCGTCGAGTGCCTGCCGCTCTACCAGAGCATCGAGCTGGTCCGGGGCGTCTTCCTCGGCTCCCCCGGTCCGCGCCTGCTCGTCGCGGCGGCCTACCTGGCGGTGCTGGGGGTGGTGGCCCTCGCCGCGGCCCTGCGCCGGCTGGAGCACACCCTGCGGACGTGAGCCACCCGGGCCACCCCGGACGCCGGGCGGCCGTCAGTCGCGCGCCCGGGCCGCCCCGGGCGCCGGCCCGCCGTACGACCGGCCACGGCTAGTCGCGCGTCCGGGCCGGCCGGGGCAGCCGCCCCGCGTACCGGCCGCTCGGCCGGAACCGGCTGGGCTGGTCGTCGTACTCCTCGAGCGCGTGGGCGATCCAGCCGGCCGTACGGGCGATCGCGAAGATGGTCTCCCCCGCGCCCGCGTCCATCCGGTTGGTCAGCGCGAACGCCGCGAGCGCGAAGTCGACGTTCGGCGCGCCACCCGAGCGGCGCGTCACCGCCGCGGTCACCTCGGCGACGACGTCGCGGACGCGCGGGTCCGTGGCCGCCGGCCCGCCACCGGGCGCCGACCCGAGCAGCTCCAGCAGGGTCGCGGCCCGAGGGTCGCCGCCCGGGTAGAGCGGGTGCCCGAAGCCGGGTACGCGACCGTCGGCGCGCAGCCGGTCGGCGACGGTGCCGACCGGATCGCCGGACCGGACCGCGTCGGCCAGCATCGCGTACGCGAGTTCGCTGGCCCCGCCGTGCAGCGGGCCGTCCATCGCCGCCAGGCCCGCGCTGACGACCGCGTACGGGTGTGCGCGGGTGGACGCCGCGACCCGGGCCGCCAGCGTCGACGCGGCGATGTCGTGGTCGGCGAGCAGGACGAGTACGGCGTTGAGCGCGTCGAGCCCGGCCTCGGTGGGTTCGACGGGGCTGAGCCGCCGCCAGAGGGTGGCCGCGAACGGGAACGCGCTGTCGGCGTCGCTCCCGTCGGCCCGCGCCGGCAGCGCCGTGACCATCGTGTCGAGCATCGTCCGGCCCGTCGCGATGACGGCGGCCGGGGTGGTGTCGAAGCGCAGCCGGTCCGCCGCCGCGACCGCGGCCACGATCAGCCGGAGTCGGTCGGTCAGCCGGGCGGTCGGCGGCAGGGGCGCGGTCACGGCCTGCGCGAGCGCCCGCAGTTCGTCGTCGGGCGCGAACGGGACGTGGCGCAGCTCGCCGGTCCACAGCAGCGTGGCGACGGCCTCGTACGACGCCGTGCGGGCCAGCAGCCGCGCGTCCCGGCCCCGGTAGAAGAGGGTGTCGCCGGTGATGAGGGTGATCCCGGTGTGGATCGCCGGAGCCTCGGGAGCGGGCCCCGGCCGCCGTCTGCCGGCGGCGAAGGCCAGCACGTCCGCCTCGGCGAAGAGGCTCTCCTTGCCGTCGCCGTTGCGGCGGCTGCTCAGCAGCCCCCGGCTGACGTACGCGTAGACCGTCTCCCGCTTCACGCCGAGACGCCGGGCCGCCTCCTCGGTCGTCAGCAGCCGCTCACCAGCCATGTGGCGATGCTCCCATATTGACTGAATCAACGTTGACAGTACCCTGTCGCACCGCGAGATTGAAGCGATGCTGAACGTGAAACCGGGTCTCGCCGACGCCGTCGTCTTCGACACCCAGATCGCGGAGCCCGACCGGGCGGGCGGATCCCTGCGCTACCGGGGCATCGACGTCGAGAAGTTGATCGGGCACGCCTCCTTCGCGGACGTCTGGGGGCTGCTGGTCGACGGTGACTTCGCGCGCGGGCTTCCCGCCGCCGAGCCGTTCCCCCTCCCCGTACACTCCGGCGACGTCCGGGTGGACGTGCAGTCGGCGACGGCGATGATGGCCCCGTACTGGGGCCTCCGTCCCTTGATCGACATCGACGAGGCGCAGGCCCGCGAGGACCTGGCCCGCACCTCGGTCATGATCTTGTCGTTCGTCGCGCAGGCGGCCCGCGGAACGCGGCTACCCGCCATCCCGCAGCGGCTGGTCGACCGGGGCCGGACCAGCACCGAACGCTTCATGATCCGATGGCAGGGCGAGCCGGACCCGCGCCAGGTCGAGGCGATCGACCGGTACTGGGTCTGCGCCGCCGAACACGGGATGAACGCGTCGACCTTCACCGGCCGGGTGGTCGCCAGCACCGGCGCCGACGTCGCCGCCTGCCTCTCCGCCGCCGTCGCGTCGATGTCCGGCCCGCTGCACGGCGGCGCCCCGTCCCGGGCCCTCGGCATGGTCGAGGCCGTGGAGCGCGGCGGCGACGCCCGCGCGTACGTCCGGCGGGTGCTGGACAGCGGCCAGCGCCTGATGGGCTTCGGCCATCCGATCTACCGGGCCGAGGACCCCCGGGCACGGATCCTGCGCGCCGCGGCCAGGGATCTGGGCGCGCCCCGCTACGAGGTCGCCCTCGCCCTGGAGCACGCGGCCCTGGCCGAGCTGCGGGAACGCAAGCCGGACCGGGTCCTGGAAACCAACGTCGAGTTCTGGGCCGCGATCGTCCTGGACTTCGCCGGCGTACCGGCGGACCTGTTCACTCCGCTCTTCACCTGCGCCCGTACCGCCGGCTGGAGTGCGCACATCCTCGAACAGAAGCGGCTCGGGAAGATCATCCGCCCGTCCGCGGACTACGTCGGCGCGGCCGACCGGTCACCCGCCGACCTGCCCGGCTGGGACCGGGTCCTGGCCCGGCGGTAGGACCCGCCCGGAGAACGGCGGCGGGGCCTCGACGTGCGGATCCTCGGGCGTACGGGGATCCGGCGTCGAGGACCTTGCCGCCGTCTGCCATCCTCGGGCCGGTGACGACCGGCGACCCGACCAGACTCCCCCGCCGCCACCGCCGCCGTGGTGGCCGCGTCGCGCTCGCGCTCGGGGTCGGCGCGACCCTCGTCGTCCTCGCCGTGGGCGCGGTGGTCGCGGTGCCGCTGCTGCTGCCCCCGGGCCCGCGCCCGCTCTTCCAGCTGCCCGTGCCCTGCGGCGAGACCTGGCAGCTCGGTACCTATCCCGGCCACGACGACTACGACGTCGACATGTACCCGACCCGGGGCGAGGCGTGGGGCCGGCCGGTGCTCGCGTCGTACGCCGGCAAGGTCACCGAGGCGGGCATCAACGGATCACTGGGCGAGCGCACCCCCGACAACCCGGACGGCGCGCGCGGGCGCGGCGGCGGTTACTGGGTGAAGATCGACCATGGTGGCCGGTGGGAGACGCAGTACCTGCACCTGCTCGAACCTCCACTGGTCGAGGTCGGTCAGCGGGTGGCCCAGGGCGACCAGATCGGGCGGGTGGGCAGCACCGGCAACTCCGGCGCGCCGCACCTGCACTACGAGCAGCGCCAGGGCTGGGAGAAGGTCGAGACCCACTTCGACGGCGTACCGTCCGGGATCACCCACGACGACCGCGAGTACACGGTCAGGCGCGAGAGCAACAACTGCCCCCCGGGCCGGCGGTAGCCGCCGGTCGGCCGCGCGGGCCGCCGACCGGGGGCCTCGGCTCAGTTCACCAGCACGATCCGTCCGCGGGCGTGGCGGCTCTCGCTCAGCTCGTGTGCGGCCGCCGCCTCGGCCAGCGGGAACGCCGCCGCGACCGGCACCCGCAGCCAGCCCTGTTCGGCCAGCCCGACCGCGATGTCGAGGCCGTGCAACGCCAGCGGATCGGCGGCGGCGCCGACCGCCGCGCCCGTCTCGTCCGCCGGCGCGCCGTGCGACATGTGTACGCCGTGCGCCGCCGCGGCGAAGTCGGCGATCGTCACCACGCGCGCGGCGTCCCCGGCGATGGCGATCAGGTCGGGCAGTGCCCCGCCGGCGCAGTCGAAGACCGCGTCCACCCCGTCCGGTGCCAGCGTGCGGACCCGTTCGACGAGCCCCGCCCCGTACGTCGTCGGCTCCGCCCCGAGGGAACGCAGGAAGTCGTGGTTGTGCGCGCTGGCCGTACCGATGACGGTGGCGCCCCGGGCGACCGCGAACTGGACGGCGAGGCTGCCCACCCCGCCGGCCGCGCCCTGCACCAGCACGGTGTGCCCGGCGCCGACCGCGAGCCGGTCAAGGACCCGGGTGGACGTCTCGACGCCGCCCGCGGCACCGCCCGCCTCCGCCCAGCTCCAGGCGGCCGGTTTGCGCGCCCAGCCGGTCAGGACCGCGTGGTCGGCGTTGGCGCCGCGTACGGTCATGGCCGTCACGCCGAACACCTCGTCGCCGAGGCGGACGCCGGACACCCCGTCGCCGACCTCGTCCACCACGCCCGCGGCGTCGAACCCGGTCCGGTACGGCAACGTCAGGGGCACCACGTCACGCAGCCGCCCGGAGCGCAGGAGGGTCTCCCCCGCCGAGAGTCCGGACGCCCGTACGGCGATCCGGATCTCCCCCGGTCCGGGGTGTGGCTCGGCGACCTCGGCGAGGTGCACGACGCTCGGCGGGCCGTACTCGGTGAATTGCACAGCTCTCATGCGTCGGACCGTAACGGAGCACCCCGTCCGTTTGGCTAAAGTGAGAGCGGTGACGGCCCAAGTGATTCGCACACTGCGCTCGGACGCCCGCGACAACCGGGAGCGCATCCTCGCGGTGGCCCGCCTGGCCTTCGCCACCGAGGGCCTCGACGTGCCGATCCGGGAGATCGCCCGGCGCGCGCAGGTCGGCGTCGCGACCGTCTACCGGCGCTTCCCGACCAAGGAGGCGCTGCTCGCCGAGGCGTTCGCCGAGCAGATGGCTCTCTGTTCGGCGGTCGTCGAGGAGGGCCTGGCGGCGGCCGACCCGTGGCACGGGTTCCGGCTGGTGATCGAGAAGCTGATGGAGATGCACGCCCTCGACCGGGGCTTCTCCCGCGCGTTCACCTCGCGGCTTCCCCAGACGGCCGGCTTCGCCGCCGATCGGGACCGCGCGCTGCGCCTGATGCTCGAACTGGTCCGGCGCGCGAAGCGGGCGGGCGGCCTGCGGACGGACTTCGTACTGGAGGACGTCATCCTGGCGCTCATGGCGAACGAGGGGATCCGCGCCGAGTCACCCGAGGTACGGGTGGCGGCGGCGCGACGCCTCGCGGCCCTGATGATCCAGTCGTTCCAGGCGGACCCTGTGCCGGCGCGGCTGCCACCGGCGGTCCGGCTGCCCCTCTCCGCGCCGGCCTAGCGCAGGACGGTGGCCTAGCGCAGGACGGTGGCCTAGCGCAGGACGGTGGCCTGCACCGGGCCGACGCGCAGCACCCCGTCGTCGAGCGGCCGGCACCGGACGCCGCCCTTGCCGCGCAACGCCCGCCAGGCGCCGGGGCCGATGGCGACGTCCATCCAGGCGCACGGGTGCGCCCGGCGGTTGACCCGCAGCCGGACCGGCCCGTCCCCCGAGTCCAGGACCAGCACCGTCCCGACCAGGTCGTCCACCTCGATCCCGGCGACGAGGACGTTGCGCCGGACCTGGCGCAGGTCGGCACCCGGGGGCAGCGACTCCCGCGCGATCACGGTGACGCTCGCGTCCCGGTGCGCCGGGCGGCCGAAGTACCGGTCGCCGACGATGCCGAGGTCCGCCCGGATCCGGATCTCCTCGACGAGCTCGTCCGGTGGCGCCGGCGCGGGACCGTCGGCCGGCCGGCCCTCGTATCGGTGCACCGGCGAGGCCAGCAGTTGGACGATCTCCGCCATGCTGCCGAGTCTAGGAAGCGGACGGTGGTCCATCCGCCGGGTTCGTCGTGGGCCGGCCCGCCCGGGTCGCGGCGCCGACCGCCCCGTCGCCGGAGGTCTTGTAGCATTGCCGCGTTCTCCAGTCCGGCCGCGGAAACGAGGCGACATGCGATGGCTCCGGCTTCTGCTGGGCAGAAGGCAGGTCCAGCTCGACCCGGAGCGGCAGGAGGCGTTGCTCGCCGACGTCCGGAACCGGTTCGGCGCGCACGCACAACTCCGGTTCGCCGACCAGGTCGACGCGGTCACCCGCCTGCTCGACGGTGACGACGGGCTGGTCGTGGCGGCCCGCATCCTGCGCGAGTTCACCAACGAGGTGCAGGCGGACCTCCTCGCCCAGGCCGGCGAGCTGTACCGACGCACCGGTCGCCGGCCCGTGGTCGACCGCCGCAACTACCGGCAACTGTGGAAGACGGTCGGGCCGCAGCTGCGCTGGCCGCTCTTCGCGCTGCCGTGCGGCCTGCACCCGTACGCGCAGGTGGCCGCGGCCGTCACGGTGCTCGGCGACCGGGCGTCCCGGCTCGTCCGGGTGACCGACCCGAAGGCGCCGCTGGCCCACCTGTTCGAGGTGCTCGACCTCACCGCCGCCGGCTGGGAGTACGGCCGGGTCCGGGTGGACGTCGACGCGGCCTCGCTGGCCAACCGGCTGATCACGAGCGCCCGACAGATCCGGGCGGCCATGGACGACGAGCCACCCCGGCTGCCGCCCCCGGTCCGGGAGCTGATGCGGCGCAACAACAGCGTCGACGTCTACGACCTCGGCGGCAACCGGGTGGTCGGCGCGATCAACCTCGGCGCGGAGCTGCGGCCGGCCCTGCTGGTCTGAGCCGGCGCACGGCGGCGAGGATCGCCCGGCCGGCGGCGTCCGCGCCGGCGTCCTCTGGGGTCGATCATTGACTTGTGGTCGGGAGCTCCTCCGCTTTCGCGGCTTGTGCGACGGCGACCACTCCATGATCGACGGAGAAGGGCTCCGGGCCCGGGGCGTCACCGCTGGATGGCCTTGGTCTCCAGGAACTCCTCAAGGCCGGCGCGGCCGAACTCGCGGCCGTTGCCGGACTGCCGGTAGCCGCCGAACGGGGCGTACGGGTTCCAGTGGGCGCCGTTGACGTCGATCTGGCCCGCGCGCAGCCGCCGGGCGACGGCGAGGGCGTGTCCGGGCTCGCCGAAGACACCGCCGGTGAGGCCGTACACCGTACCGTTGGCGATCTCGACGGCCTTGTCCTCGTCCGCGTACGGAATGATCGTCAGTACCGGGCCGAAGATCTCCTCCTGGGCGATCGTGGCGTTCGGGTCGACGGCGGCGAAGACGGTCGGCCGGACGTACGCGCCCCGCTCGAAGCCCCGGGGCCGACCCGGTCCACCGAAGACCAGCTTCGCCCCCTCGGCGATGCCGCGCTCGATGTAGCCGTCGACCCGTGCCCGGTGCGCCTCGGAGGCCATCGGGCCGACCCGGGTGGCCTCGTTCGTCGGGGCGCCCAGGGTCCATCGCGCGGCGGCGTCGACCACCAGCTCGACGATCTCGTCCTGCCGCGACGCCGGTACCAGCATCCGGCTGAACGCGCCACAGACCTGGCCGCCGTTGGCGAACGCCCGCGCCACGGCCGCCTCGACCGCCGCCGGCAGGTCGGCGTCGTCGAGGAGCACGCCGGCCCCCTTGCCACCCAGTTCGAGCGCGACACGCTTGACCGTGCCGGCGGCGACCGCGGAGATGCGCCGGCCGACCCGGGTGGAACCGGTGAAGGAGATCATGTCGACGTCCGGGTGCGCGGAGACAGCCTCGCCGACGACCTCACCCGTGCCGTACACGATGTTGAGGACCCCGGGCGGCAGCCCCGCCTCGACGGTGGTCTCGGCGAGGACGCGCGCGGTCAGCGGAGCGATCTCCGACGGCTTGAGGACCACGGTGTCGCCCGCGATCAGGGCGGGAGCCAGCTTCGACATGATCTGCTGCAACGGGAAGTTCCACGGGGTGATCGCGCCGACGACGCCGATCGGCTCGCGGACGACCAGCGAGTTGCCGACCTCCTCCGACCAGGCGAAGCCCGTGGCGAGGTCGGCGAAGGCCCGCGCGACGACGACCGGGAACGTGGCCTGGGCCGCGCGCGACAGCGCGATCGGGGCGCCCATCTCGGCCGTGAGCAGTTGGGCGACCTCCTCGGCCCGCCGTTCCAGGGCGTCGGCGACGCGTCGCACCACGGCGGCGCGCTCGGCCGGCGGGGTCGCGGCCCAGCCGGGGAACGCCGCCCGCGCGGCGGCGACCGCGCCGTCGACGTCGGCGGCGGTACCGGCGGGAAGCTCCGCGATGATCTCCCCGTTGGCGGGGTTCACGACGGAAATCGTTTCGGTGGCTCCGGCGGGGACGATCCCGCCGTTGATCCAGTGTCCGGTTGCGTGGTCGGTTCGGATGTCCATGGGTCGAGTCTCGGCAGGCCGTACCGGCGTAACCAGGTACAGGTCGTCCGTGGCTGCGCCGGCCGTCCGGCCCGGCCGTGGCGCGTGTCCAGGTACCGCCGGTCCCTGGACGGCGGCCCGCCCGACGCGCAGCCTGTGCGATGCGGCGGACCGGCGGACCCGTCGCGGAAACACCGCCGACCAGGTCGTTGTTGACCAGGAAGCCGTGGTGACCGGGAGAGGGGAGTCTCGTCATGGACCGGACGCGTCTCGCCGAGTTCCTCCGGAGCAGGCGGGAGGCGCTGCAACCGGAGGACGTCGGGCTGCCCCGTGGGCGGCGGCGCCGTACGGGTGGGCTGCGCCGCGAGGAGGTGGCCGCCCTCAGCGACATGTCGACCGACTACTACAGCCGCATCGAGCAGCAGCGCGGTCCGCGCCCGTCGGAGCAGATGCTCGGCGCGATCGCCCGTGGCCTGCGTCTCTCCCTGGAGGAGCGGGACCACCTGTTCCGGCTCGGCGGCTACCCGGTTCCCCGGCGGAGCCTGCGCAACGACCACGTCAACCCGGGGATGATGCGCGTCTTCGACGGTCTGGCGGACGTTCCGGCCCAGGTCGTGACGGATCTCGGCGAGACGTTGAAGCAGACCCGGCTCGCGATCGCCCTGCTCGGCGACGAGAGCGGATACACCGGGCTGGCGCGCAGCCTGCACTACCGGTGGTTCACCGACCCAACCTCCCGCCTGATCTATCCGGAGAGGGACCACGCGCGGCACAGCCGGCTCATCGCGTCGGACCTGCACCGCGCGTACACCCGCGACGGCAGGGACTCCCGCGCCGGCACGATCGTCGACGCCCTCCTCGCGCGCAGCCCGGAGTTCGCCGGGATCTGGCGCGAGCATCCGGTGGCGGGCCCGTACTGCGCGCCCAAGCGGATCCGCCATCCGCGGGTCGGGCCGCTCGAACTGCACTGCCAGATCCTGGTCGACCCCGACCAGTCCCAGTCCCTGCTGGTCTACACCGCCACGCCCGGCAGCGAGAGCCACGAGCGGCTGCGGCTGCTCTCGGTCGTCGCCGGCCAGGGGCTCTGAGGTACCCCGCGCCGCGCCGCCAGCGCCCCGCGCCGTCACCGCCCACCGCGCCGGTGGGCTCAGCCGACCGGCCGCGCGGCGCCGTTCCACACCGGGGGCGCGTACCCGGCCGGCTTGTCGCCGATGCCGAGCCCCGGGCTCACGACCCAGGACTGGTACTCGGGCGTGAACATCCGGTACGGCGCCGCCGGCTCCGGCGCGCCGGCCTCGTCGAGCCGGTGGCGCGCCTCCGGCGGGATCTCGAAGTCGAGCGCGGCGAGGTTGGCCGTCAGCTGCTCGGCGCTGCTCGCCCCGATGATTACCGAGCCGACGGCGGGCTGGGTGGCCACCCAGTTGATCGCCACCTGGGCCATGCTCCGGCCCAGCTCGTCCGCGACGCGCTCCAGCGCGTCGACCACGCGCCAATCGCGGTCGGTGACCGGCCATCCCGCGGTCCCGCCGCCGCCGAGCCGCCCGGCGCCGGTCAGGCCCTGCGCGGTACGCCGGTACTTGCCCGTAAGCAGGCCGCCGCCGATCGGGCTCCACGCGGTGAGCCCCAGACCGAGGGACTGCGCCATCGGTACGAACTCCGGCTCGATCGCGCGCGCGACCAGCGAGTACGGCAGCTGCACGTTGATCATCGGGGCCAGCGCGTGCGCCTCGGCGTAGCTCTGCGCCCGGGCCGCGTACCAGGCCGGTACGTCCGACAGCCCGGCGTACCGGATCTTGCCGGCGCGTACCAGGTCGTCGAAGGTGCGTACCACCTCCTCGGCCGGGGTGATCCGGTCCCAGGTGTGCAGCAGGTACAGGTCGAGGTAGTCGGTGCCGAGCCGGCGCAGCGAGGCGTCCAGGGCACGGATGATGTGCTTGCGCCCGTTGCCGCTGGCGTTCGGGTCGGCCGGGTCGACGGTGTTGGTGAACTTGCTGGTGAGCACGATCCGGTCCCGTACCCCGGCGGACGCGATCAGGCGGCCGAGGATCCGCTCGCTCTCCCCCGCCGTGTAGAAGTCGGCCGTGTCGACGAAGTTGCCCCCGGCCTCCAGGTAGCGCCGGAAGATCGGCTCGGCCTCCGCCTCGGTCTTGCCGTACGCCCCGTGGAAGCCGTCGGTGCCGAAGTTCATCGTGCCCAGCGCGAGCCGACTGACCCGGAGCCCGGACCGGCCGAGCAGGTAGTACTCGTTCATGTCTGTAATTCCCCAGAATGCTCGTCGGAATGGTCGTCGTGGAGCTTCGGCCGGTCCGACCGTGGACCGCCCGGACCACCACCCTGCTCCGCAAAAAATGGACCCGCAAGTCCAGAATCCCCGGCCCGGTCGCCCGGGTAGAGTGGACCGGCTAGTCCAAGAAAGGGGTGACATGAAGGCCCTGACGCCCAAGGGCGCCGCGACCCGGCAGCGGATCATCGAGGGCGCGGCGGCGGAGATCCGCGAGCGCGGCGCCGCCGCCACCACCCTCGACGACGTACGCGCCCGGACCGGCACGAGCAAGAGCCAGCTCTTCCACTACTTCCCCGACGGCAAGGAGGAGCTGCTCCTGGCCGTCGCCCGGTACGAGGCCGACCGGGTCCTCACCGACCAGCAGCCGCAGCTAAGCGACCTCACCTCCTGGCCGACCTGGTCGGCCTGGCGCGACCGGGTGGTGGCCCGCTACCTCGGCCAGGGCAGGAGCTGCCCGCTCAACGGACTCGTCTCCCAGCTCGGCCGCACCACGCCCGGCGCGCAGGCGGTGCTGACCGAGCTGCTGCACGCCTGGCAGGCGGAGATCACCGCGGGGATCCGGCACATGCAGCGGATCGGCGAGGTCGACCCCGGACTGGACGCCGAGCGGGCGTCCGCGGCGCTGATCGCCGGCATCCAGGGCGGCGTCATGGTGATGCTCGCGACGGGCCGGATCGGGCACCTGGAGGCGGCGCTCGACGTGGGCATCGACAACCTCCGGGCGAGCCGACGCGACAACGTGGTCTCCGGTTTGCCGGACCGCCGTCTGAATCCCGCCTCGGCTCGACATGATCGACAGGAAACGGCCTAACCCGCGGGTCACCGCGAGCTTCCGGCCCGCGATGGTCAGAGCTTGCGGACGACCGTCAGCGGGACGCCGAACCGCTCGGCATCCGGGCGCCCAGGAGGGCGAGACAGTTCGCCCACATGGCGTCGAGGCGGTCGGCGTCGTTGTAGAGCTTCGCGAAGAGCACCTGGCCCTCGAGCTGCGCGACGATGGCCCGCGCCGCCTCGGTGGCGTCCACCACCCCGACGTCCCCTCGCTCGCGCGCCTCGTCCACGACCGCCCGCACCATCTCGACCTGACTCTCGAAGATCTCTTGTAACCGGGCCCGGATCGACTCGGTCTGGTTGCTCAGTTCGAGCGTGAGGTTGCCGAAGAGGCAGCCCGAGACGGTCCCACAGCTGCGCTGCCCGGCCCGCTGGACGTCGGCGGTCGCCTCGAAGAGCCGGCGCAGCCGGTACAGCGGTTGCTCGTCGCCGCCCAGGACCACCGCCCAGTCCCGCCGCTGCGCGTTCCACTGCTCGTCGATGACCGCGAGCGCCAGGGCCTCCTTCGACTCGAAGAAGTAGTAGAAGCTGCCCTTCGGCACCCCGGCGGCCTTGCAGATCTCGGCCACCCCGAGCGCGGAGTACCCACGCTGCTCGATCAGGCGTTGCGCGGCCGCGAGGATCTTCTCTCTGGCGTCACTCGTCCGTCCCACGCAGCCAGTTTACGACCGGTCGTCTATCTACCGCCAACCCCCGACTTGGCAAATACTAGACCGGTCGCCTAGCGTCGTAGCCGACCGGTCGCCTAAAGGCCGGCCACGCCGCAAACCTCGCACGAAAGGTCCTGTCATGAACACGCGGGAACAGAAAGTCGCGATCGTCACCGGAGCATCCCGGGGTATCGGGTCCGGACTGGCCGAGGCGTACCGGAAGCTGGGGTACGCGGTGGTCGCGACCTCGCGGAGCATCGACCCGCTGGACGACGCCGACGTACTCACGGTTCGGGGTGACATCGCCGACCCGGCCACCGCCGACCACGTCGTCGACGCCGCCGTCGAGCGGTTCGGCCGCGTCGACACCCTCGTCAACAACGCCGGCATCTTCATCGCCAAACCCTTCACCGAGTACACCGACGACGACTTCGCCCGCTATGTCGGGGTGAACCTGGCCGGGTTCTTCCGGGTGACCCGCCGCGCGCTCCCACACCTGCTGCGGTACGGAAACGGACACATCGTGAGCATCACCACCAGCCTGGTCGACCACGCGAACTCGAACGTGCCGTCCGGACTGGCGTCGCTGACGAAGGGCGGCCTGCAATCGGCGACGAAGTCGCTCGCGATCGAGTACGCCACCCGCGGGGTCCGGGTCAACGCCGTGTCGCCGGGCATCATCAAGACCCCGATGCACGCACCGGAGACGCACGGCGCCCTCGCCGGGCTACACCCCGTCGGCCATCTGGGGGAGATCTCCGACATCGTCGACGCGGTGGTGTTCCTGGAGAACGCGCCCTTCGTGACCGGCGAGATCCTGCACGTCGACGGCGGGCAGAGCGCGGGCCACTGACCCGCGAACCCGGGCCCGCCGGCCACCGGCTTTCGGAAAAATTCCGGGAGCCGACGGCGCCCCGCCGTCGGACCGCGTCCGCGCGCCCGGCGCCACGCCGCGACGCCCGCGCGGCCCGTACCCCGCGAGGACGGGCCGCGCGGCCGGTGCCGGCGACAGTTTGCCATGCTCAGCCGCGCCCGCCCGATACCACCGGGCGGCGATCGGCGGGGTGGGCGCCGCTTCGACATCACATTGACACGTTTCACTGTCCTGACCGAAACTTATCAGTGTGACATCCGTGATCATCAATCACTGTCGTCGCCTCCATCACCCCACCTATGAAGGAGAGCAATGGTGATCACCCACTCGAACCGCTCCAGGTTCCGATCGACCGTCGTCGTACTGGCGGTGGCGGCGCTCGCGGTCACCGGAGCGGTAACGGTAGGAACGAGAACGACCGTCGCCCAGACCACCCCCGCCGGCCTCGCGGCCGCGGGCCCGGTGGAGGACGAGGGAGCGGACTGCCCGGTCAACGTCCCGGGCTCCTTCCCCGCCAACTCCCGGCTGCCCGATCCCTTCCGGAAGTTCGACGGCACGCGCATCACCAGCAAGTCCGACTGGCGCTGCCGCCGCGCGGAGACCAGGGAGCTGGCGGAGCGGTACGTCTACGGCGACAAGCCGGCGAAACCGGCCAGCGTCACCGGTACCGTCTCGAACAGCAGCATCACCGTGAACGTGAGCCAGAACGGCAGGAGCGCCAGCTTCTCCGCCGGCGTCCAGCTGCCCAGCGGTACCGGGCCGTTCCCGGCCGTCGTCGTCGTGGGCGGTCTCGGCGCGGACACGGCCACCATCAGGAGCGCCGGCGCCGCCATCATCAGCTACGACCCGCTCGCGGTCGGGCGGGAGGGCACGCCCCGCAACAACAAGCAGGGCGCCTTCTACACCATCTACGGCGCCACGAGCAGCACCGGACTGCTGGCCGCCTGGGCCTGGGGCGTGAGCCGGATCATCGACGTCATCGAGCAGTCGGGCGGCAACATCCTCCGGGCCGACGCGATGGGCGTCACCGGCTGCTCCCGGTACGGCAAGGGCGCGTTCGCGGTCGGCGTGCTCGACCAGCGGATCGCGCTGACCATGCCGATCGAGTCCGGTACCGCCGGCGTCCCGGCCTTCCGCGCGGTCGCCGGGGAGAGCGGCGCCCAGCCGCTGAGCAGCGCCTACGGCGAGCAACCCTGGCTCGGTGACGCCTTCGGCTCCTACACCGGCAACCCGAACGGGCTCCCGCTGGACACCCACCAACTGGTCGGCATGGTCGCGCCGCGGGGGCTGTTCATCATGGAGAACCCCCACGTCGACTGGCTCGGCGCCCGGTCCGGGAGCGTGGCGGCCCTGGGCGGCGCGGAGATCTACAAGGCGCTCGGCGCCGGGAGCAACATCAGCTACTGGTCGGACGTCCAGGACGGCACCCACTGCGCCACCCGCTCCGAGTGGCGGACCCCGTTGCAGCAGAACATCCAGAAGTTCCTGCTGAAGACGGGGAGCGCGGCGGGGGTCTTCCGGATCTCCAGCCGGAAGTCCGGCAACCTGGCCGAGTGGCGGGACTGGCAGACTCCGACCCTCACCGACGGGCCGACCACCCCGCCCACGACGCCGCCGACGAACCCGCCCACCACCCCGCCGAACACGACGCCGCCCACCACCCCGCCGAACACGACGCCGCCCACCACCCCGCCGGCCGGTGCCGGCTGCTCGGCGGCCCTGTCGCTGAACCAGTGGACGGGCGGCTTCACCGCCACGGTACGGGTCACCGCCGGCTCGTCGCCGGTCAACGGCTGGACGGTGGCCGCCACCCTGCCGTCGGGCGCCAGCGTCACCAACGTCTGGAACGCCAACCGCAGCGGCACCACCGGCACGGTCCAGTTCACCAACGTCGCCTACAACGGTTCCCTCGCTCCCGGCCAGTCGACCGAGTTCGGCTTCCAGGGCAGCGGTACCGGCACGGGCATGACCTCCGCCTGCACCGCCCGGTAGGTTCCGACGCCCGGTGAGCGGGCCCGCCCCGTGCCGGGCCCGCTCACCGGCGCACGCGGCGTCAGCTGTGCCGGGCGACCGCGTCCCGTACGCTCTCCGCGCTCTTGCGCAGCTCCTCGGCGACCGAGGAGAAGACCTGCTGGGCCGGCTGGTTGTCGGCGTAGATCTTCTGCAGCCCGCCGTAGATGGACTTGTTGGCGTTCGGGACCAGCAACCGGACCGGGTCCTGCGCCTGGGTCTTCGGCAGCTGGTCCACCGCGATCTTGTAGCCGGGCCGGTCGGTGAAGAGCTTGAGCATCTGCGGGGTCTGCTGGGCGGCCTTCGTCGACGGCAGGTATCCGGTGTCGATCGACCACTGCGCCGCGTTCTCGGGCTTCGCGGCGAAGCGGATGAACTCGAACGCCGCCCGCTTGCGCTCCTTCGGCGGGCCGGCGAGGACCGCGAGCCCGCCACCGCCGGTCGGGCAGCCGAACGCCTGCTGCTCCGGCAGGAACGCCGCGCCGTACGCGAACTTCGCCTCCTTGTCGAGCGCGCCCAGCACGCCGGTGGAGTCCTGGAGCGTGGCGATCAGGCCGTTGGTGAAGTCCACCCTGGGGCTCTTCGCCATGTAGGCGAGCTTGTCGACGTGGATCAGACGCCGCTGCCACTCACCGGCGGCCACCGCCCCGCCGGCGTCGATCGTGACGTCCATGCCCTTCGAGTAGTTGCCGCCCCACTGCCACACCGCGCCCTGGAACATCCAGTCGCCGTCGACCTGCGGGTACGCGTGCAGCTTCGGGGCCCGGCCGCCCACCGAGACCCGCTGCAGCGCCGGTCCCCACTCGCGCAGCTCGTCCCAGGTCTTCGGGCCCCGGTCGGGCAGGCCGGCCTTGGCGAACATGTCCCGGTTGTAGTAGAAGAGCGGCGTGCTCCGGCCGAAGGGCACCCACCACACCTCGTTCTTGACGGTGCCCTCGGCGATCAGCGAGTCCACGTACTCCGCTGGGGAGAAGCCGTTGTCGAAGTAGCCGGTCAGCGGCTCCAGCGTGTCGTTGAGGTGGAACTTGTGCCAGGTCACCTCGGAGAAGACGCAGAGGTCGGGGATCTGCCGGGCCTGCAGGCCGGCGGCGAGCTTCTGCGCCACCTCGTCGTAGGTGCCCTGGAACTGGGCCTCCAGGTAGATGTCCTGCTGCGACTCGTTGAACCTGCCCACCAGCCTGGTGAACGCGTCGGCCGGCACCCCGGTGTACGGGTACCAGACCACCACGCGCTGCCGCTTGGCGTACTGCTTGGGCACCTCGCCCTTGGGCTGGCTGAAGGTGCTGGCGCCGTCGCCGCCGCCGCAGCCGAGCGGGGTCAACGCGAGGGCCGCGCCGCCGGCCAGGCCGAGCAGGCGGCGACGGCTGAGGGTACTGGACATGGGTTGCCTCCCGGGTTCGGCGGGTGGGGTGAGCGGGGTGGGGTGAGCGGGTCAGCCCTTGACGGCGCCCTGGGTGAGGCCGGCGACGATGTACCGCTGGGCGACGAGGAAGACGGTGAGCACCGGAAGCACGACGAAGACGGTGCCGGCCATGACGGCGCCCCAGTTGACGTACCCGTCGGCGTTCTTGAGCAGCAGCAGGCCGACCGGCAGGGTCCGCATCGTCTCGGTGTTCGTGACGATCAGCGGCCAGATGAAGTCGTTCCACTTGCCGACCAGCGACACGATCGTCACCGTGATCAGCATCGGCCGGGAGAGCGGCAGCACGACCCGCCACAGGATGCGCGGGTGTCCGGCCCCGTCGGCGCGGGCCGCCTCGATGATCTCGGTGGGGATGGTGAGCAGGTGCTGGCGCAGCAGGAACGCGCCGAACGCGGACGCCGCCCCGGGGATCACGATGCCCTGGTACGTGTTGATCCAGCCCAGGTCGGCGACCGTGAGGTAGTTGGCGAGCAGGGTGACGTGGCCCGGCACCATCAGCGCGCCGAGCAGCACGGCGAAGAGCACCCGCTTGGCCGGGAACCGCAGGAACACGAAGGCGTACGCGGTGAGCACCGCGTTCGCCACCTCCAGCAGCGTGCCGGCCGCCGTCGTGACGATGGAGTTCAGGTAGAACTGGCCGAACGGGGCGGCCCGCCACGCCTCGGCGTAGTTGCTCCAGCGCGGGTCGGTGGGGAACCAGACCGGCGGAAACGTGTTGATCTCACCGGGCTGCTTCAGTGAGGAGGTGAAGAGCCAGTACAGCGGGCCGACCATGACGACGCCGACGAGGGCGAGCAGCACGTACAGGCCGAACCGGCGCAGGCGCGTGGTCACCGGTAGTGCACCTTTCGCTCGACGTAGCGGGTCTGCAACAGGGTGACCGCGAGCAGGATCGCGAACATCACCATGGCGCCGGCGGCGGCCGGACCGGCCTGGAAGTCGCTGAATCCCTTGTCGTAGACGTACCAGGAGAGGATCGTGGTGGCCTCGCCCGGTCCGCCGCCGGTCATCATGGCGATCACGTCGAACGCCTGGAACGACGAGATGATCGTGGTGACCATCAGGAAGAACGTCACCGGCGACAGCAGCGGCAGGGTGACCCGGCGGAACACCTGCCAGCCTCCGGCGCCGTCCAGCGCCGCCGACTCGTACAGGTCCTTGGGCAGGTTCTGCAGCCCGGCGAGGTAGACGATCGCGGCGAAGCCGATGCTCTTCCAGAGGTAGACGATCATCACGGCGGGCAACGCCCAGCCGGAGTCGGTCAGCCAGCTCGGCGAGGTCGCGCCGACCAGCTCGAAGACGAACCGGGACAGCCCGTAGTTGGGGTCGAAGATGAAGACCCAGGCCAGGCCGACCGCGGCGCCGGAGAGCACGTGCGGCGCGAAGACCATCGTGCGGACCACTGCCCGGCCGCGCAGCCGCTGGTTGAGCAGCATCGCCACCGCCAGGCCGAGGGCCAGGCTCCCGCCGACCACACCGACCATGAAGTACGCCGTGGTGCGCAGCACCCCGGGGAACTCGTCGCCGGTGAGCAGGTCCACGTAGTTCGCCGCCCCGACGAACCGCTTGACCGGGCTGATCATGTCCCACTCGGTCAGGCTGAGGTAGGCGTTGTAGATCACCGGCCAGTACGAGAAGACCGCCAGCAGCAGGAAGTTCGGCGCGACGAAGGCGAGGAAGAGCGCGTACTCGCGCAGCCGCCGGCCGCGCCCGCCCCGGCTCGCCCGGCCGGGGCGGCGTACCCGCCCGGCCCGTACCGCGTCGACCCCACCGGCGGTGGGCCGGGCCCGTACAGCGGCGTCGCTGACCGGCACCGTGGTCACCTCCCCGTTCCCGTCGGGTCACTCGCCGGCCGCGACCGGCGCGGCCAGGCGCAGCAGCGCGTCGATGTCGTCGCTGACGATGCCGTCCACGCCGTAGTCGTACGCGGCGGCCAGGTCCGCCTCGGCGGCGAGCGGGCCGACCCAGACGCGGTAGCCACGCTCGCGCATCGTCGGCACGCCGGCCGCGTCGGCGACCCGCCAGCGGGGGCCGAAGTACTGGGGGCGCAGCGCGTCGAGCAGCTCCTGCGGGGGCGGGCCGGCCTCGGTCCAGTCCAGACCGATCACCGCGTCCGGCTCGGCGGAGCGCAGCCGCACCAGCGCCTCCCGGCCGCCGGAGCGGGCCGCCACGAAGATGGCGCGCTCGAACGCGTCGCCGTGCCGGCGCAGCTCCCGTACGGCGGGCTCGACGACGTCGTCGGTCTTGAGGTCGACCAGGAACGTCGTCTCCGGGAAGGCCACCAGCAGCTCGTCGAGGGTGGGCACCCGGTAGCCGTCGCCGTCGATCGCGTACACCTCGTCGAGGGTCAGCTCGGCGATCGCCGCCGGTACGCCCCAGAGCCGGTCCAGGCGGGCGTCGTGCAGCAGCGCGATCTTCCCGTCGCGGGTCAGCCGCAGGTCGAATTCGAGCGTGTTGGCGCCCTTCTCGACCGCGGAGCGGAACGCCGGCATGGTGTTTTCGCGGTGGACGAGCGCGTCGCCGCGATGCGCGATCGTCAGGAACATCGAGACTCCTCTGCGTCGGCCCGCGTTCTTAACGCTCGAATGCGTTGCTATCACGGACGGAGTTAACACATACAGCGGGTAGTTAACACGATGGACACCGCGCCGGCAAGTGCCTGATTCCGGCCGACATACCGGAGATCACCAGGCCGGATGCGGACCGTGTGCGCGGCGCGACGGGGAGAAGCCGGGCGGCCGGGAAGACGTTGCCGCCCGTTCAGCGAGATGTTAAAAACCAGGTCTGTTAAAACCGGCCCGCCGTGCGTTAACAGGCCGGCGGGGTCGGCGCCGGTACCAGGGCCAGGATCTCGTCGAGCACGGGCGAGGTGGCGGCGATGGTGGCGGTCGCCGCGAGGCCGTGCTCGCTGCCGTCGCGGTCCACCACCCGGGCCCCGGCCTCGCGGGCCAGCACCACCCCGGCCGCCACGTCCCAGGGCTTGTTCGAGAACATCACCAGCGCGTCGAGCCGGCCGGCCGCCAGCCAGGCCAGGTCCACCGCGGCCGTACCGAGCATCCGCAGCCGCTGGGCGCGCGGCACCAGCGCGGCGGTCATCGCCAGCCGCTCGCGGTTGAGCGCCGCGGCGCCCGTACCGACCGCGTAGTCGCCGAGGGCCACCACCGCCTCGCCGAGCCCCGCCGGCCGGCTGGCCGTCAGCCGCTCTCCGTCGGCGTACGCCCCGGCGCCCTCGACCGCCCAGTACCGCTCCCCCAGCAGCGGTACGTCGATCACGCCGAGGACCGGCCGGCCGGCGCGCAGCAGGCCCAGCGAGACGGCGACCAGCGGTATCCCGTGCACGAAGTTGACCGTGCCGTCCACCGGGTCGAGCACCCAGACCAGCTCGGCACCGGCGTCCCGCGGGCCCTCCTCCTCGCCCAGGAAGCCGATGCCCGGGGTCTCCCGGCCCAGCCGCTCGCGGACCGCCCGCTCCACCGCGAAGTCCACCTCGGAGGCCATGTCCCGGTCGCCCTTGGCCGTCAGCGTCCCCGGCCGGCCGCCGCGCAGCAGCTCGGCGCCGAGGTCCACCGCCGCCATGGCGACCGGCAGCAGCGCGGCCAGTCCGTCCGGGTCGGCGGGCCGGTCCGGGTCGGGCGGGACCGGTCCCCGCGTCCTCACCGGTCCCGCCCGGCGAGGAACTCCGCGACCGCGTCCGCGGCCAGCGCGGCGGCCCGCTCGGCGGTCTGCCGGGTGGCGCCGGCCAGGTGCGGCGTGCACACCACCCGCGGCGCGGTCCGCAGCCGCGAGCCGGCCGGCAGCGGCTCGGCGTCGAAGACGTCGAACGCGGCGGCGCCGAGCTGCCCCGACTCCAGCGCGTCCACCACGGCGTCGTAGTCCAGCAGGCCGCCCCGGGCGGTGTTCACCAGCACCGCGCCGCGCGGCAGCCGGGCCAGCTCCTTGGCGCCGATCATGCCCCTGGTCTCCGGCGTGAGCCGGGCGTGCAGGCTCAGCACCGTCGAGCGGTCCAGCAACTCGGGCAGGTCGACCGGGTGCGCACCGTCCAGGGTGGCCGGGTCGGCGTACGGGTCGTGCACGATCACCTCGGCGTCGAAGGCCCGCACGATCCGGCCCACCCGGCGGCCGATCGCGCCGTAGCCGAGCAGCCCGACGGTGCTGCCGGCCAGCTCCGAGCCGACCTCGTCCAGCGCGTACAGGTCGCTGCGCCAGGCGCCGTCGCGCAGCTCGGCGTGCCGCTGCGGAATCTGCCGCAGCGCGGCGAGCAGCAGCGCCACCGCGTGCTCGGCGGCGGCGATCGCGTTGCGCCCCGGCGTGGTGCGAACCTCGACCCCGGCGCGCGCCGCCGCCGCCAGGTTGACGTTGACCGGGCCGCCCCGGCAGACCACCACGAGCCGCAGCGCGTCCGCGGCGTCCAACACCCGCTCGGTGAACGGCGCCATCTGGGTCACCGCCACCTCCACCCCGGCCAGCGCCGCGATCAGTTCGTCCTCGTCGCCGGAGGCCTCGTCCACCTCGGCGACCGGACCGAACGGAACGATCGGCCAGGGCAGCGTGAGCGTGCGCGCGGCGGGCGTACGGCCGAGCCGGGCCCGCAGCGCGTCGCCGACCAGCTCGGGGGTGACGAAGTGGTCGCCGGCGATGAGGAACTCAGGGGATGTCACGTGGTCACCTTCCAGTGCGAGCCGGTTCGCGGATGCGCCCGGCCGGTCAGGTCGTCGCCAGCGGTGTCGCCGGGCGGTCCCAGCCCGGTCGGGCCAACGCGATGTGTTCCAGGTAGCGGTCGTAGTCGCGCTCGTACCGGTCGCGCACGGCCGGGTCGGGCTCGTGGCGCCGGCCCGCCGGCTGCCAACCGGGCCCGGTCGGCTCGGCCTCCCCGGTCGCCGCCAGCGCCGCCAGCGCCGCGCCGCGCGCGCCGATCTCCTCGCCGGCCAGCACCCGGACCGGCCGGCCCAGCGCGTCGGCGAAGATCTGCGCCCACCGCGCCGAGCCCACGCCGCCGCCGCAGGCGGTCAGCTCGCCGCCGAGCGCCGCCGCGGTCAGGCAGTGCCGGGCGCTGAACGCGATCGCCTCGCAGGTCGCCCGGACCAGGTCGGCCGGTTGCGTACCGAGGTGCAGCCCGTCCAGCCGGGCCCGGGCCCGGGGCGCCACGAACGGCGCCCGCTCGCCGGACTCGGCGAAGAAGGGCAGCACCGTCAGCCCGTCGGCGCGACCGCGCTCCAGCAGCCCCGGCAGGTCGGCCACCGTCGCGCCGACCAGGCGCAGCACCCAGTCCAGCGCGGCCGTGCCGACCATCGCCGGCAGCGCCCGCAGCCACCGGCCCTCCTGCCAGGTGCTCAGCGTCAGGCCGCACGGCTCGCCGGTGGTGTCAACCCGGTCGCGCAGCACCTGGCAGGCGAGGGTGGTGCCGACGATGAGCAGGCCGGCGCCGACCGTACGGACGCCCGCGCCCCAGGCGGAGGCGGGCAGGTCGTACGGCGCGCCGACCACCGGCGTACCGGCGGGCAGCCCGGTCGCCGCGGCGGCCTCGGCGCCCAGCGGCGCGTGCGGGGCGGGCCGCACCGGGGCGAGCAGGTGCCGGCGGTGGGCCAGGCCGCAGCGGGCGATCAGTTCCTCGTCGTAGTCGCGGGTGTGCGGGTCGAGAAACGGCGCCGAGGCGTCGGAGGGATCGGTGGCCCGCAGCCCGGTGAGCCGCTGCACGACGACGTCCTTGCAGTACGCGGCGGTCGCGGCCCGGTCCAGCGCCGCCGGCTCGTACGCGTCGAGCCAGGCCAGCAGCGGGCCGGCCGAGCCGGGGAACGGGTGGTTGCCGGTGCGCCGGTACGCCGCCTCGGTGACCCCCTCGCGGTCCCAGCGGTCCAGGATCGGCGTGGCGCGACCGTCCAACCAGGAGATCGCCGGCCGGATTGATCGCCCGTCGCGGTCCACCAGCCACAGCCCGTCGCCCTGCCCGGTGACGCCGACCGCGGTGACCGGCGCCGCCACCCGCTCCCGCAGCTCGCCGAGGACCTCGACCACGGAGTCGACCACCCGCTCGGTGTCCTGCTCGTAGCGGCCGTCGCCGGCCCGGTCCAGCACGGTGGGCCGGGCGGCGCGGGCCAGCGCGGCGCCGGCCGCGTCGAAGGCGACCGCCTTGGTCACGGTGGTACCGACGTCGACGCCGATCGTGACCGGCTCAGGCGAGCTCATACCTGACCCCGTGTTCGCGCATCTCCGACAGCGTCTCCTCCGGTGCCCTCGCGTCGGTCAGAACCAGGTCGAAGTCGCGCAGCGGCGCCAGCCGGTGCAGCGCCGCGCGGCCGAGCTTGGTGTGGTCCACCATCAGCACGCTGCGCTGCGCCGACTGGATCATCGCCCGCTTGACCAGCACGATCTCCTGCTCCTGGTGGTACGCGTAGCCGCCGGAGACCGCCGAGGTGGAGGCGAAGAGCAGGTCCACCCGCAGCGCCTCGATCGCCTCGACGCAGGGCACGCCGAGGAACGAGTCGTGCGTCGGGTAGTACTCCCCGCCGAGGGCGAGCAGGCGCACCCCGCGTACGCCGGAGAGCAGCTTGATCGTCTCCAGGAAGTTGGTGATCACGGTGAGCGGGCCGGCGTCGTCCTCCAGCAGCCGCGCCACCTCCAGGGTGGTGGTGGAGTCGTCGAGCATCACCGCCATCCCCGGCTCGATCAGCGCCCGGGCCCGGCGGGCCAGGGCCAGCTTCTCCTCCCGGGCCGCCCGCAGCCGGAACGACACGTTCGACTCGAAGACGCTGGACGGCTGCGCGCTCACGCCGCCCCGGAACTTGCGGACCACCCCCTGGCGTTCCAGCTCGTCCAGGTCGCGGTGGATGGTCATCAGGCTGACGTGGAACATCTCGGCCAGGTCGGTGGCGGAGACCGAACCGTGCTGGAGCACGTATTCGGCGATCTCCCCCTGGCGCTGTGCGGGCCGGCTGCGCTCGGGAGAATCGGTAGCGCTCATGTCGTCCTCGGTTCGGCGGCGTCGTGGTCGTCCCATCCTCGGCACAACGGCACGTTGTACGCCAGCAGCGCCACCGGTTCGGCCCCGGCCGTGGCCGGCAGGCGCAGCGTGGTGGTCGCGGCGGGGTCCAGCGCGGGCAGCCGGCGGCGGTACTCGGCCAGCGGCACGCCCAGCACCGCGCAGGTCACCAGGCGGATCAGCGTGTTGTGCGCGACCACCAGCACCCGGCCGCCCGGGTGGTCGGCGGCCAGCGCGGTGAGCGCGTCGAGGGCGCGGGCCACCGCCTCGGCGGGCGGCTCGCCGCCGGGAAAGTGGTACGTCGCCGGATCGGCCTCGAACCGGGCCACCAGCGCGGGATCGGCCTCGCGCAGCTCGGCCAGCGTCCGGCCCTCGGCGACGCCGAAGTCGAGTTCCCGCACCCGGGGCTCGACCAGCGGCACCAGGCCGGTGGCCGCCGCGGTCGGCGCGGCGGTCGCCACCGCGCGCCGCAGCGGGGAGCAGACCAGGGCGGTCAGCTCCGCGCGCGCCGCCCACCGGGCCAGCGCCTCCGCCTGCCGGACGCCGACCTCGTCCAGCGGCACGTCGCTGCGGCCGGCGTACCGGTTCGGGTGGTGCCACGGCGTGCGCCCGTGCCGGGCGAGGACCACGGTGGTACGGGTCACGGCAGCTCCTTGGTACGGCTCACGGCAGCTCCTTCGCGTAGCCGGCGAGCCCCTCGTCGACGTACCCGCGCGCGGCGAGGGCGTCGACGAACCGGGCGAACGGTTCGGCGAACCGTTCCGGCGCGCCCGGTCGGGGCGGTACGACCCGGTCGACGCGTACCATCCGCCGGGCGGTCGGGGTGAGCGGGGCGTCGCCCGCGGCGGCCAGCACCGCCATGCCGAACGCCGGTTCGGCGGTGCGCGGCAGGGTCACCTCCCGGCCGAGGACGTCGGCGCGCAGCTGGCACCAGTAGCGGCTCCGGGTCGCCCCGCCGGTCAGCGACAGCGCGCCGGTCACGTCGGCGCCCAGCCGCCGCAGGTGGGCGTAGCAGAGCCGTTCGACGTACGCGACGCCCTGCAGCAGCGCCGCGTACCGCTCCGCGTCGTCGGCGAACGTACCCAGCTCGAACGGCTCGGCGCCCGGCCGTACGAACGGGAACCGCTCGCCGCGTCCCCGCAGCGGGTACACGAGCCCGCCGGCCGGCTCGTACCGGGCCGCGGCGCGGTCCATGCCGTCGCGGTCGACGCCGGGAAACCGCGCCTGGAGCGCGCCGGCGCCCACGTTGGACGCCCCGCCCGGCAGCCAGCCGCCGTCGGGGTGCCGGTGCGAGTAGACCGCACCGGCGGGGTCGGCCAGCCGGTCCGCGGTCACGCCCTTGATCACCAGGGTGGTGCCGAGCACGGAGTTCCAGCTGCCGGCGGCGAGCGCGCCGGCGGCGATCTGCGCCGCGCAGCCGTCGGTCATCCCGGCCCGCACCGGTACGCCGACCGGCAGGCCGGTGTGCGCGGCGCCGGCCGGGCCGACCGCCCCGATCCGCGTCCCCGGGCGGACCACCCGAGGCAGCACGCCCGCGGGGAGGCCCAGCTTGTCGAGCACGTCGGTCGGCCAGGTGCCGGCCCGAGGGTCGTACCCGGTCTTGAGCGCGGTGCTCCAGTCCGTGGCGACCGGACCGCCGGCCAACCGGGTCGCCAGGTAGTCGCCGCAGTGCAGCAGCGAGACCCGGCCGGCGGCCAGCTCCGCCCGCAGCGGCTGCGGCGAGTGCCGGGCCAGCCAGAGCAGCTTGGGCAGCGCCCAGGACGGTTGGGTGGCGTAGCCCAGCGCCTCCCACAGCTCGGCGCCGGCCGCCGCGACGTCCTCGGCCTCGCGCCGCGCCCGCGCGTCGTCGTACATCAGGGCCGGGCCGCGGGCGGCGCCGTCCGGGCCGGCCAGCAGGAAGGTGCCGGAGGTACCGCAGATCGCCAGCGCCTCGACCCGGGCCGGGTCCACGCCGCGCAGCGCCTCCCGGAACGCCGCGCCGAGCGCCCGCCACCAGTCCTCCGGGTCCTGCTCGTGCCGCCCGCCTGCCCGGTCGCTGGCCAGGGCCCACGCGCCCCGTCCGGCGACGGCGCCGTCGGCGTCGACGAGCAGGACCCGCAGGCTCTGCGTGCCGACGTCGACGCCCGCCCAGAGCGGCCCGGCGGCCGGCTGGTCGCTACGCATCGAGATTCGTACTACGCATCGAGGTTTACCGCCTCCACGGTGAGCGCAAGTGAACAGGCGCAAACGTTAACTTAACATCGCCGTGACGCCGGACTCCAGCCCACCCCACGCACATCTTCGCTGGCCGCACGGTTTTCGGCCGGGCGACTACGTGTTATGGCCGGTCAACGGGGCCCGTCCCGACGGTTGTGAAGTTAACGGCTCGGGTGTTAACTAACTCCGTCGTGGAACCCGGGAGGTGTCGTGGCGGCGATGGCCGGCGTACTGCTCTTCGCCCTCTTCGCCGGCTTCAACGACGCCGGCGCGCTCGTCGGACTCGGCCTGCGCGCCCGGCCCGGGGTACTCGCGGCCATGGCCGTACTGGTGGTGGCGGTCGTGCTCGCCCCGCTCGCCGTCGGTACGGCGGTCGCGGCGACGCTGACCGGCCGGCTGGCGTCCTTCGGCACGCAGACCGGCCGAGGACCGCTGCTGGTCGGCATCGCCGCGGCCGTCGCGGTCACGGCGGCACTGGCCGCCCGGGGACTGCCGACCAGCCTCACCCTCGCCCTCGTCGGCGGCATCGCCGGTGCCGGTACGGCGGTGCGCGCCCCGGTCGACTGGGCGGTGGTCGGCGGGGTGCTCGCGGCCGGCGCGCTCGCGCCGCTCGCCGGCGGGCTGGTCTCGGCCGCGGTCGCCCGGCTGCTGCGGGCCGCGCCCGCGCCGTCCGACGCGGGCCGCCGGCTGCGCTGGTCGCACGCGGCCGCGTTCGCCGCCGTCTGCCTGGCCTACGGCGCCAACGACGGCCAGAAGCTGCTCGCCGTCTACGCGGCCGTGCACGGGGGCGCCCCCGACCGGTACGCGACCGCCCCGGGCGCGCTCGCGCTGCTCGCCGGCGGCTTCGCCCTGGGCGGGCTGCTCGGTCTGCCCCGGGCGGTCGCCTCGATGGGCGGCGGGCTGACCGCCCTGCGGTCCGACGCGGTGGTGGTCACCGAGCTCTCCGGCGCCGCCGTGGTCCTCGGTACGGCCGCCGCGGGCGCGCCGGTGAGCATGACGCAGTCCATCTCCGGTGCGCTGGTCGGCACCGGACTGTTCGCGGGAACCAGGAGGGTACGGTGGCGCGGCGTGCTGCGACTCGGACGGGCGTGGGTGCTGACCCTGCCGGCGGCGTTCGCCGTCGCCGCGGCGGGCTGCCTGGTCCCGTCGGCGCTGCGGTGACGGGCGGACTGGGCCGGCTGCTGCGCGACCTCACCGGCCGCACCGATCGTACCCTCGCCGACCTCGTGGTCGCGCAGGTCACCACGGCGGCCAGCGGCGCGGACGTGGCCCGGGCCGTGGCCGGGGGCGCGGTCGATCCGAAGGCGGCCCGGGAGCGGATGGCCGAGGTGGAGCACGAGGGCGACGCCCTGCGGGCCCGGCTGGTCGCGGCGCTGCGCCGCAGCGTCAGCTCGCCGATCGACCGCGAGGACCTGTTCCGGCTCTCCCGGTCGGTCGACGACGTGCTCGACGCGCTGCGGGACTTCGTCCGCGAGACGGACCTGTTCGCGGTACCCCCGCAGCCGGTCTGCGGCCCCGTGCTGGAGGCGCTCGCCGCGGGGCTGGACCACCTCGCCGAGGCGGTACGGCTGCTGCCGGCCCGGCCCCGGCTCGCCGCCGACCGGGCCCTGACCGCGAAGAAGTGCGGGGTACGCCCCGCGTACCAGCGCGCGGTCTGCGCGCTGCTGGACCGGCGGTTGGACGCCGACGTGATCAAGGCGACGCTGCTCCTCGGCCGGCTGGACGTGGCCGGTCAGCAGCTCGCCGCCGCGGCCGACGCGCTCGCCGACGGCGTCGTGAAACGGTTCCAGTAGGCCAGCCCGCTCGCCGGCCCGGACCGGCCCCGGCGGGGACGGGCGGTGTCGTACGCCGTGGGTAGGGTCGCCGCGTGCCAGCCGACCTCGCCATCACCGCCGACCCCGCCACCGCCGCCGACCTCGCCGCGCGCGCCCGCGCCGCGCTGGACCGGTTCCCGCCGGCGCCGGCCGGCGGGCGGGTCGACCCGGCCGACCGGATCGAGTGGGCGGCGGCCCGGTTCGACGGCGGCGACCCGGCCGGCGCGGCCGAGGAGCTGACGAGGGCCCTGGACGGCTGGCTGCCGGAGGACTTCGCCACGGCGGCGCCCCGCATTCTCCACGGCGAGCGGGCGCTGGAGGTGGCGACCGCCGCGCTCGGCGGCGAGCACCCGTACCGCACGTACGTCAGCGGGCGCAACGGGCCCGAGCACGCGGTCGCCGGCACGCTGGCGCGGCTCGTGGCCGGTACGCCCGACGCGGAGGAGACGCTGCTGCGGACCGTCCTGGCGGTACGGCCGAACGAGGAGGGCATCCCGCGTCCGGCGGCCCACCTGCGGGTCGCCCGGATCTCGGCGGCCCTGGCGGTGCTGGCCGAGGCGCACGCCGACGAGCCCGAGCACCTGGACCGCTGGTCGGCCCTGCTGGACGACGACGACCGGCCCCGCCTCGCCGCGGCGGCCGCCCTGCTGGGGCCGCTCGGCCTCGCCGAGACCGAGCGGCGCTGCGGCACCGTGGCAGAGGTCGACGGCGAGCGGCTCGTCGCCGCGTTCGCCCGGGCCGGCCGGTTCGACGACGCACTCACGCTGGCGACCCGGCTCGGCCCGGACGCGCAGCAGCGCGCGCTGCTGGCGCTCGCGACGCCCGGGCTGCCGGCGACGCGCGCCCGGGCACTGGTGGCGGCGTTCCGCAGCTGCCCCAAGCGCGGCCGGGAACGCGACCACCAGATGATCTACCAGCACCGGTTCGCGCGACTCTTCCTGGCGCTGGAGCGGGTCGACGACGCGCTCGCCGTACTCGGGCGGATGCGGGACTGCCGCTACTCCGGGTACGGGCCGGGCCCGCTCGCCCGGGAGGTGGCGCGCTGGCTCGACGGTCGGCGCGAGCAGGCCACCCCGCAGCGGCTCCGCGCCGTGCTGGCGGTGCTCGCCGACCCGCGGGTCATCCCGCAGGAACTGGCCGCCGTCGTCGCCGACGTCGTACCGCTCGTCCACGCCCTGGCCGACGAGCCGCTGCGCGCCGAGATCGTCGATCGGCACGTACCGGAGCTGCGGGCGCGCCTGCGGCGGACGTCGTGGCCGCTGCTGGCCGACGTGGGGCTCGGGGCCGCGCTCGTCGCGACCGGGGACGTCACCGCCCTCGACCCGCTGTTCGCGCGGGCGGTCGACGGCCCCACCGGCGGGCGGCCGAGCCTGGCCCTGTCCCGACTGGCCGTCCGCGCCGGCCTTCCGGCACGCGATCGCCCGCTCTTCACCCGCCTGCTGGCCGCCGACCTCGCCGAGGGGCGCCCGCGGGTCGAGGTCGTGTTGCCGGTCCTCGACGCCGAGGCCCTCGCGGTCGTACCCGACGCGGTGGCGGCGGCGCGCGGCGACCGGCACGGCTGGCTGGTCGCCGCCGTGGCGCGCTTCGCCGACCGGATCGGCGAGCCGGCGCTGCTCGCCGCCATGCTCGACGCGGCGCCGGACCCGGAGAGCGCGCGGACGGCGGCCGGGCGGGCGGCGATGGCGCTCGCCCGGCGCGGCTCGCTGGCCGAGGCGCTGGAGATCGCCGCCCGGTGCGGCCTGGCCGAGGGCGAGCCGAGGTAACCGTCAGCCTCGCGCTCGACGACCCGCGGCGTGACCCGAATCACAGCGGGGCGGCAATCCGGCGCGCGCCCGCGAAGCGACCGACTGGACGTGACGCATGGCTCCCAGCTCGACGCCACCGGCCCGGCCCGACGGGCGCGGCCGGCCCGCGTCGGCGCGCTCCACCCCGCGTACGCCGTCACGCCGGCCCGACGCGGGAAGGTGAACCGGTGATCCTCCGGCTGGTCCTCCTGGAGTTGCGCCGCACGCTGGTCCTCTGGCCGCTACTGGCGGTGGCGCTCGCGACCCGGGTGCTCTTCGCGGACGGGATGGACCCGGTCTGGCCCGGCCTGGTCAACGAGTCGATCCTCGGCCACCGGATCAACCTCTCTCTGCTGTGGCCGCTGGTCGCGGCGGTCGGCGCCGGCGTCGGCCGCCGGGACCGGGCGGCCGGGGTGAGCGAACTCGTCGCCGGCACACCCCGCCGCCCGTGGAGCCGCCTCGCGCCGACCGCCACCGTGGTCGGCCTCGCCGTGGCCGGGGCGTACCTGGTCACCCCGGCGGACCGCCTCTTCCTCGCCGCGCTCGACCGGCAGACGTACTGGCCCGCCGGCTGGCCGTGGACACTGCTCGTGGGCGCCGCCGGGATGGTCGCGGCGGCGCTGCTGGGCCTGGCGCTCGGCCGGCTGCTGCCGACCCGCAAGCTGCTCCCGCTCGTCCTGCTGCTGGCCGTCGCGCTCGCGTGGCTCGGCGACCTGGCCTCCCGTGGCCGCCACAGCCCCCTGTTCCTGCTCCTGCCGACGTACCTGGAGAGCGGCGCGGACCTCCCGGCGTTCACCACGGTCGCCGGGCGGACGAACCTCGGCCAGGCGCTGTGGTTCGTGGCGCTGGCCGTGGCCGGATACCTTCTCTACGCCCGGCCGCGACCCGCGTCCCGCCGGGCGCTGCTGCCGGCCGTCGCGGTGCTGGTCGCCGGCCTGGTGGGCGCGCTGGTGACGCTGCCGTCGGCGGACCGGGCCGCCCGGTACGACACCCGGGCCGCCGCGCCGGTCTGCGCCGACGGGCTGCCCCGGGTCTGCGTCGCCCGGGCGTACGCGAAGGTGCTGCCCGAGCTGACCGGTCCGGCCCGGGAGGCGCTGCGCGCGCTGGGCCGGCTGCCGGACCCGCCGTCGGCGGTCGCGCAGGAGACGCACTACCCCGGGTTCCAGGGGACGCAGCCGCCGGAGACCGTGCTCGTACGGCTGACCCTCGACGGGCGGGGCAGGCTCGTGACCGGCCCGCGGCCGATGGTCGAGGAGCTGCTCGACGGGGCCGGGACGCTGCGGTGCGGGTACTCGGCCGACGAGGCGACGGAGACCCGGGTGAGCGCCGCCCGGGCCGTCGCCGGCGCCTGGCTGCTCGGCCGCACCGGCGCGCCGGCCGCGTACCTCGCCGCCGACCAGCCGGCCACCGACCGGGCCTGGGCGGCGTTGCACCGGCTCACACCAGAGGAGCAGCGGGCCCGCGTGGCGGCGGTACGGGCGGCCGGCCTGCGCTGCCGCGACGACGTCTACGAGGTCCTGCTGGGCACCGCCTGAGCCGCGACCTCCCACACTCGAAGGGTTGGGAGTTCTTAAAGAACATTTAGGGATGTGATCGAATCCGCCCGCCCTCCCCGGCCGTATCCATCGGTGCTGCGACCGGGCAGCCGAGATCGAGGGAGCGGAGCATGTACGGGAGAAGCAGGACGACCGGCCGGGCGCGGAGGCTGTTCATCGGTGGCGCGGCGGCGGCTCTGCTCGCGGGCGCGCTGGCGGTCGGTACCGGGCTGAGCAACGCCGGTGAGAGCTGCGCCGGCCTGGACACCGCGCTGCGCAACAACCTGAACTTCATCGCGGGCCAGCGGGCCAATCCGGACGCCCTCTCCGAGGCGCGCATCGCGAACCGGCAGGCCGTCGTCGACCTCATCCAGCAGCGCCGCGCCGCCGCCGGCTGCACCGGGAGGGTGGTGGCCGACCCGGTCGCCCCCGCGCCCGCGAATCCCACCCCGGCCGCACCGGCGGACCCCGCCGCAGGCGCACCGGCCGGCGGCGGATCCGGCACGGCCCCGGCGAGTGGCGGGTCGGGCACCGCACCGGCCGGCGGCGGCGAGGTCGTCTGCCGGGGCTCGACCGTGACGCTCTTCAACGAGGACGCCGCGCCCGCCGCCTCCAGCGGTACGTTTCCCATCGGTACGCTGCTGCGCGTCACCAACCTGGACAACAACCGGAGCACCACGGTGCGGGTGACCAGCCCGTCGGGCAGCTGCGTGCTGCTCAACAACGCGGCCTTCGAGCAGGTCCGGGAGCCGGGCAAGTTCCTGATCCGACGCGCCGTGATCGAACGGGTCGGCTGAGCCCGCGCGCCGGCCGGGCGGTCCGTCCACCGCGGTACCGTCCGGCCGGCGGGCCGCCCTCGGCGTGCTCCGGCTACCGGCGCAGGAAGCCCGCGTCGAGGAACTTGAAGTCGGTGTTCGGTCGGGGCTCGCCGTCCTCGCCCGGCTCGTCCGGCGTGTTCTCGCCGTCGTGCACCACCAGCAGGCCGCCCGGGTACCCCGGCAGCGGGGTGGAGACCACGTCCGCGCCGTCGCACTCCTGCGCGCCGTCGACCCGCTCCCCGTCGACCACGGCGAACCGGCTCAGCGGACGGTTGGTCCGCCGGTCGTAGGTGTAGAACGTGTCGTCGCCCTGGCTGGAGACGAGCAGCGTGCCGTCGCGCTGGCCGGTCCGGAGGATCGTGAGCCCCTCCACGTCGGCCGCTATCCGGCCGCCGAAGCCCGGGTCGGCCGCGTAGTCGACCACGCAGTCGTCCTCCTCGGGGTCGAACGCGGCCGGCACGCCGTACTCGCGGGTCCGCTCGACCGACCGCGGCTCGCCGGCGAACCGGCCACCCCGGATCGGCACCCGCCACAGGCCCACCGTCTCCTGGGCCAGGTACGCGACCCCGTTCGCCGCGTCGACCACGCTCCCCTCGACCTGCGGCCCGTCGCCCGGATCGGCGCAGGGCGACCAGTGCCGGCCGTCCGGCAGGGTGAACTCCGACGGCAGAACCAGCCGGTCGACCCGCTGGTACGAGACCGCGGCGCCCCGGGCGACCAGGCGGAACACGCCGACCTCCGGCGTGCTGCGCCGGCTGACCACCGCGTACGTGCCGCCGTCAGGATCGGTGTACGCGGCCAGCCCGTACGCCGTACGCTGCTCGTTCACCTCGGCCTGGTCGCGGCTGAACGCGTACGGGACGTCCGCGGCGGTCACGTCCGCCAACCCGCCGGTCGACGGGTCGATCCGGTAGAACCGCAGCTGGTCGCGGCCCCGGTCGGTGACCACGGCCAGGTCGACCGACCGGCCGCCGAGCCGGAAGCCGGGCACCAGGTCCACGTTGTTGAACCGGCCCGCCTCGTCGTCCGGACCGGGCGCCGGCGGGGTGGCGATCGCCTGACGCTCGTGTCCGCGCAGGTCGTAGACGTGCAGTCCGCCGTTCTTGGCGGTGGTGATCACCCGGGTCTCGCCCGGGCGCGTCGGGTGCACCCAGATGGCCGGGTCGTCGGCGTCGGCGTCACCGCCCGCCGCGTCGTCGTACAGCGCGGGCGTCTCGAGTACGGCCTCGACCGGCCGGGGCGCGTCCCCGGCGGGCGCCGCGGTCGCGGCGCCGGCCGGCAGGGTCAGCAGTACGGCCACCGCCGGCGGAAGGAGAAGTAGTCGCATGGCAGCCGACCGTAGGCGCCGCGGAGTGACGGATCCTGAACGCCCGATGAACTGACGCGTTCCGTCCCATGGGCCCCGGGGGACACGGACGCGGCGGCGGCATGCCACGATGGGGCCCGGTCACGTGGCTTGCGGGGGCGGGGGCTCTTGTTCGGAGAAGGCGCGACGAGTGCGGTACCGCTGCGGCCGATGACCGTCGGCGAACTGCTCGACGCGGCGATGGCGCTGCTGCGTACCCGCGCCGCGCCGCTGCTGGGCTGGGGCTTCCTGGTCGCCCTGCTCGAACAGGTCGTGCTCTTCCCACTGCGGCAGCTCGCCGACGTGGTGAACGTGGTCTTCCCGGCCGAGGACCGGTGGGGCTGGTTCTGGCTCCTGCTGGTCACCGGGTTCGCCACCGAGGCCGCGTGCATCGCGCTGCTCGGCGGGCTCAGCTCCGCCGCCGCGCCGCGCGCGCTGCTCGGCCCCGCCGCGCCGCTCCGGCCGGCCCGCCCGTTGGCCACCGGGGTGGTGGCGGTCGTCGCGGCGCTCGTCTGCGGCCTGGCCGCCGTGTCGGTCGTGGCCTGGCCGATCGCGTACGCGCTGCTCGGGCTCGCCGTGCCGGCGGTGGTCCTCGACCGTCTCGATCCCGGCCGGGCGCTGCTGCGCTCGATCGGGCTGGTCGTCCGGTCGGGGCTGCGGGCCGGCGGGATCCGCCTGCTCGGCTACACCTCCTGGCTGCTCATCCGGCTCGCCACCGGCATCGGCAGCTACGCCGCGCTGGGGCTCTTCGTCGACACCGGGGTGGCCTGGCGGGACCATCTGGTGCTGGGGCTGGCCTGGCTGGCCGTCAACGCCGTCGCGTACCCGGTGCTGGCCTGCCTGGACACGGTGTTGCACCTGGAGACCCGGATGCGCAACGAGGGGTTGGACATCGCGCTGCGCCGGGCGACGAGCCGTGGCGTCTCCGCCGAGGGCGCGCTGGCGGTGCCCCGGTGAGCCGTTTCTGGAACGAGTTCGTGGCCGACCTGGGCGATCTGGTGATCGGCGGGGTGGCGATGCTCGGCCTGCTGCTGTTCCTGCTGACCGCCCTCGTCGCCGTGCTCTGGTACACCTGGCCGGCCTGGCTGCCGTCCCGCCGGCGCGCCCGGGTCCGGCGCGAGCGGCCGGCCCGGCGGCGCCGACGGTTCCGGTTCCGCTGGCCACGGCTGGGCCGGCTGCGCTGGCGACCGCGCTGGCGGTGGCGTCGCCGCCCCCGGCCGGAGCCGGTGCCGGCGCCCGAACTGCCGGACGACGAGGTGCCGCAGGTCCCCGCCGCGGTGCTCGCGCTGAGCGCCGACGAGCTGGCCGCGGCCGGCCGGTACGCGGAGGCGGTCCGGGAACGGCTGCGCGCCGTCGTCCGGGACCTCGCCGAGCGGGGCGTGCTCGTCCACCGTCCCGGCTGGACGGTGACCGAGCTGGCCCGGATGGCCGGGCGGGCGCGTCCGAGCACGGCGGAACCGCTCGGCACGGCGTCGGAGATCTTCTCGGAGATCTGGTACGGCCTGCGCCCGGCGACCGCCGACGACGACCGGGCCATGCGCCGCCAGGCCGAGCGGGTGCGCGCCGCCCTCGACCCCGAACCCCCGCGCGCGGCCCTCGGCGCCGAGCAGGCGGGCGGAGCCGAGCAGCCCCTGGTGGACGCCCCATGACCGCCGCCACCGTGCCAGCGCCGAACGCGCCCGCCGCCGATGGCGCGGGCGGAGCCGTCCCGCCGGCCCCGCAGGTTCGCGGCGGCCGTCGGCGCCGCCGCTGGCACCGGCTGGCGGTCCCGTTCCTCGGGCTCGCCCTGCTCTACCTGGTCACCGGCGTCGCACACGTACTGGAGGAGCCGAACCTGCGGGCCGCCGGCACCCTCTCCCCCACCGGCTCCGGCGCCGACGGCTCCAGCCGGCTGGCCGAAACGCTCACGGCCGCGGGCGTCACCGTCCACCGGGTCGGCAGCTCGGCCGAGGCCCGGCGCGTCCTGGGCGGGCTCGGCCCCGGCCGCGCGACCGTCTTCGTACCCGCGCCGGACTTCGTCGACCCCCGCTTCCTCGGCACGCTGGAGGACGCGCCGAACGGCCACCGGGTGGTCCTGGCCCGGCCCGGCCGGATCACGTCGGCCTCCCTCGGCCTCGACACCGGCCCGACCCGCTGGGCCACCCGGACCGTCGCCCCGGGCTGCGGGACCGATTTCGCGGTCGCGGCCGGCCCGGCCGCGGTGCTGCGCTCGCGGTACGGGGCCGACCCGGAGTACCTGGAGTTCAGGTGCTACGACGGCGGCCTGACCGGCATCCGGCTCGGCGGCTCGGAGCTGCTGGCGGTCGGCGCCACCGACCCGTTCCGCAACGGGCGAATCGGCGAGGCCGGCAACCGGGCGCTGGCGACGGCCCTGCTCGGCCGCGACCGGGACCTGGTCTGGCTCGACCTGCACAGGCCGGAACCCCGCCCGCGGGCACCGCTGCCGCGACCCCGCTACGACCAGCCGGAACGCGGCGGCGGCACCGGCGGCAACCCGATGTGGACGGCGTTCCCGGCCGGCCTCTGGGCCAGCCTCGGCCTGCTCGGCCTGCTCGGGCTGCTGATCGCCGTGGTCCGGGCCCGCCGGCTCGGCCCGCCGGTCGCCGAACCCCTGCCGGTCGTCGTACCGGCCACCGAGACCGTGACGGGACGGGGTCGGCTCTACCACCGCATCCACGCCCGGGAGGCGACCCTGGAGGCGCTGCGGAGCGCCGCGCTGCGCCGGATCGCGCCCCTGGTCGCCCCGGCCCGCGGGCTCCTCGCGCCGCACCGGGCCGTCGCGAGCGGGTGGGACGACGAGCTGATCGGGTACGTCGCGGACCGCACCGGCCGGCCGGTCGACCAGGTCCGGGCGATACTGCGCGGGCCGGCGCCGGCCACCGACGAGGAGCTGCGGTACGCCGTCGCCGACCTGGACGACCTGGTCGCCGCCGTGCTGGCGGTCGGGGCGCGCCGGACGGGCGACGGCTCGGGCGACCCGGACGGGTCAGTCGAATCTGGAGGAGAACTGTGACAGAGACAGCGGCGCCGGCCGGCCTCGGCGGGGCCGGGTCGGCGGCACCGACCGGCGACCCGGCCGAACACGCGGCCCGGCAGGCGCTCGGCCAGTTGCGCGCGGAGGTCGCCAAGGCGGTCGTCGGGCAGCAGGCGACCGTGACCGGGCTGCTCATCGCCCTCCTCTGCCGGGGACACGTGCTGCTGGAGGGCGTGCCGGGGGTCGCCAAGACGCTGCTCGTCCGCGCCCTCGCGGCGGGGCTGTCGCTGGAGAACAAGCGGTTGCAGTTCACCCCGGACCTGATGCCCGGCGACGTGACCGGTTCGCTGGTCTTCGACGCGCGTACCGCCGTCTTCGAGTTCCGCGAGGGTCCGGTCTTCACCAACCTGCTGCTCGCCGACGAGATCAACCGGACCCCGCCGAAGACCCAGGCCGCCCTGCTGGAGGTGATGGAGGAGCGGCAGGTCTCGGTCGAGGGCAACCCCCGCCCGCTGCCGGATCCGTTCCTGGTCGCCGCCACCCAGAACCCGATCGAGTACGAGGGGACCTATCCCCTGCCCGAGGCGCAGCTTGACCGGTTCCTGTTCAAGCTGACCGTACCGCTGCCGACCCGGGACGAGGAGTTCGGCGTGCTCCGGGCACACCACCAGGGCTTCGACCCGCGCGACCTGACGGCGGCCGGGGTCCGGCCCGCCGCCACCGCGGCCGACCTGGCCGTCGCCCGGCAGGGCGTGCTCCGGGTGCGGGTCGCGGACGTGGTGCTGGCGTACATCGTGGACCTCTGCCGGGCCACCCGGGCCACCCCGTCGCTGGAGCTGGGCGCCTCGCCGCGCGGCGCCACCGCCGTGCTCAACGCCGCGAAGGCGAACGCCTGGCTGGTCGGCCGGGACTACGTCACCCCGGACGACGTCAAGGCGGTCGCCCGGCCGGCCCTGCGGCACCGGGTACGGCTGCGCCACGAGGCGGAGATCGAGGGCGCCACGGCCGACGCCGTGCTGGAGGCGCTGCTGACCGCGGTGCCGGCGCCGCGGTGACGGCGGTGCCGCGATGACCTGGCGGGTGCCGGCCCTGCTCGGCGGGCTCGGGGCGCTCGCCACGCTGCTGGCCGCGCTGGCCGGGGCCTCGACCGGCTGGTGGCTCTCGCTGGGCGCCGTCACCGGCGTGGTGCTGCTGCTGACCGCGCTGGACTGGCTCGCCGCCGCGCCGGCGGGCGAGGTGCGGTTGGCCCGCTCCGGCGCCCGGCGCGTCCGGCTCGGCGAGAGCGCGCGGGTCACCCTCACCGTCACCAACACCTCCGTGCGTACGCTGCGCGGGCTGGTCCGCGACGCCTGGGTACCGTCGGCGGGGGCCGGCGCGCCGTACGCCCACCCGATCCTGCTGGACCCGGGCGAGTCGGTCGACGTGGTCACCACGCTGACCCCGACGCGGCGCGGGGACCGACCCGCGGCGCGGGTGACCATCCGCTCGTACGGTCCGCTGGGGTTGGCGTTCCGGCAGACCGGCCGGCGCCGGGCCGCGGCGCTCACCCCGCCGTGGACCCTCACCGCGCTGCCGCCGTTCGCCTCGCGCCGGTTCCTGCCCGAGAAGCTGTCCCGGCTGCGGATCATCGAGGGGCGCGCGGTCACCCGGGGTCGGGGGCAGGGCACCGAGTTCGACTCGCTGCGGGAGTACGTGGTCGGCGACGACGTGCGCTCGATCGACTGGCGGGGCACCGCCCGGCGGGAGCACGTCGCGGTGAAGACCTGGCGGCCCGAGCGGGACCGGCGGGTGCTCTGCGTCATCGACACGGGCCGCACCAGCGCCGGCCGGGTCGGCACGGTCGCCCCGGTCGCGGACGGGCCGGTCTCCGGCACCACCCCGGACGGCGTGGCGGCCGGCGAGCCCCGGCTGGACGCGGCGATCGACGCCGCGCTGCTGCTCGCGACGCTCGCCACCCAGGCCCACGACCGGGTGGACCTGCTCGCGGTGGACGCCGAGGTACGCGCGCGGGTCCCGGCTTCGACCGCGCGCGACCAGTTGGCCCGCCTGACCCGGGCCCTGGCCGGTCTGCGACCGGCGCTGGTCGAGACCGACTTCGCACGGGTCGTGGCCGAGGTGCTGCGGATCGAGCGCAAGCGCGCCCTCGTGGTGATCTTCACGACGCTCGACCCGGGTGCGCTCGGCGACGGGCTGCTGCCGGTGCTACCGCGGCTGGTGGCGCGGCACACGGTCATGCTCGCCGCGGTGCACGACCCGTCCCTGGAGGCGCTGGCCGCGGCCCGGGACGGTACGGCCGCCCTGCACACGGCCGCCGCCGCCGAGCGGAGCCTCGCCGAGCTGGACCGGGTCCGGGCCGCGCTGAGCCGGTCCCACGTGCACGTGGTGGACGCGCCGGTGGAGACCTTCGCCTCCGCCGTCGCGGACCGGTACCTCGCCCTCAAGGCCGCCGGCCGGCTCTAGGGGTTCGAGGCGGAGCCGCCGGCCGGCCCGGGGCGGGCTGGACCGGTCAAACGGTGGGGGCCAGCACCTCACGGTCGAACGCGCCGAGGTCGCTGGCCCGCCCCTGCCGTACGGCGAGCGCGCCGAACCAGGTCACGTAGCCGAGGAAGGCGAGCCAGACCAGCGCGCCGATCGCGAGCTTGACCACGGTCGGCAGCGGAGACGGGGTGATGCCCGCCTCGACCGCCCCGCTCAGCAGCAGCACCGGGGTCAGCCCGAGCGCGACCACGACCGCGGAGCGGCCCGCCACCGCGACGGCCTGCGCCCGGGTACGCAGCGGGCCGGGCGCGATCCAGGCCCAGCCGATCCGCAGCCCGACGCCGGCCGCCACGAAGACGCAGGTCAGCTCCAGCAGGCCGTGGACGAGGAGCAGGCCGTAGAAGACGTCGGCCCGGTCGTTGCCGACCATGATCCCGCCGGTGAGGCCCAGGTTCAGCACGTTGCTCCAGAGCAGGTAGAGCACCGGCAGGACGAGTACGCCCGAGGCGAGGCAGAGCGCGCTGACCCAGGCGTTGTTGGTCCAGACGGCGAAGCCGAAGTTCTCCGGCGCGTTGTTGCTGTAGTAGGCCTCGAAGTCGTGCTCGACCAGGCTGTTGATCTCGGCCGGGGAGAGGAACCGCAGCGCCACGTCCGGATCGCTGGCGACGATCGCGATGAGCACCGCGGCCAGGCCGACGAACCCGGCCGCGACACCGGCGCACCACCGGCCCGCCCGGTAGACCTCACCCGGAAACGAGACGGTGAAGAACTGGCCCAGCGTCGCCCAGCGGAAACCGGGCGCGGGGCTGAGCCGGGCGCGGGCCCGGAGCACGAGCTGGCTCAGCGTCGCGACCAGGTCCGGGTCCGGCGAGCGGCTCTGCACGATGGAGAGGTGCGTGGCCGCCCGGCGGTAGAGGAACACCATCTCGTCGACCTCGGCCGCGGTGAGCTTGCGGCGGGGTCGGGCGAGCAGGATGCCCAGCCGGCGCCACTGGGGCCCGTGCTCGGCGGCGAAGGCGTCCAGATCCACGGCGGCTCCCCGTACCCACGGTGGCGAATGGCGGCGACACCGGTTCAGGTGGGCGGTCACCGGTCCGCGCTGCATCGTACCCATCGGCCACACTGTGCGGGTGACCCACGACGCCCCACCCCCGTCCGCCGGTACCGCACAGTTCGTCACGGGTGAGGCCGTGCGGCTCGACCCGCGGGTCGCCCGGCTCGGCTCCCGGATGCTGGCCAGGGCCGTCGACCTGGTGCTCCAGGTCCTGCTCTTCGTCCTGCTCTGGATGGTCGCCGGCCTGCTCGTGCTGATCCTCGGCGAGACCGGGCTGCTCCGGTACGACGAGGCGCTGTTCGAGGGCATCGGCGTCGTGGTGCTCGTCGCGGTCGTGGTCGGGTACCCGGTCACGATGGAGTCCGTCACCTCCGGGCGGACCCTGGGCAAGTACCTGCTGGGGCTGCGGGTCGTCCGCGAGGACGGCGGTCCGGTCCGGTTCCGGCAGGCTCTGACCCGCGGCCTGGTCGGCGCCGCGGTCGAGCTGCCCGGCCTGTTACCGCCGCTGACCTGGCTCGCCTGCATCGTGACGATGCTGGTGAGTCCGTCCGGCAAACGGTTCGGCGACTACGCGGCCGGGACGCTGGTCATCCACGACCGCGGCGTCACCACGTGGGGCTGGTTCGTCCGGATGCCGCCCCCGCTCGCGGCCTGGGCGGCCACGCTCGACCTGGCCGGTCTCGACGACGACCTCGCCCTGGCCGTCCGGCACTACCTCGCCCGGTACCGCCGGCTCCGCCAGCCGGCCCGTGACCAGCTCGGCAGCCGCCTCGCCGCGGAGGTCGCCGCCGTGACCCGACCCCTTCCGCCGCCGGGGACACCGTTCTGGGCCTATCTCGCGGCGGTGCACGCCGAACGGCAGCGGCGCGCGCTGCACCGGCTCGCGGCGGTGCGGGCCCGGTCGGCCGCGGTCTGGCCGGAGCTGGCCGAGGCGACCTCCCCGTGGGCCGTCGCCGGGCCGGCGGCACCGCCCGTACGCGGGCTACCCGCGCCGCCGCTTGCCGGGCCGCCGGCGCCGTTCGTACCCGGACCGTCCGCGCCGGTGGTCGTGCCGGCGCAGCCCGGTCCGACCCGTCCCGAGCTGCGCTCCCCGGCGCCCCCGGCGGGCTGAGCGCTTCCCGCTGCCGCGCCGACGGTGCGCCCGGCTCGGCTCCGCCGGTCGCGCGCCGCGGTCAGCGCCGCGGGCTCAGTCCCGCCACGGCCAGCCGGAACAGCCGGTCCGCCCGGACGGCGTGGTCGGGGTGGTGCTCGGTGGCCAGGACGATGCCGACGATCAGCGTGATCAGGTCTGCCACGGTCACGCTCGTGGCCACCGCGCCGTCCCGGGCGGCGCGCTGGAGCAGCGGGCCGGCCGCCTCCTCCAGCGCGGCGGAGCAGGCGTTGTCGTGCACCGGGTCGGACCCGGCACCGTCGTAGGTCAGCGCGGCCGCCAGCCCCCGGGCGGAGACGCAGTAGGCGACGACCTCGCCCAGCCACTCCAGCAGCGCGTCCCGGCTGTCGCCCCGGCCGGTCAGCTCCCGGGCGCGGACGCTCAGCGCCTCGATCCGTTGCCGGGAGACCGCCTCCAACAGGGCGCGGCGGGTCGGGAAGTGCCGCCGTACGGTGGCCGAACCCACGCCCGCGACGCGGGCGATCTGTTCGAGGGAGGCGGCGGCGCCGTTCGCGGCCACCTCGTCCTCGGCCACGGCGAGGATGCGCGCGTAGTTGCGCCTCGCGTCCGCGCGCTGGTGATCGGGCATGGCGTCAACTCCAGGATTGCTAAGTGGCGGACCCCGCCATATCGTACCGGGGGTAGAAACGGCGGGTCCCGCCGTTTCGTCCGAGCATCCCCGAGGAGCACCATGTCCACGACTCCCGTGCCCGTCCTGGTCACCGGCGCCACCGGCCGGCAGGGCGGCGCCGCCGCCCGCGCCCTGCTCGCGGCGGGCGTCCCCGTCCGCGCCCTCGTACGCGACCCGGGCACCGACCGGGCCAGGGCAGTCGAGGCACTCGGCGCCGAACTGGTCACCGGCGACCTGCACGACCGCGACTCCGTGATCCGCGCCGCCGAGGGCGCCCGCGCCGTCTTCTCCGTCCAGATGGCCGACCTGACCGCGGCGGGTTTCGACTTCGCCGGGGAGACGGCCCAGGGCGTCAACCTCGTCGAGGGCGCGAAGGCCGCCGGAGTGCCGCAGTTCGTGTACACGTCCGTCGCCGGCGCCGGCCAGCACACCGAGGTGCCCGGCTGGGTCGACGGCCGCTGGCCGATGGTGGAGTCCAGTCTGGGCGCCAAGAGCGCGATCCAGGACCGGGTCCGCGAGGCCGGCTTTCCGCACTGGACGATCCTCAAGCCGGGCTTCTTCATGGAGAACTTCCTCCCGGCCATGGCGTTCCTGTTCCCGCGCGGCATCGAGGGCGGCCTGGTGAGCGTCCTGAAGCCCGAGACCCGGCTGTCCCTGGTCGCGGTGGAGGACATCGGCGCGGCGGTCGCGGCGGCCATCGCCGCACCGGAGCGGTTCGACGGCGTCGAGCTGGAGCTGGCGAGCGACTACCTGTCCATGACGGAGATCGCCGAGGTCCTCTCCCACGTCCTGGGGACTCGGCTGTCCGCGCCGGAGATGACCGAGGAGGAGGCCCTCGCCGCCGGAATGCCGCAGATGGGCGCCGCGCACGAGTGGATGAACGTCGCGGGCCAGCCGGGCCGCCCACGGTACGCGAGGGAGCTCGGCATCCCCCTCACGAGCTTCGACGCCTGGGCGCGCAAGAACATGCGGCCCGGGGCCTGACCCGCTCGCGCCGGTGGGCCGGTCGCTGGTGCTCCCTCGCCGACCACGGCACCCGGCGTGGGGCCAGATCTCAGCCGAGTTGGTCGTGGTCGGCGAGAACCTCGGCGATCACGCGCTCGTTGGCGGCGGCTCGCGCGGGGTCGACCTCGATCGACTCGGCCAGCACCAGCAGCGCCTTCCACAGGGCCCAGCCCCGGGCCCGCGCCCAGGTACCGTCGTCCTGGCCGACCGCCCGGCGGAAGGCGTGCCGGGCCTCGCCGGAGAACATCGTCCAGGCGATCACGAGATCGCAGGCCGGATCCCCGACGCCCGACGTACCGAAATCGATGACGGCGGCGAGCCCGCCGTCGACGACCAGCAAATTTCCGCCGGCGATGTCGCCGTGGAACCAGACGGGCTCGCCGTTCCACCGGGCGGCCAGGGCGGCCTCCCAGACGGCGGCGGCGCGCGCCGTGTCGACGTGGCCGGCGAGCGTGGCCAGGTACCGGCGGGTCTGCGCGTCGTAGTGTGCGGGCGAGGCGCCCCGGTGGAAACTGTGCTCGCCGGCGAGCGGTCCGCCGGTGGGGTCGCAGCGTTGGAGAGCGCGGATGAACTCCGCCACCGAAACCGCGAACCGCGGGAGGTCGGCGATGGGCGCCCGTTGGGCCGTCTCCCCCGGCAGCCAGCCGCGCACCGACCAGGGGTAGGGATAGCCCTGGCCCGGGACGCCAACGGCCAGCACCGGTGGCACCGCGACCGGTAGGGCCGGCGCCAGCCGGGGCAGCCACTCGTTCTCCTTGGCCACGGCGGGTACGTATCCGGCGGCGGTGGGGAGCCGCACTGTCATCTCCGCACCGAGCCGGTACGTCCGGTTGTCCCACCCGTCGACCTCCACCGGCGTCACCGGCAGGTCGCTCCAGTGCGGGAACTGCGCGGCGATCAACCGCCGGACCAGCGCGGCGTCGATGCCGGCCCGGCCGTCCGCGAAACTCGTCGACACGGCGAGATCATCACCCACCGGGGCCGGGTCCGGCCAACGGATTCCCGCCCGCGCGGCACGGCCAGCACCCCACCGCCCGGGTCGCCTGCTCCGCCCGGACACCGTCGCGGCGGTTCACCGGCCTCTGCGGCTCCGTACGACGGCCAGCAGCGCGACGAGCACCCGACGCGCGTCGGCGCGGCGGTCGGGCTGCGGGTGCAGCGTGGCGACGAGCACCGCCACCGCCAGCAGCATCAGGTACGCCACGGCCGGCGCGGCCACGGCGAGCGCCATCGCCGGCGGGGCGTCCCCGAGGAACTGCAACGACGGCACGGTCACTCCCGGCGCCGCTCGACGGCCCGGCCGGCCGTGGCGACGAGTTCGGCATCGGGGGTCGGGGACCGACGGCCGAGCGGCAGGGACCGGCGGCCGGGGGCCGGGGGCCGACGGGCGAGAGCCAGCGCCCGGCGACCCGCGGCCGACCGCAGGCGGCCCGGGGTCGAGGGCCGGCGACCTCCCGGAGCCGGTTCGGGCGGGCGGGGCCGCGCGGAGGCGGCCGGGGCGGGCGGCCCCGGAGCCACCGGGCCGCTCACCCCGCTGATCTCGTACGTCAACGCGGACATGAATGCACCGTAGAGCCCGCCTCTGACAATTAGTAGTTACGACACTACTTTCAGTGACAATATTTGATCACTACACCCTGGAGCACACCTCGGCGGCCACGCCGAGAGGCATTGACGTCTATGGATTAATCCCCTACCCTCGGCCTGGAAAGCGCTTTCCTGTCGTCGTGACCGGGCCGCGACGCCGGAGAGATCCATCCTCCCGCCACACGTGGAATGGTTCACCGGTGCGACGTTCGTAGGGCAACCGCGGAACCTTCCGTGGCGGGTCATCCTGACGGGAGTAGTCCCTTGACCCCAGCACCTCGACCTGCCCGCGACGGCCGGCACCGGCCGTCTCCGATAGCCGTACTCGCCGTCCTGGCGATCGTCGCCACCGGCGCGGCCAGCCCCGCCAACCCGGCCCACGCCGCGAGCGTCGCCGACACGAACTCCGCTGCCGGGACCGGACCGGCCGCCGGCGGCGCGTACGACGGGAGCGGCCCGAGCGGGGCCCGGACGCTGGTCGACCCCGGCCCCGGCACCCTCGCCGAATGCGGCAGCGGCTCCTTCAACGCCGAGGCGGTGCTCAGCGGCGGCACCTGGACCGCCCGCAACGGCGGCAGCACCGTCTACACCGGCGGCGACCTGCGCGCCGCGGTACAGGCCGCGGTCAACAGCCTCTCCGCCGGGCGTACCGCCAAGCAGCGCGTGGTCGTCCGGGGCTCCGGTTCGATCAGCGCCGGAGCGCGGATCTCGCTGCCCAGCTACACCGTCATCGACGTCTGCGGCACCATCAACGTGACGGGCTCCGGCTCCGGCGACCAGGCGCCGATCTACTCGCGCGGGACCACCCAGATCGAGGTGCAGCACCTCACCCTCACGGGCAGCCCGCTGTACGGCATCTTCATGCGCAACGTCACCAACGTGATCCTCGGCCAGATCGACATGCGGCTCTCGGGCGGTCTCGGCGTACGCATCGACAACCGCGGCGACACCAGCCAGTGGACCCGCAACGTACGCATCGACAACGTCTACGTCTCGGGCGCGCGCTCGCACGCGGTGGAGACGTACGGCGTCGACGGTCTCACCATCGGCACCGTGACCGCCCGCAACGTGGGCGAGTCCGGTCTGCTGCTCAACCAGACCATCAACGCCACGGTCACCACGGTCGACGCCGAAAACGCCGGCGCCGGCACGGGGTACGCCGCCTTCCGCATGGCCAACCGCAACGGTCGGGTCGGCTCCGGGTACCCGACCAACGTCCGGGTCGGGACGGTACGGGCCCGCGGCGGCGGGCGCGGCATCTTCTGCGTCTCGGAGAGCGGCGGGGCGGCCATCGACCGGGTCGACATCGCCAACACCGGCAACAACGCGGTGCTGATCGAGAACTGCTACAACGTGAACCTCGCCGCCAACGGCGGCACGATCAGCGGCGGCGGTGAGGTCCGGCTGGCCGAGCGCACCGAGTTCCCCGGCAACGCCGACCTCACCCTGCGCAACTTCACGCTGGTCAACAACCGGATCGTCGAGAACCCCTGCGCCGACCGGTTGACCATCTCCAACGTCACGTTGAACAACTCGACCATCAGCCGCTGCTGACCCCACCGGTCCCCGGGTCGGGGCGCCCCGTGACGCCCCGACCCGGGCGGGTTCACTCGCGCGCGGCGACGAGCCGGATGGCGGGCGTACGGGTGGCGGCCAGTGTGGTCAGCACGCTGGCCGCGCCCACGACCAGGGCTGCGCCGAGCGCCACCGCGCCGAGCAGTCCCCAGGGCGGGCTGGCCGCGCTGATCCCGATCATGTCCTCGACGGCGAAGGCGATGCCGGCCACGGTGCCGGCGGCGGCCAAGGCACCGAGGAGCACGCCGATCACGACGACGGCCAGCGACTCCCCCAGCGCCGCACGCACCACCTGCCCGCGGGTCAGGCCGGTGACCCGGGCCGTCGCGAACTCGCCGCGCCGGTCCGAGGCGGAGATCACCACGGCGTTGACCATCGCGAGGACGGTGTAGAGCATCGCCATGCCGAGCAGCGCCACCATCACGTCCAGGCTCTGGCGCTGCTGGTCGTCGGCGTACGCGTCGATCCACTGCTCGGCGCCGGTGACCTGCCCGAGGGCGGCGAGCCGGCCGGCGACCGCCGGCGGGTCCGCCGCCTGTACCGCGTACCGGCGAGGGCCGGCGTCGGGCATGAATTCGGGCGGCAGCAGGAAGTACGGCCCCGCGAGGGTGTCCGGCAGCAACGCGACGACGCGCAGCCGGTCGGGTCCGCCGTCGAGACGTACCGGCAGCGTGTCGCCGACCCGCCAGCGCAGTTCCGGAGCGTAGCCGGGGCTGACGGCGATCGACGCGCCGCGCAGGTCGGCCAGGTCGCCGGCGGTGACCGCCGTGCGGTGGGTCCGGGCGTACGCGGCGGGGTCGACGGCGAGGCCGTCGGTGGCCTCGTAGGAGAGCCCGCCGTCGCCGTCGTCCAGGGCGAGGTCGAACACGACCGGCGCTTCCTCGGAGACCGCGCCGATTCCGGGTACCCCGGCCAACCGCGCGCCGACCGGCCGGTCCGCGTCGAGTACGAGGTCCGCGCGCAGGTCGCGGGCGACCTCCTGCCGGCTCGCCTCGGTCAGCGTGCCCATCGTCCCGGCCATGCCCACCACGAACGCGACCAGCACCATGATCGGCGCCGCGGTCGAGGCGCTGCGGCGCACGTCGGCGCGCAGGTTGGCGTGCGCGAGCGTGCCCAGCCGGCCGCGGAAGACCAGGCCGAACGGCCAGCTCACCAGCGGCACGACCAGCGGGGCGAGCACCGCGAACGCGGTGACCAGCGTGAACGAGACGAAGATGGAAAGCGGCAGGGCCGCCTCACCGCCCAGCGCGGGCACCAGGACGAGCAGCGCGACGCTGCCGGCCAGGAAGATCGTGCCGACCACCCACCGGGCGGCGGTCATCACCCGGGCCGCGCCACCGACGTCGCGCAGCGCCTCCAGCGGCCGGACCCGCGAGGCCCGCCGGGACGCGGCCAGCACGCCGAGCACGGCGATGCCCACGCCCGTACCGGCGGAGACGGCGAGCACCCACGACCGCCACTGGCCCGCGAAGCCGGCCGGAACGAACCCGAAGCCGCACAGCATCGCGGCCTGCAACCGCATCACCGGCAGCCCGACCAGCGCGCCGAGGGCGGAGCCGACGGTACCGAGCAGGAGCGCCTCGCCGACCAGCAGCGTCCGTACCTGCCCCCGGCCCGCGCCGGTGAGCCGGAGCAGGGCCAGGTCGCGGCGGCGCTGGGCCACGGTGAACGCGAACGTCGAGCTGACGATGAAGACCGCGACGAAGACCGACAGCCCGAGCGTCATGCCGAGCAGCGAGAGCGCGCCGGCGTACCCGTCGCGCAGCGCGCGCTCCTCCGCCGGGCTCAGGCCGGGCGGCACCGTGGCGGTGGCCGCCGAGACCAGGGTCAGCAGCGACGACTGCACGAGCGCCACGCCGAGGCAGACGGTGACGATGGCGCCCACGAAGGTCGGCCAACGGTCGCGGAACGTGCTCCACGACATGCCCAGCATGGCCTACTCCTCCCACCGCGCGAGCCGGTCGGCCACCTGCCGGGTGCTCGGCCGGTCGAGCCGGTCGACCAACCGCCCGTCGCCGAGGAAGACCACCCGGTCCGCGCTCGCCGCGGCGGCCGGATCGTGCGTGACCATGACGATGGTCTGCCCGCTGGTGTCGACCATGGCGCGCAGCATGCTCAGCACGGTGCGTGCGGAGCGGGTGTCCAGCGCCCCCGTGGGCTCGTCCGCGAAGAGCACGGCCGGCCGGGTCACCATCGCGCGGGCGATCGCCACGCGCTGCTGCTGGCCGCCGGAGAGCTCGGCGGGGCGGTGCCGAGCCCGGTCGGCCAGGTCCACCGCCGCGAGCACGTCGCGGACCACCTGCCGGGGCGGCCGCCGGCCGGCCAGCCGCAGCGGCATCGCCACGTTCTGCTCGGCCGTGAGGGACCCGATCAGGTTGAAGCTCTGGAAGACGAACCCCATGACGGTACGGCGCAGCCGGGTCAGCTCGGCGTCCGAGGCGTCCGTGATGTCCCGGCCGGCGACGCGTACCCGGCCGGCGGTGACGCGTTCCAGCCCGGCGGCGCAGTGCAGCAGGGTCGACTTGCCGGATCCGGACGGGCCCATCACTGCCGTCCAGGAGCCGACCGGAAACGAGATGTCCACGCCGTCCAGTGCGCGCACGGCGGCCCCTCGGGCCCCGTAGACCCGGGTGACGCCGTGCAGTTCGACCGCCGGGGCGACCGCTCCGGGGGCCTCCACCGGCGGGTACGAGACTTTGCTGTCCACGTACCCATTCCAGCCGGCCCGGGGGCGCCGGTCAGTAACGCCCGCAGGCATCTTGCGGGTGGGGCTGGCCGTACCATCTGGGGTCTTGCTCCCCTCCATTCGGGCCGCACGCCCGGTTGGCGACGGCCCGGGGGGAGATCACCGAGCCGGTCAGCCGTTGTAGCCGGTGCGCAACCGCTGGTCGCCCGCGGGGATGGCGCACGGCGTACCGCCCGCGTTGGTGAGCCCGTCCGGGCTCAGCGACCAGGTGGGGAGGCTGCCGGTGCCGGCGTAGTTGGTGCCGAGCGTGTTGTTGAAGAACCGGTTGTGGTACGACGCGCACTGCCGTTCGATGCCGTTCGCCCGGGCGCAGGCCGTGTCGCAGAACTCGTCCCGGTAGTGCGAGGCGCGACCGGTACGGCTGAAGGTGTTGTACTCGACGGTGTTGTAGTTGCTCATGTTCCGGATCTTCACGGGATCGCCGCTGACGTAGCTGAACGCGTTGCGGTTCAGCTGGTTCGACGAGCTGAAGTGCGTGACGTAGAGCCCGTGGATGTAGCCCCCGTCCGGACTGGCGTTCTCGACGTTGACGAAGTGGTTGTTCTCGATGCGGTTGCCCGACGAGTTGGTGAGCACGATCGCGCCGTAGCCGTACGAGCCGCCGGTCCACCTGCTGCCGAGGTGCGTGAAGACCATCCCGAAGACGGTGTTGCCGTTGAGCCCCTCGCCGGCGCGCACTCGCAGCGGCGGATCGTACGTCTCGTCGGTGACGTCCCGTTCCGAGTCGCCGTAGATGGAGATGCCGCCGGCCGAGTAGTACTCGACCTGCAGGTAGTAGAAGCGCAGGCCGGACGCACCGCCGCCGTAGAGCGGGTCCGCGGGATCCCGGGGCAGGCGCGGCTGGAGCCAGTAGCCGCTCGGGTAGCTGCCGTCGGCGTTGCGCTGGTTGCGGAAGACGGGCCGGCCGGCGATGCCGTCCTGCCCCTCGCCGTACTCGTAGTCGACGGGCAGGAACGAGATGGTGTGTCCCGGCACGTAGAACCGCCAGGTGTGCATCGGGGGCGCGGTGTAGGTGCCCTGCTTGACGCGTACCTCGACGTCGACGGTCGGCTTGGCGGCGACGAGCACCTCCTGGACCCGTACCAGGGAGCGCACCGGCGTGGCGGCGGCGAGCCCGTCGTTGGCGTCGGACCCGTCGGGCGCGAGGTAGACGGTGAAGATCTCGGCGGCGTGCGCCGGGGTCGCGGACAGCAGCGGGGTGGCGCAGATGACGAGCGCCGCCGCGGCGGCCAGCCGGCCGCGTCTCCTGTTGCGCATGGTCTTCCCTCCGGGTGCCGGCATTCCTGGGACATCGAGGACCGTACCGGCTCCGTACGACGGTCCGGGCCCCGCGGGCCGGCCCACCGACGGGCCCGGAGGGCTCTACCGCGCCGGAAAAATCCCGCGATCACGTGATGTAAGGGCACGGCCGGCGCGGCCAGCATCGGGACATGACGACCACGACCACGACCTCCGCGCCGAGAACCGACACCCGTCGGCGGGCGGGCGGCGGCTGGCGCCGGATGACCCCGATGCTGGGTCCCGCCTTCGTCGCCGCGATCGCCTACATCGACCCGGGCAACGTCGCCACCAACCTGACGGCCGGCGCGACCTTCGGATATCTGCTCGTGTGGGTGGTGGTGGCGGCCAGCCTCGTGGCGGTCCTGGTCCAGTTCCAGGCGGCCAAGCTCGGCCTGGCCACCGGCGAGAGCCTGCCGCAGCTGTGCCGGCGCCGGTTCCCGCGCTGGGGCAACCGGCTGCTCTGGGTGCAGGCCGAGGTCGTGGTGCTCGCCACCGACCTCGCCGAGTTCGTCGGGGCGGCGATCGGGATGCGGCTGCTCTTCGGCATGCCCATCGCCGCCTCCGCGGTGCTGACCGCCGCCGCCGCGCTGCTGCTGCTGGAGCTGCGCCGGCGCGGCCGTACCCGCCCGTTCGAGCTGCTGAGCGCGGCCGCGCTGCTGCTGGTAGGCGCCGGCATCGGGTACGACCTGCTGGTCGTCGGCAACCAGGCCCCGCAGGAGTTCCTCGGCGGCCTCGCGCCCCGGTTCGACGGTACGGACTCGGTGGTGCTCGCGCTGGGCATCGTCGGCGCCACCGTGATGCCGCACGCCGTCTACCTGCACTCCGCGATCGTGCAGCGTCCCGGGTGTTCGCCCGGTTTCGTCCGACGCCGGCCGGCGCTGGTCCGCCGCGCGCTGCGGTTGGACGTCGCGGTCGGCCTCGGCTGCGCCGCCGCCGTGAACATCTCCATGATCGCTTTCGGGGTGGGCCTGGCGAACGCCACCGGCGGGACCTGGACCGGGGACCTGTTCGCCGCGCACGAGGAACTGGCCACCCGCGTCGGCGGAGCGGCGGCGCTCGCCTTCGCCATCGCCGTCCTCTCCTCCGGAATCTCGTCCAGCGGCGTCGGGACCCTCGCCGGGGACGTGGTGATGCAGGGGTTCCTCGCCCGCCGGGTGCCGCCCCACCTGCGCCGCCTGGTGACCATGGCGCCGGCGATGGCGGCGCTGCTCGTCGGGGTGCCGCTGACCACGCTGCTCATCGCCAGCCAGGTGGTCATCTCGTTCGGCGTACCGGTGGCGCTGTTCCTGCTGGTCTTCTTCTGCCGCGACCGGGTCGTGATGGGGCCGCTCGTGAACGCCCGGCTGACCACCTGGGTCGCGACGGGCGCGGGGGCGCTGGTCGCGGCCGCCGCGTGCAGCCTTCCCCTGCTGCTCTGAGCACCGCGGTACCGCCGGGGGGCGGGCGGGGGGGGGGGGGGGGGGCCCCGCCCCCCCCCCCGCCCGGGGCCCCCCCCCCCCCCCCCCCGAACGGCGGGAGTGTGTGGGTGGC
>NZ_JBFAPK010000026.1:0-122099 GCF_040676675.1 Micromonospora sp. NPDC049559 | reverse complement strand
GGCACCGCGGCGGCCCTGCGCCAGCAGCTGAACCAGAGCACACCGCCCGGGCGGTGACCGGCGGTACCGCGGGTCCATCCGGCCCGGCCACACCGGCCCGGCCCCTCGAAAGGGAGATGAGTGTATGCCCGACGTGCCACAGCCGATCCGCGACGGGAAGGGTGGCTCGGACCCGGGCCCCCGCAACGTCCTGCTCGACCGGCAGAATCCCGACCTGCTCGTGGCCCCGTCCACCGACCACGGCACGGTACCCAACCTGAAGTTCTCCTTCTCGATGGCGCACACCCGCATCGAGCAGGGCGGCTGGACCCGCGAGGTCACCCAACGGGAGCTGCCGGTCGCCCGTACGCTCTCCGGGGTGGACATGCGGCTGGAGCCGGGCGCCTACCGGGAACTGCACTGGCACCAGCAGTCCGAGTGGGCGTACATCCTCGACGGCAGCTGCCGGATCAGCGCCGTCGACCAGGAGGGGCGCAACTTCCTCGACGACGTGCGCAAGGGCGACCTGTGGTTCTTCCCCAAGGGGGTGCCGCACCACATCCAGGCGCTGGACGAGGGGGTGGAGTTCCTGCTCGTCTTCGACGACGGCCAGTTCTCGGAGAACGGCACCTTCCTGATGAGCGACTTCTTCGCCTGCACGCCGAAGAGCGTGCTCGCGAAGAACTTCGGCTGGTCGCTGGAGCAGTTGGCGCAGATCCCGGAGCGGGAGAAGTACATCTTCTCCGGGCAGGTGCCGCCGCCGCTCGACGCCGACCGGATCGTCAGCCCGACCGGCGACGTGCCCCGTACCTTCAAGCACCGCATGCACGCCCAGGCGCCCGCGCGCTTCTCCGGCGGCAGCGTCCGGATCACCGACTCCACCAACTTCGCGGCGACGACGATCAGCGCGGCCCTCGTGGAGATCGAGCCGGGCGGCCTGCGGGAACTGCACTGGCACCCCACCGACGACGAGTGGCAGTACTACCTCTCCGGCTTCGGGCGGATGGGCGTCTTCGCCAGCACGGGCGTCGCCCGTACCTTCAACTTCCAGGGCGGGGACGTCGGCTACGTGCCCTTCGCGTACGGGCACTACATCGAGAACCTCGGCGACGAGCCGCTGGTGCTGCTGGAGATGTTCCGCAACCCGCGCTTCGAGGACATCTCCCTGGCCCAGTGGATGGCGAACACGCCGCCGCAGATCACCGCGGACACCATCAACGTGCCCCGGTCGCTGATCGAGTCGCTGCGCAAGGACAAACAACCGGTCGTACGGTGACACCGGCGCCGCCGGGGTGCGCGATGCGTCCCCGGCGGCCCAAACCCTCGGGCCGTCCCGGCAGGCCGCCGCACCAGGCGCCCGCGTCAGGGCGCCCGCGTCAGGGCGCCCGCGTCAGGCCGCCCGCGTCTGCTCCTCGCGGACGGCCCAGAGCCGGGCGAGCTGCGCCCGGCTGCGGATGCCAAGCTTGGCGTACACCCCGCGCAGGTGGGTGTCGACGGTGTGGAACGAGACGAAGAGGCTGGCCGCCGCCTGCCGCTTCGTCACGCCCGAGGCCAGCAGCTCGGCGACCCGTACCTCGCGGGTGGTCAGCGCCGCGAAACCCCGGTGCGCGTCGGCGGAGCGGCGGCGGCGACCGCCGGTGCCCGGTTCGGCCGCCCACCGCTGGGCCCGCTCCTGGTCGCCGGTCGCGCCGAGCCGGCCGTAGAGGGCCGCGCTCTCCGCGATCGCGGCGCCCGCCTCGCCGGCCGGGGTCCTCGGCAGCCGCGCCAGGTCGAACAACGCGTCGGCCAGCGCCGGTCGGGCGCCCGTCGTACGCAGCCGCGCCACCGCCTCCGACAGGGCGGCCGGGTTCCGCTCGACGAGCCCGCGGGCGTGCCGTTCGATCCCCTGCCAGAGGGCGCTTCCCGTGCGGGTGGCGAGCGTCGCCGCGTACCGCTCGACGGCGCGCGCGCCGCTCACGTCGCCGGCCAGCAGCGCCGCCCGTACCAGCCGGGGCGCCCGCTGCGGTAGCAGGACGAGCGGCCGCAACGACCGGGCCAGCCCCGCGATGGCCGCCGGGACGAGATCGGGGTGGCGCGCCGGGTCGGGATCGCCGGCCGCCGCGCAGCGCAACGCGAGCCACGGCATGTCGTCCGGCCACTCTCGGCCGGCGTCCGCCGGGTCGAGCAGTTCCCGGGCCCGCTCCGGCTGCCCGCGACGGAACAGCACCTCGGCGACGGTGGCGAGCAGGTCGGCACGGACGTCGTCGGGCAGTTTCCGGCGCGGGTGCTCGCGCAGCGCGAGCCGGGCGCGCGCCTCGGCCTCCGGCAACTCCCCCGTCGCGAGGCGCAGCAGGCAGCCGAGCGCCACGAGTCGGGGGCGCACCGCCGCACCCAGGTTTCCGAGTTCGTCGGCGGCGAGGCGCAGCCCCGTACGGGCGGCGTCGAAGTCGCCCGCGGCGAGGTGCAGGACGATCCGCTCGGCGCGCAGCGTCGCGGCCTGCGCGCGGGCGTGCCGGGCGCTCGCGTCGACCGAGCCCAGCGTACGGCCGGCCGAGCGGGGGTCGCCGCGGGAGAGCGCCCCGGCCGACCGGGCCAGGGCCAGCCGTACCTCGTTCTCCGGCGCCGGCCCGACCGAGTGCGCCCGTTGCGCCCGGCGCAGCAGGGTGGTCGCGTCGGGATGGCCGATCCGGGCGGCCACCTCGGCGGCGGTGGCGAGCAGCCAGGTGCGGTCGGCCGGTCGCAGCCCGCGCTGGGAGAGCGCCCGGTGCAGGCACTCCAGCGCGCGGGACGGATGCTCCGTCGCGTACCAGGCGCCGAGCCGGCCGTGCAGCACCGCGAGCTGCTCCGCGCCGTCGCGGGCGGCGGCGATCTCCTCGGTGAGTACCGTCAGGGCCCGCGCGGAGCGGCCCGCGAGCATGAGGTGGTCGACGGCCGAGAGCACCCAGGCCCGCCGCAGCGCCGGGTCGATGCCGGCGTCCGGCCGGCCGAGCACCGCGACGAGCAGGTCGGCGGCGAGCGACGGGGCGACCGAGGGTGCGCCCGCGAGCTGCGTCACCAGCTCCGGGTCGACCCGGTACCCGTCGTCGACCACCCGCAACAACTGGCCGGCGGCGAGCGACGCGAGCCCCGCGGCGGCCAGCACCTCGGCGGCCTGCTGGCGCAGGGCGGCGAGCAGCGACGGCGGGGTCGCCCGCAGGACGGCGTCGCGCATCGTGGCCGAGGCCGGGCGCAGCCCGTCCGCGCCGTCGCGCAGGATCCCGCGGGCGATGAGCTGCTCCAACTCGTCGCGGAGCCGGACGTCCGCCCGGCCCACCATCCGCTCCACGAACCACGGCTCACAGGGTGTGCCCGCCACCGCCACGACCCGGGCCAGCCACCGCTGCGGCTCGGACATCCGGGAGAGCCGCTCGCGGGCTCCGACCGGACCGCTGTCGCGCGACGACTCGGACATCGGCACCCCCCGTCCCGACGCGGAAGCCGAGCTGGTCGGCACCGTCAGGCCGAGGCTATCGCCGGGCGTACCCGGGCGGATCGGGATCGCGCCATCGCCCGGGTGCCGCCTCGACCCGCCCGTCACAGCCGGGAACACGGTGCCCACCAGCCACTTCCGCAGGCGGCGGGGCCGGCCGTCACGGGTACCCATCCGTGGCGGCCGGCCCTCCCTCCATTGCCTACCTGCGTCGTGCGGCTACCTGGTTACCCCCTTCCCGGGGCGATGGTGTAGTCCACCCCGCCCACCTCGTACCGCTCGCCGATCTCGCGGGCCGGTCCGATCTGCACGACCTGCAGGCCGTACGACTTCTGCAGGGTCTGCGGCACCGCGAAGTTCAGGCCGACGACGGGCCGCTCGTCCGGGTTGATCAGCAGGTCCTTGATCTGCGCCCGGTACGGGTCGACGAGCTCCACCTGGTTCTTCCCGATCACACGAACGCCCTCGCCCGGCTGGCCTGCCCGCTGCCAGCGCTCGAACAGGACCGGGCCGAGGTCGGCGACGAGCCGCAGGTCCGGCGCCCGCTCACCCAGGGGGCGGAAGACGAGGTCGTAGTTCGCCGGCACCGGCAGCGCGTTCGCCAGCGCGTACGGCCGTACCGAGACGCCACCGCCCGACGCGGCCGGTACGGTGTTGGCGTTCTTCCAGGCGATGTTGTTGTTGTACTGCGTGTTGATCGATGTGGACGTGCCCTCGAAGAGCATCGGGTCGGTGGCCGACTCCCAACGCACCAGCAGGCAGAAGTGCCCGAGCGAGGGCACGTTCGGCCAGGCGATGGAGGTCGTGGTGACGCCGGGCGCGACGGGCAGGCTGACCGCGCCGATCGGGGTCCAGTGCGTCGGCCAGTTGGCGCCACCGCCGGAGGTGGTGTAGTAGGCGCGCAGGGTGCCGGAGCTGATGCCGGACCCGTACGGGCCGGGGTTGCGCAGGTTCACGAAGATGTAGCTCGTCGACCCGACGACCGGATTGGTGCTGGCCGCGCACGGGAGCCCGCTCGGGCAGATCTTGATGTCCGGGCTGTTGAAGAACGACGTGTAGATGGCGCCGTGCGGCTCCAGGCCGGTGTCCGTGGCGATGTCCTGGATGTAGACGTCGGTACGGGCGGCGGCCGCGCCCGCGGCGGCACCGGCCGGCGCGGCGGCCGTGGAGATGGTCAGCAGGGCCACGAGTACCGCGCCGAAAAACACCCTCACCCCTGTTCTTCGAGCGCGTGGGACTACCGTTGTCATCGCATTTCCTTTCGTACCGCGGATGGTGGTCGGAGGCTTCGGAGAGCTCTCGCGGTGCCGGCGGAAATACTGTAAGCGCAAAGCCTCGGCCGGTGAAACGGCCAAGAAATTGATCCGTCATGCGTGCCCGCATTTGCCAGGGTGGGGTAATTCCCCGGATACGGCGGAACGTGAATCGAAAAAACCAACGACAATTTGTATCAACGGAGGCGGAGCGTTCTCTGGTGCGTACCCGCGCGACCCGGACGTTCGGCGCCACCCGCCGCCGCCGCGAGCGTCGGCCGATCCGAGGAGACGGCCGGACGACCCGCGAGCGGGGGCGTCAGGAGTCGCGCCGCAGGGCGGACAGGCCCCACAGTTCGGCGATGCGTCCGTCGCGTACCCGGAAGATCTCCAACATGGTCGGTGGCTGCTGCCCCGGAACGCCGTGCACGCTCGTGCGTACGGCGGCGGTGTTGCCCTCCACGACCATGTCCTCGACGACGACCTGGGCGTTCGGGAACGCCTCGTGGAAGCGTTGCCACGCCTGCGTGACGCTCTCCGGCCCGGTGGTCCCCATGGGGTGGCTGTAGAAGTCGGCCGTGAAGATCTCTTTCGCGGCGGCATGGTCAGAGGCGTTGAACGCGGCGTACATGCGCCGGGCCACCGCGCGGACGTCGTCTGTCATGAGTTCTCCTGCTCGGTCATGTTCGCACGGACGCGCCGCAGCACGCCCAGCATGATCTCCTGTTCGTGCGCGGGGACGCCGTCGAGTAGCCGCTCCTGGTACCGCTGGTGCGACTGCACCAGATCGTCCGCCACCCGCTCGCCGGCGGGGGTCAGTGCGGCCAGCGTGTAGCGGTTGTCCGCCGGGTCGAGCCGACGGCCGACCAGCCCTTCGGCCTCGAACTCCTTGACCAGCCGGGTGACGCTCGCGCCGTCGATGCCCAGGGCCCGACGGAGATCGCTGTGGCTGGTCTCGCCGTCACGTCGCAGCCGGACCAGCACCTGCACCCGGTGGGCACTCATGCCCACGTGCCGGGCGAATGCCTGCCGCAGCTCGGCGCAGGCACCGCTCACCTCGCGGAAGAACCTGTCCTCAGGCGTTTCGTCTCGCACGATCTATTTATACAGCAAACTCTTGACGTCATCAAGAGATGGGCGTCAGCGACGCGGTGTTCGGCGCCGCCGACCTCGCCGAGCACACTTCGGGGACGCGTGGTCCCGGACAGCATCCGGACACAGCTGCTGCCCGAACCGGGCCCGCCGGGTCGTGCCGCCGGGCATCGGGCGGACACGCCGCGCGCGTCGGCCGGCCTCGGCCTCGGCCTCGGCCTCGGCCTCGGCCTAGCGCAACGAGACCCAGCTCGTCGCGACCTCGTGGCGGCCGGCGCGCGCGTGCAGCTGGATCGGCCCGGACGGCGGCGGACCCAACGAGAAGAGGCCGAGGTCGTCCACCGGCGCCTCCTCGTACGGCCCGTCGGCGGTGCGGGCGACGACCCGGCCGCCGGCGGCCGGGGAGAGCTGACCGACGATGCCGCTCTCCGTCACCTCGATCTCCACGGCCAGCTGGCCGCCGCGGAAGGCCAGGGTCCGGGCGGAGCCGGCCGACCGGGTGAGTCCGGCGGGTTCCCGGTCGCACACCGAGTCGAAGGTCAGTTCGGCGACGGCCAGTTCGGCGTCGACGGTACGCCAGCTGAACGCCGCGTACGCGGCGGCCAGGAACTCCCGCGGCGGCGGCTCGCGGTCACGCAGCGCCTCGCCCAGCTCGGCGAGGAGGGCGAAGTCATCGGCCGGCGGCCACGGCACCATCGCGATCACCTCCGCTCCCCTCGGCCTCGGGGTCCGCCACCACGAACGGGGCGAGCGCCGGGCAGTCCCGTAGCTTCCGCAGGCAGCGGGCCTGTGACGGGCCGATGCTGCCGATCGGCATCTCCAGTGTGGCCGAGATTTCCCGGTAGCTCACCGGTGGATCGGCTACCAGCAACGAGAGCAGTTTCCGGCAGCGCGGCGGAAGTTGGGCGAATGCCTCCCGTAGGGCCTGCCGGCGCTCCGCCCGGATCACGCCCTCCTCCGGTGGCACGGCCTCCGCCGCCGGCAGGACGCGGGCCTCCTCCACGGCCGCGTCGTCCAGCGGATCGAACGGCTGGGTGCGCCGGCCGACGCGCACCATCCGGTAGCACTCGCGGCGGGCGGTGGTGACGAGCCAGGCCGCCAGGGCGGCCGGTTCGCGGATGCGGCCCAGGTGCTCCACCAGGCGCAGCCAGACCGTCTGGTTGACGTCGGCCGCGTCGGCGCGGTCCAGCCGGTACGCCCCGACCACCGACAGCACCAGCGGGCTGTAGCGGCGTACCAGTTCGCCCCAGGCCCCCTCGTCGCCCGCCGCGGCGGCCGAGACCAGCGCGGCGAGCGGCGTGTCCGGCCCGGCGGTACCGCCCGCCGGCGGTACGGCGGGGGCGCGCGGATCGGCCCGGTCAGGCAACGAGAACACCGTAGTCCGGGTGCCAGGGCGGGACGCCGAGCAGGCTCAGGCGGGCCGTCTCGGCGTCCACCCCCGCCGACGTCATCAGGGCGGCCAGCCGCCCGGAGACGTGCGCGGCGGCGAACGAGGTGCCGGCCCAGGCCGCGAAGCCGAGGAACTGCTGGACCGGCTCCCCGGGCAGCAGCAGCCGCCCGTCCACGTACGTGCTGACCCGCTCGCCGACGGCGCAGGCGTCCACCCAGGACCCGAACCCGCTGTACGGCGCCGGCAGGTACCCCGTCGGCCCCGACTCGACCGCCGCCACCGCCAGCACGTCGGGCAGCGCGGCCGGCCAGGTCGGCCGGGACGTACCGGTGTTGCCGGCCGCGGCGACCACCACGCTGCCGGCGGGCCGGGCGGCCAGCGCGTTCACCAGCGGCAGCGGTGGCACGTCGTCCTGGGTGAGGCAGCCCAGGGAGAGGTTGACGATCGGTACCGGGGCCGCGAGCCCGCCCAGCGCCCGCACCAGCGACTCCTCGTCTCCGACGCCGGTCGGGTTGAGCGCCTGCTCCGGGTCGAACCGCACGCCCGGCGCCGCCTGCCGGACCACGCCCGCGACGAAGGTGCCGTGCCCGCCCTGCAGGGCGAGGACGTCGCCGCCGAGGTAGAGCGCGTCCTCGTCGTCCGGCTGCGGCAGGTAGCTGCCGCCGAGCCACTGCGGGTGGCGACCGGCGGCGAGCCGCCAGATCCCGGTGTCGCAGACGCCGACCGTCACCCCGGCGCCCTCGCCCAGGCGGGCGGGGTCCGGCGCGGGCAGCGCGCCGGCCGCCCGGGGCGGGCCGCCCGGGTTGCCCATGATGTTGCCGTAGCCGACCACCACGTGATGCGGCTGCACCCGCGGTACCCGCTGGTTCGGCCACTGTCGAGGGTCGCGCAGCTTGGTCACCACGCCCGGGACGTCGACCTCCCGGTCGAACCGCAGGCGGGTCACGCCGGCGAAGGCGCCGGCCGGCACGACCGGGTAGCCGAGTTCGCGGAGCCGGACCGCGACCCGCTGGGCGTCGGCCTCCGCGGCGAGCAGCTGCCGGGGCCGGTACAGGAACTCGCGGCCCGGCTCCGGGTGGCGGCGGATCTCCGGGTCGCCGGCCACGGCCTTCTCGAAGGCCAACTGGTACGCGTCGTCGCCGGCGGCGGCCGGTCGCGGCCGCAGGGCGGCGCCGAGCGGGGCAGCCGCGGCGGCCAGCGCGGCGAGCGTGAGGAGGTGTCGGCGGGAGGGCCGACCGGACGGGCGCGGGGCGGAAGGACGATCGGGCACGGGGTCTCCAAGCGTCCGGACGAGCACATTTGGTGGTGGTGGAATCACCCAGGGTTCCCCCCGGGCGTCGCCGATTCTTTGCCAAGCATGGGGGGTTGTCAATGCCTCGGCCGCCCGTCGGACCGGTACGGGACAGTCCCCTTTCCGACGCCGCGGCGATTGACCCGGGCACCCCCGGTCGGGAACCCTGTCTGGCATGGCCGACGCCGCCGCTCCCGGTGCCGCCACCTCGCAGGCAGCGCTCGACGCGGTCCAGCGCTATCCCCGGGAGGCGATCACGATCGCGCGGCGGGTGCTGGTCGACCCCCTCGCGGACGCGGACGAACGGTCCGCCGCCGAGCGGGCCATCGGGCTCGCGCTGCGGGAGCTGAACGAGCTGCCGGACGCCCTGCGCCACCTGCGCCGGGCCGTACGCGTCGCCGGCGAGCCCCGGGTGGCGGCGCTGGCCCAGATGAGCCTCGGTTACGTGCTCGCCAGCGCGGGGCGTACCTCGGCCGCGCTGAGCGCGGTCACCGCGGCGCTGCCCCGGCTCAGCGGCGCCGAGGCGGGGCGGGCCCGGATGCAGCGGGGCGTCGTGCTGCACTACCGGGGCCGGTTCGACGAGGCGGTGCGCGACTACGGCCTCGCCGTGGAGATCGCCCAGCGCGAGGGCGACCAGCTCCTGGAGGCGCGCGCCCGCAACAACCGGGGGCTGCTGCACGCGAACCGGGGCAGCGCGCCCGGTACCGACGGCGACCTGCACCGGGCGGCGGCCATCTTCCAGCGGCTCGGGCTCGACCTGGCCGCCGCCGACGTCGGCTGGAACATCGGCATCGCGGCCGGGCAGGCCGGGGACCTGCCGGGCGCGCTGCGCCGGTTCGCGGCCGTGGACGAGGAGTACGCCCGGCTCGGGGTGCCCCGGCCGGCGCTGCTGCTCGACCGGTTCGAGCTGCTGTTGTCGGTACCGCTGGTCGACGAGGCCGCCGAGGTGGCCGGTACCGCCATCCGCGAGCTGCGCCGGCGGCGGATGGCCTCGGACCTCGCCGAGGCGCTGCTGGCCCGCGCCCGGGCCGCGCTGCTCGCCGGCGACCTGGACACGGCGAGCGAGACCGCCGCCCAGGCGCGGGTGCGGTTCCGCCGCCAGGGACGCCGGATCTGGGCGGCCTTCGCCCGCCACGTCGAGCTGCGCGCCGAGTTCCGCCGGGGGGACCGCTCGGCCGCGCTGCTCGCCGCGATGGTGCGTACCGCCGACGAGCTGGACGGGACGGGCTGGCCCGACCCCGCGCTCACCACCCGGGTCGAGGCGGCCCGGGTGGCGCTGGCGCTCGGCCGGGCCGCGGACGCGGCGCGGCTGCTCGACGTGGCCGCGCGGGCCCGACGCCGGGGTACGGCGTCGCGCCGGGCGCGGGGCTGGTACGCGCTCGCGCTGTCCCGGCGGCTTGACGGCGACCAGCGGGGCGGCGCCCGGGCCCTGCGGCGGGGGCTGGCCGTGCTCGACGGCTACCGCGCCTCGCTGGGCGCCACCGAGCTGCGCGCGCAGAGCGGCGCCCACGGCGCGGAACTCGCGGCCGAGGGGCTGGACCTCGCGGTCCGGGCGGGCACCCCGGCCCGGGTACTGGACTGGGCGGAGCGGTGGCGGGCCAACGCGCTGCGCCACGGCGCGGTGCTCCCGCCGCGCGACCCCGAGCTGGCCGGCGCCCTCGCCGAGCTGCGGATGGTGAGCGCGGCGATCGAGGAGGCGCTGCTGGCGGGGCGGTCCGGGCACCCGCTGCGCCGCCGGCAGGCCCGGCTGGAACAGCGGATCCGCGAGCTGGCCCGGGGCGCGAACGGCGGCGGCGGGCCGGTGGCCCCGCCGAGCGTGCGTACGCTCGCCGAGCGGCTCGGCCCGGCCGTGCTGCTGGAGCTCGTGGCCCACGGCGAGCGGCTCCGGGCGGTGCTGGTCCGGTCCGGCCGGGCCACCCTGCACGACCTCGGCCCGCTGGCCGACGCGGTGAAGGCCGCCCGGCTGCACCGGTTCGGGCTGCGCCGGTTGGTCGTCACCGGCGACTCGGCCGAGGCGCGGGCCGCGCTGGAGCACGCCGCCACGACCCTGGACCGCCAGATCTTCGGACCGTTGCGGGCCCGCCTGGCCGACCGTCCCCTGGTGGTCGTCCCGATCGGGGCGCTGCACGCGGTCGGCTGGGCGGGCCTGCCCACCTGCGCCGGCCGGCCGGTGACCGTGGCGCCTTCGGCGACCTCCTGGCTGAGCGCCGGCCGCCGGGCGCTGCCGCAGGGGCCGCCGCTGCTGGTCGCCGGCCCGCGGCTGCCCGCGGCCGAGACCGAGGTGCGCCTGCTCGGCGAGGTCCTGCCCGACGCCCGGCGACTCACCGGTGCGAGCGCCACGGCCGAGGCGGTGGTGGCGGGTCTGGACGGGGCCCGGCTGGCCCACGTCGCCGCGCACGGTACGTTCCGCGCGGACAACCCGCTCTTCTCCACCCTGGAGCTGGCCGACGGTCCGCTGACCGCGTACGAGTTGGAGCGCCTGCCCCGCCCGCCCGGCTGCGTGGTCCTCTCGGCCTGCGACTCGGGCCTCTCCGCGGTCCGGCCGGGCGACGAGATCATGGGGTTCACCTCGGTGCTGCTGGGGCTGGGGGCCCGCAGCCTGATCGCGCCGGTACTGCCGGTGCCGGCCGAGCCGACCATCCCGCTCATGCTCGACCTGCACCGGCGGATGGCGGCCGGCACCCGGCCCGCACCGGCGCTCGCGGCCGCCGCGCGGTCGTTCGCCGACTCGGGCGACCCCGCCGCGCGCGCGACCGCGGCCGCGTTCGTCTGTTTCGGGGCCGGCTGAGGCGGGGTACGCGCCGTCGCGCGGATCCGTCAGCGACCGAGGCGGCGCTGGCGGCGGCGGGTCCGACCGGGCGGAGCCCAGGCGAAGGCGAGCGAGCCGCCGACCAGCCCGAGCAGCAGGCCGACCAGGAAGCCACCGAGGTTGGAGGTGAGCCAGGAGGCGAGCGCCAGCACGATGGCGACGACCGAGTAGAACACCCGCTGCGCGGGATTGGCCAGCAGCAGCACCCCGCAGACGAGCATGACCAGCGGGACCAGGTAGCCGGCCAGTCCCTGCGGGCCGATGTGCAGCACCACCGGCAGGGGCGCGCGAACGGAGAGCAGGATCTCGCTCGCGCCGAGGACGACCAGCAGGCCGCCCCAGAAGGGCCGGTTCCGGCGCCAGTCGCGCCAGGCCCGCCGCGCCCGGGCGATCCGGCCGCCGGCGGTCGCGGGTCGAGGCGGCGGCCCGGCGGCACCGACGGTGGGTTCGTCGGTGCCATCGTCGGCCGTACCGCCGGCGGCGGCATGGTCGTGCGCGTACGCGGTCACGTCAGCAACCGTCGGAGCTGAAGGCCATCCGCAGGTGCGGCAGGCTGAAGGTCGCGGCGGTGGTCGCGTAGTTGTGTTGCCGGAGGTTGACGATCGTGACGGTGTCGGCCTGCTGGCTGAAGACGCCGGGGTTGCCGGCGACCCCCGGCACCTTGTCCACGGTGCTGGCGTCCCGGCCGATCTCGATCGCGTTGAACGAGGTATCGCCGGAGATCAGGTCGGAGTCGACCACGAGGGTCTTCGCGCTCACCCGCTTGCCGGCGTCACCAGCGGTGATCTTGAGATGCATGCCGCCCATGTCGATGCTCTGGCAGAGCCGGGTCAGCTCCGCCCGGTCGATCGCCGAGACGATCACGACCACCTGGCCACCCGTGTCGCCCTCGTTCGGGCTGTCCTCCACCATCTGGTCGAGCGCCGCGAACTGCTCGAATCCCGTACCGTCGAGTCGATCGGCGGTGACCGTGAACGGCATGCCGGAGATGGCGAACTGCGCGGCGAGCACGCCCTGCGCCGTGAGGAACACCAGCGCGCCGCCGACCGCGCCGGCGGAGAACAGCATCGCCGCGAACCGGCGCCAGCGCACCCCGCCCCGTTCGGAATCGTCCGGAACTTCGATCGCGGTGTCTTCGGAAGACATCCTGGTTCCCCCTGTCTCGTGTACCGGAGGTGATTTCTCCACGCTGGATCGCGCGACGGCGGGGCGGGGCGAATGCGCCGGAACGGACGCATCGGCCGGCCGCGCGCCGTATCCGCGCGCAATGACGACTGCCTGGAAGTTACCGCTCGGTAAGCAGGCGGTCAACCCATTGACCAAAGTAGATCATTTGTTTGCCATGGACGGCGAAATGAGTCAGAAACCCCGGCGAGTTGTGATCGGGAATGCCGACGGGCGGTGGGGTACGGGCCGGCTCACCGGTCGGCCGGCGCGCAGGGGGCCTTGATCGTCCCGACCGCGCCGCTCGGCGTACCGCTCTCGCCGGCGGCCGCCTCGGGCCCGATGAACGGCGCCATGGTGAAGTAGGTCAGCATGGGCAGCAGACCCGGCAGCTCGGCGACCCGGCCCGCCGCCACGTACCGGCGGATCGTGGCGTAGAGGCCATCGATGACCGCGCCGACCAGCTCGTCGCGGGGGGCGACCTCGGGAACCATCGGCGCGTCCCCGAAGAACTGGTCGAACCGTCGCAGCAGCCGGTCCCGCTCCTCGCGCGCACCGGCGCCCACCGCGTCGATCTCCACGATGGCCATGGTCGCGAAGGCGGGCACGCTGGCGAGCACGTCGAGCAGGACGCGCAGCGCGGCCCGTACGCCGGAACGCCACCCTGGGGCCTCCCGGTAGGCGCCCTCCATCAGCTGGAGCAGCACGGCGGTGCCGTGGCGGTACGTGGCGAGGAAGGCGTCGTCCTTGCCCCCGAAGAGGGCGTAGAACGCGGGGCGGGTCACCCCCGCGGCCTGGCAGATGTCGCTCACCCGGGCGTTGGCGTAGCCCTTGGCGGCGACCGTGTGCACCAGTCCGTCGAAGAGCCGGTCCCGCTGCGTCGCGGCGACGACCTCCGCGGGCTGGCGACGCGGACCTCGCTTGATCGCCCGATCCGGATCGCGGCCCGCGCGGGCGCCGGGCAGCGGAGACAGGCCCGGTTGAGACACGGGAGAGGCGATCATGGATATCGACCTCCTTCGGTCCTCGTCGCTTGACTTCAATACTCGCAGAGGTTTATAACATCCACAGGTTTGTTTCTGAGCCGTTACGGTGCGTCAACACGGCGCGCGAACCCGACAGTTTCCCTGCTCGGAGGAGGGCTCATGGTCCTCATCATGACCGACGGCGCCAAGGATTGCGCAGGGCGGGTGATGCGGCCCGGCCGCTGGGCTGAACCGTCCGGCGGAGGCGTCGCCCGATCCGACGGAATCCGCCCCGCATAAATCCTCCGCCCCACCCATCGCCGCGAACCCGCAGCCGATATCCGCGCGCCCGGCGGCCGGACATCCGTGCGCCCGGCGGCCGGACATCCGTGCCGCGTGACGCATTCGTCGATTCCGCCCGCGACACAGGAGGGAGCACCCGCACCGAACCGATTCCCCCGAACCGACCGCCCGTCCGACCGTCCCGTCCTGACGTCCGATCAGCCTCCCGAGGAGAGTGAAGGTCACATGCGAAAGTACGGCTATCTCGCGCTGGTGGCGATTCCGACGCTGCTGGCCACCCTGGTCGTGGCCGATCCGGCCGCCGCCGCGGGCAACGTCCTGACCCATGGCAGCGCCGGCGGTAGCGCCGTCGCGGTGAACGACGTCCTCACCGCCAGTCTCGCGGCCGGCACCACCGCCAACTTCTACTCGACCGCCACCGGCACCACCGGCGTACGCTGCTCCAGTTCGAGCTTCTCCGCCACCGTCACGGCCAACCCGGCGGCGCCGGGCGTCGCCACCGAGACCCTCACCGCGCAGACGTTCGGCAACTGCACCAGCAACGTCTTCGGTACCACGGGGGTCCGCAGCGTGACGGTGGACAACCTGCCGTACGCGACGACCGTCGACAGCGCCACCAAGGCGGTGACGATCAGCGGGACGGCGGCGGCGCCCATCCAGACCACGATCGTGCTGAGCACCATCCTCGGCACGACCACCTGCGTCTACCGCAGCGCCACCAACACGGTGTCGGGCGTCGCCTCGAACACCGACCTCTCCATCACCTTCACCAGCCAGCAGTTCACCAAGTTCTCGGGGCCCGGCACCTGCTTCGCCAACGGCTACTTCACCGCGAAGTACTCCCCGGTCCGGGACACCAGCCAGGCCGGCAGCCCGGTTGTCTACGTCAACTGACCGACATCCCGTGGCCGGGGTGTGGCCCGCGCCGCACCCCGGCCCGGCCCCGCTCGGCCGAGATCCGCCCGCCTCAGACGTCGCTGATCCGGAACAGTCCGATGTCGTCGGCGCTGGTGCCCTGCTCCGGAACGGACTGGTTGATGGACGCCTCGACGCCGACCCACCCGTGCAGCACGCCGTCGTTGTCGATGATCTCCAGCATCGGCTTCACGTGGGAGTTGCCGGTGTAGCAGTACTCGCCGCGGGCGTCGGCGTTGGCGGTCCGCCAGTACCAGAGGGTGTCCCGCCGGTCGGCGGAGGTGGTGTTCGGGCGCGACAGGTAGTACTGGTTGGCGCTGGTCGTACCGCCGAGGCAGCGACCGCCCGCGCAGGGGCGCCAGTCCAGGTTCCAGAACCGGCCGCCGTCGCCCTGGTCGACGTACGGGGTGCCGTTGCTGTCGGTGGCCCAGACGTAGTACGTGTGGATCATGCCGGCCCAGTTCGCGGTGGCGATCTGCTCGCTCGACGCCCGGGTGCTCCACGCCGCGTCGCTGCCGTAGCCGAAGCCGTGGGTGGCGCCGAACGAGTTGCCGCGGTACGTGAGCTTGGCGAGCTTGCCCGGCAGCGGCTCGCCGACGGTCCACTCCTCCCAGCCGGTGGTGCCGTCCCAGGTGATCCGCAGGACCGAGTCGACCACCGTGTACGTGCCGTGCAGGCTCTCCGGCGCGCTGGTCGACTGGAAACCGTTGCCGGTCTTCACCACGCAGTTGCGCGCCTCGCAGCCGGACGCGGAGACCCCGGTGGAACTGCGGGTCACCCGCTTGCGCTGGGTCCAGTGCCAGTGCGTCTCCGAGACGCCCCCCGCGTCGTCGAACGTGTACAGACCCAGCCGCACCCAGTTGGTGCGTACGCTGGCCTTGGCCTCACCGATCGACACCACGAACCGGTGCATTCCGGCCGGGGCGCCCGTGGCGGCGGCCGCCGGCGCCGCGCCGGAGACGGCCGCGCCCAGCAGCGTCACCACGGCCGCGACCAGGGCGAAGGTACGGGATCTCTGCGAGTTCATCGACGCCTCTTTCGAAGGTGGGAGACTCCCCCGCCAGCCCACCAGCCACGGCGCGTCCCGGCACCCGCAGAAGTGGACAGCACGGCGGACGCACGGTGGGGCGGCGGAGCGGCCCGGGCGCACGGCCGGGCATCCCGTTGGCTACGGTGACAGGGGTCTATCCGTCACCCCGTACCCCGAGGGAGGCCCCGTGACGCAGGATCCGGCAACCGCCGACCGGCGCGCGAACAAGCTCGACACCGGCGTGCCGCACTCCGCCCGGATCTGGAACTACTGGATGGGCGGCAAGGACAACTTCGCCGCGGACCGCGCCGCCGGAGACGCCTACATCGCGCAGTTCCCCGGCATCGTCCCCCTGGCCAAGCAGTCCCGGCGGTTCCTGATCCGGGCGGTCCGCCACCTGGCGGCCGACGCGGGCGTGCGCAACTTCCTCGACATCGGCACCGGGCTGCCGACGATGGAGAACACTCATCAGGTCGCCCAGCGGATCGCCCCGGAGTCCCGGATCGTGTACGTCGACAACGACCCGATGGTGCTGACGCACGCCCGAGTCCTGCTGACCAACACCACCGCGGAGGGGGTCACCGGCTACGTGGACGGCGACTTCCACGACCCCGACCAGATCGTGGCCGACGCCCGGAACATCCTGAACTTCACCCAGCCGATCGCGGTGATGTTCATGGGCGTGCTCGGGCACGTGGCGGACTACGACGAGGTGCGGTCGATCGTGTCCCGGGTGATGGCGGCCGTACCCGCCGGCAGCTACCTGGTGCTCTGGGACAGCACCAACACCAGCGAGGGGTTCGACGCGGCCCAGCAGGGCTACGACGACACCGGCGCGGTCCCGTACGTGCTGCGCAGCCCGGAGCAGATCCGCGGCTGCTTCGAGGGGCTGGAGATCCTCGACCCGGGCGTGGTGTCCATCTCGAGATGGCGGCCCGAGGCCGACGCCGCAGAGGTCGCGCCGGTCGACGGATACGGCGCGGTGGCCCGGAAGCCGTAGGCGCTCGGGCGCCCGGCGAGCGGGGAATCCGGCGAGCGGGGGCCAGGCCGGCGGCGGGCCGCCGTCGCCGGCAATCTCGACGACTGGCCGGGGAGAGCAGACCCGGGCCGATAGGCTGAACGCGAAGTCGATCACATACCGCGGGCTGGCCCGGCCGGCCGAAGGAGGGGATCGATGGCGGAGTGCCTGCCGGTCGCGACGGTCCGGACGCAGGTGAGCGTACCGATCAGATTTCCGGACGGATATGTCACGACCGCCCGGGTCTTCTCGTTCGACGGGCTGGTGGACGGCCGGGAGCATCTCGCGTTCGGGTTGGGTGCCTGGGCCGGGCCGCTCGACCGGCGGCGCGGTGAGACGGTACCGCCGCTGGTGCGCCCGCACAGCGAGTGCCTGACCGGGGACGTCTTCGGCAGCCAGCGGTGCGACTGCGGGCCGCAGCTGCGGGAGGCGGTCGAGCGCATCGCCCGCGCCGGCGGCCTCCTGCTGTACCTGCGCCAGGAGGGGCGCGGCATCGGCCTGTACCGCAAGCTCGACGCGTACGCGCTCCAGGACGGCGGCCTGGACACGTACGAGGCGAACCTGGCGCTCGGCCGGGCCGAGGACGAGCGCGACTACACGGCCGCCGCGCAGATGCTGCACGCCCTCGGGGTACGACGGGCCGCCCTGCTGACCAACAACCCGGACAAGGCGGAACAGCTCGCGCGGCTCGGGGTGACCCTGACCGACCGGGTACCGACCGCCGTGCACCTCTCCCCCGCCAACGCCGCCTACCTCACGGCGAAGGCCAGCCGCGCCGCCCACACCCTCGACCTTCCGACCACGGTCGAGCTGGGCGGTCTCCGGGCCGAGGTCGCCTGACCCGCCCGCGCACCCGCCGATCCGCACCCGCCGACGCACCCCGGTACGTGCTCCGGCGCCCGCTCCCAGACCCGCGTCAGGCCCGGCGGGTGCGGGCGTAGACGTCGCCCGAACGGCCCAGCGGCCGGAACCGATCGAGCAGTCGTACCAGCTCGCCGGCGTCGAGCCAACGCTCGCTGGCGAAGCGCATCGTCTCGATCGGCGAGTAGTTGTACTGGTATCCCCCGGCCGTCGTGCCGAGCCGTTCCACGAGGTCGAGCGCGGTGAGCGCGGCGTCGTGCGCCGGCGGCAGGTACTCGAAGGAGAGCGCGCGCAGCGGCTCGGTGAGCCCTTCGAGCACCTCGGTCTCGAAGCCCTCCACGTCGATCTTGCAGAAGACCGGCGTGCCGTACGTCGCGATCAGGTCGTCGAGGGTCGTCACCGGCACCTCGACCGAGCGGTCCCAGCGGATGCGGGCGAACCGCCGGTCGGCGACGACCGAGTCGATCCAGTCCCGGGACATCGACGAGACGGTCGGCGTCGCGCTGGAGAGCGCCAACCGGGCGCGGCCGGCCCGGGCGCCGACGGCCGTCGGTACGAGGGTGACGTTCTCGTCCCGCCCGAAGAACAGGCGCAGCACGCGCAGGCAGTCCGGCTGCGGCTCGACCGCGATCACCCTGCTCCCCAGCCGGCGCCAGGCGCGGACCCGGCTGCCGACGTGGGCGCCGATGTCGAACCCGAGGTCACCCGGGCCCAGGAACTCCCGGTAGAACCGCAGCATCCGCCGGTGCTGGCCCGGTACGCCGTGGTACATCACCAGGGATCGCGCCACCCCGTACGCGCGACCGAACATGCCCCGATGCTATCGGCGGATCCCCCGGCGAGGGGCGGGATCGGCGGCATCGGTCGGGGGCCCGGGCACCGGGAGGAGGGCCGGACGCGCTGCCCGTCCTCGGCGGTCGCGGCCGAGGCCGTGCCGCGGTCCCGGGCCGGTGTGCCCGTCCGGACCGCGGCCGACCCGCTGTCCCGGCCGCCGCGACCAGCGCCACGGCGCGGGGCGACCCGTCGCCCGCGCCGTGGTTCGTACCGCCGGACAGCCCCGTTACCGGTCCGCCCCGCGCCTGGTCATCGCGCCGGACTACGGCCGCGCGGCCTCGTACCGGTCGATCGCCTGGCCGAGCTGGGCCAGCTTCTGGGTGTACTCGACCGGGACGACGCCGGTCGGGGTCGCCGGGCGCTGCGGGTCCTGGTACTGGTCACCGAGGTTCGAGAAGACCGCGATGATGTAGTGCCGGTACGGCTTGCCGGGCAGCGACCGCACGATGCCGGCGTCGGAACCGGAGTTGCCGACCCAGCCGGTCTTGTGCTGGAAGGTCACCTGCGCGGCCTGATTGCAGGGCCGCACGTCCCGCCCGAAGTAGTTGCCGGCCACCGTCATCGTGCCGTCCGCCGCGATCCACCGTCCGGCCGTCACCTGCGGTATGCCGGGTGCCGGGTAGCCACGCCCGCAGTAGTTCGTGGTCGACAGCATCCAGTTCCAGCCCTGCTCGCCCAGCTTGGCGGCGAAGAACCGCCGAGAGGAGTCACTGAGCGCCGAGGCCGCCGTCACCGGAATGCCGGCGGGAGTCGTCCACAGCGTTCCGGAGCCACCATTGATCAACAGCAGCAGCTTCGCGGTGTCGAGCGACGTCATGGTGATGGGGTTGTCCCAGTGCCCGCCGTTGGCGGGGTTGGTCTCGGCGAGCCGCAGGGTCTCCAGGCCGAGATCCTGGAACCTCTGGTTGAGCCAGGTCACCGCGTCGTGGTCCCAGAGCAGTTTGATCAGCGCGCAGCTCGCGGCGTTCGACGAGACCGTCAGGGAGGCGTCGATGTACCCGCGGATGGTGTTGCTGCTCGCGTCGCCACACAGGGAGCTGATGGTGGTGGGCCGGTAGTCGTAGGTGTCGTCCAGCCCGACCACACCCTGGTCGACCAGGTGCAGCACCCCGAACGTCACCATCAGCTTGAGCACCGAGGCCGGGTAGGGCGACATGAAGTCCAGCGGCGCGTTCTCCCGGCCCGGCACGATGTCGATCGTGCCCTGGGCGTGGTTGGTGTACCAGCCCGCGTCGTCCCACTGGCGGTAGCGCACCGCCGTCGTGTGATGGTTCGCGTCGACCGGGACGACCACGCCGTGCGCGTACTGGGGGCTCATCAGCACGGTTCCGGAGGAGACGATGCGCCCCGCGGCGTCGAGTTCCAGGACCGTGGCGTCGATCTGCGGCTGTTGCGAGATCGGCTGCGGCTCGGCCGTGGTGGCGGCGTACCGCCGGACGCGCTCCGAGTGGGCTGTCGCGTCCTTGTCCACACCGGCGGCCGTCACACCGGACGCCGCCGAGGTCACCGGGGCCAGGTCGATGACCTGCTGGAACTTCAGCGCGTCCATGGTCTGCCGCAGATACTCGGCGACGGGCAGGCCGCGGTACGACTCGGGCTGCTCGACGGGTGTCTCCGCGGGAGCCTGGGCGGACGCTCCCGTCGACGCCATCAGCATGCCCAGGACCACGGTGGCCGTGGTCAGCCCGGCCTTCCGAATACGCAAGGTAAATCCTCTCTCTCATCCGGGAATGCTTCGGTGACCGCACTGTGGTGGCGGTCCGCACCTTCGATACCGATCATTCCCGATTGGAAATCTACTCACTACGGGAGTAAATGACACCGCGCGCCCGATGTGGCTCCTCCGTGGACATGCCGATTCTTGTGCGCCGGCTACCGCGGACCCGACGGCGCGCCCCTGGGCCACGCCCCGCTCGGCCCTTCCGGGCAGCCACTCGTGCCCCATCGGCCGTACCGCTCCGCCTGCCCGCCGGGCCGGTGCGCGGCGGACCATCGAGGTGTCATGGGCACCAGTCGGGCAGACCGCAGCGGCGCCGGGCCGTCACCGCCGGCGCCGAAAGCCAAGGCTGCCCGCCCGCTCGACGCCGACGGCGTCCGGCAGCTCCCGCCGACCGGGAACGCCTTCCAACCGGTCGTCCTGGCGCGGCTGCAGCGCGCGTGCGGCAACGCGGCCGTCCAGCGCCTGCTCGCGGCCCGGCAGCCGGCGCCCGTGGTCCAGCGCGAGCCGACCAGGCCGCGCGCGGCCACCGGCTCCGCCGCGATCGCGGACCTCCGAGGCCAGACCGCCACCCCGGGCACCGGCAAGGTCACCGCCGGGTCGCTGGCCCGGCAGGAGTGGGAGTCGCTGTTCCGCCGGCACTTCGTGGAGCCGGACAAGGTCGAGGACGAGGTGGAGAGCAGCCACGCCCGGTACATCTTCTCCCGGGTGTACGGCTGGATCGACGCCCAGCACTTCTTCGCGCACATCCAGTTCGCCGAGGAGCTCGGCTCGCAGGGCGCGACGGACAAGGGCCTCTCGATCGAGCAGAAGCAGCAGCGGGTACGCGACCTGATCGGCCCGGACGACGAGGACCCGACCATCTACTCGGAGCTGCTGAAGGCGAACCTGATCAACGCCGACGACTTCCTGCACTACCGGGAGAGCCTGTTCATCGCGATCGCCCTCGGCATGGACATGGTCCTGTCGGGCCAGGAAAAGGCGCTGGTCAAGGGCTTCGACGAGCGCCAACTGGCCAAGCTGATCCTGGACAACGCCATGTCCGCGTGGTCCTACGAGGACCTGGCCTCCAACCAGTTGGGCGTGCAGTTCTTCCGGCTGCACGGCGCGTTCGTCAACGCGGGCGCCGACGCCGCCGCCGTCCGTCAGCGCTTCGTCGACCGGCTGACGGAGTTCTTCGCCGCCATCGAGGTGGTGGAGAGCCCGGCCGAGGTACGGCGGCTGGCCGCGGCGCTGCCGGGCAAGGAGCGGTGGACCTCGAAGAAGCTGCCGGAGGCGCAGGCCCGCAAGCGCTTCCCGGAGCTGTTCGCCTTCGGCGCCGGCACCCACCGCCTCCGGATCGCCGTGTACGACCGGCGGGCGGGCGCCGAGCGCGGCCTGGCCCGGGTACGGGACGCGGTACCGGCCGCCCCGGGCCTGCGCGTCGAGCCTTTCGGTACGCAGTTCGCGCTGGTCACGGGTCCGATGAGCCACTTCGAGGCGGTGCTGCTGAAGCGGGCCGTCGACCGCGCGGCGGCCACCGGACCCGGCGGCGCACTGGTGACACCCGCCGCCGCGGGGCCGTGACGGCCGCGCGTCTCACTTGACCCCGCCCGCGGTGAGGCCGCTGACCAGGTACCGCTGGAAGGCGAGGTAGAGCACGACGACCGGCAGCGCGCAGACGAGGGCCGCGGCCATCAGCTGCCCGTAGACGGGGATCGCCCCGCCCTCCTGGCTCGCGCCGAAGACCTGCAGGGAGACCGCCGCCGTACGGGTCTCCGGGTTGGTCAGCACCGAGGCGAAGAGCACGTCGTTCCAGCCGAGCAGGAAGGCGAGGATGCTGGAGACCACCAGCCCCGGCCAGCTGAGCGGCACGATGATGCGGGTCAGCACCCGCCAGGACGAGGCGCCGTCGACCCGGGCCGCCTCGTCGAGTTCGCGCGGCAGCCCACGCAGGTAGGTCACCATGATCCAGGTGGAGAAGGGCAGCGCGAAGGTCAGATAGGTGACGAAGAGCGCCCAGCGCGTACCGATGACGGGCGTACCGAGCAGCGTCGCCAGGCTTGCGAACAGCACGAAGACCGGCAGCAGCATGAGCGTGCCGGGGATGCTCTGCAGGGCGAGCAGTCCCCGCAGGATCGTCAGCCGGCCCCGGAACGCGTAGCGGACGAGGACGTACGCGCTGGAGACCGAGACGAGCGCGCAGGCCACGGCGACGCCACCGGCCACCGCGACGCTGTTGACCAGACCGCTGCCGAGGTCCGTGGTCGACCAGATGCGGACGTAGTTGCCGAGGTCCAGCCGGCTGGGCAGGAAGGCGCCCCGGGCCACCGCGAGGTCCGAGCTGATCGAGGCGAAGAACATGTAGAGGACCGGGAGCAGGACGAAGACCAGCAGCACGGCGACGATGAGCGCCTGCAACGGTCGGGGCAGCAGCCGGGTGACCGCCTCGGCCGAGTGCCGGCGCGACCGGGACGGTCGGGGGCCGGCCGGGCGCGACGGGTCCGCCGGCGGTGGGCTGGGGGTCATGGGGTGCGCTCCTCTCCGGTGTCCAGGCGGACGGCCCGCAGGTAGATCGCCAGCGGGATCGCGACGAGGACGAGGGAGAGGATCGCCATCGCCGCGCTCAGCCCGAACCGGAAGTTCTGGAAGCTCTCCACGTAGGTCAGGACCGGCAGCACCTCGACGTGGTGCGGGCTCGGCACGCCGAAGAGCACGAACGGCAGGGTGAAGTTGTTGATGTTGTGCAGGAACGTGATGACGAGGGCCAGCGACACCGGCCCGCGCAGGTACGGCGCGACCACCCGGCGCAGCTTCGTCCACCAGTCCGCGCCGTCGAGCGCCGCGGCCTCGTGCACCGCCGGGTCCACCGACTGCAGGGCCGCGACCGCCAGCAGGTAGACCAGGGGCCACGACGTCCAGATCTGGACCAGGACGAGCGCCGCGAGGCTGCGCGGCCCGTTGAGCCACAGCCCGGCGGGCAACCCGAGGTGTTCCAGCGCGGTGTTGGCCACCCCGGCCGGCTGGAGGATGATCCGCCAGACCGTACCGACCACGAAGGCCGGCAGCACGTACGGGACGAGGAAGACCGACCGGACCAGGGCGCGGCCCCGGAACCGGTTCTGGGTGGCCAGCGCCGCGGCGACCCCGATCGGCAGGGTCGCCACCGTGACGATCGCCGAGTAGCCGAGGCTCACGCCGATGGCGTGCAGCAGGTCCGGCCCGCCCAGCGCCTCGGTGTAGTTGCGCAGCGCGACGAAGGGCGCGTCGAGCCACTGCCGGATCGAGTACTGGTCGAGGTCCAGCAGCGAGATGTAGGCGGCCACCAGCAGCGGGACCACGATGACCAGGACGGTGAGGACGCCGCCGGGCAGGAGCATCCAGAGCGGCCGGTGGCGTTCGGCCACGGTACGGCGCCGGCGCGGAACGCTCTCCCGCGCCGGCGCCGACGGGGCCGTCGTCGTACCGCTCATTTGGTCTTGTCGAGCGCGCCCTGCGCGGCCGTCTGGGCCTGCGTCAGCAGCGCGCCCAGCGCCGCGTCGTCCACCCGGCCCTTGGCCAGGTTCGGGATCGACTGCACCACCACGTTGACCAGCGCGAGCTGCACCTGGCTCCACGCGCCCGTGAAGGGCGTACCGATCGAGCGCGCCGACGAGTCGACCAGCGCCGCCAGGGCCGGGTCGCCGCGCAGCGCCTGCGCGGCGGCGGCGTTGGTCGGCAGTTCGCCCAGCAGCTGGTAGTAGCGGGTCTGGCTGTCGGCGTCGGTGAGCAGCTTGACCAGCGCGAGCGCCAGGTCTCTGTTCTTGCTGTACTTCGCGACGACGAGATTGTCGCCGGAGAGGATGCTCGTCGCCGCCGCGCCGCCGGCGGGCAGCGCGGTCGCGCCGGGCGGGATGGTGGGCATGACGCTGTAGGCGTACTTGCCGGCGACGGCCGACTTGTCCAGGGTCGCCTTCGAGGTGGCCGAGACCATCGGCAGGAAGGCCGCCTTGCCGGCCCCGAACGCGGCGATGGCCTGCGCGTTCTTCCAGCCCACGGCGGCGGGGTCGACGACGTGGTCGGTGGCGAGCCAGCCGAGGTAGGTCTGGTACGCCCGGCGCGTGGTCGGGTCGTCGATCTGCGCCGTGCGCCCCTTCACGACCGGGTTGCCGGCCTGCACGTCCATCGCCCAGATGAACTTCCACGGGTCGTAGCTGTCGGCGTACGCGATCGCCAGCCCGTACGTGCCGGACCTGGTCAGCTTCTTGGCCTGGTCGCGCAGGCCGTCCCAGCTGTCGGCGGGCTTGTCGATGCCGGCCGCGGCGAGCAGTTCCTTGTTGTACGCCATCACGAACGGCCGGCTGGTGAACGGCACGCCGACCTCGTGCTCCGGGTCGGGTCCGGAGATGCCGAGCGTGGCCGGCAGGAACCGGTCCCGCCCGCCCACCTTCGCCCAGTCGTCCGCGCTCAGCTCGATGAAGGCGCCGGTGGCCTGCGCCGTCGGGGTGAAGGTGGTGCCGAGGGCGTAGACGTCGGGGCCCTGGCCGGAGAGGACCGAGGTCTGGATCTTCGTCAGCTCGTCGTTGGGCGAGGCGAACGTCTCGAAGTTCACCTTCGCGCCGGTCGCCTCGGCGAACCGGGCGGAGACGTCGGCGAACCACTGCCGTTGCTGCTCGGGATAGATCGAGTTGACCCCGATCAGGACGTTCAGCGTCTTGCCGGCGCCGGTCGAGTCGTCGCCCGAGCCGCAGCCGGCGAGGGTCGAGCCGGCCACGACCAGGCCGGTCAGTGCGATCAGGGCGCGTCTCGCGTCCATACATCCACTCCTCTCGCGAGCGGTGCGGTCGACCGCGTGCGAGGGGACGGGTTGAGAGGTGCGCACGCGTCGATGCGGATTGCGGGGGACGCTAGCAACGGTCCAAAATCATGGCAACCGTTTGCCAAACTTTGCCAGGAAGTAGTTGGCTCCCAGCATGGACCGCGGCAACCGACCGGCCCGCCTGCGCCCGGTCACGATCACCGACATCGCCACGCGTACCGGCGTCGCCCCGTCGACGGTTTCCCGCGCGTTGAACAACCCCGGGCGGGTCAGCGCGGCGACCCGCGAGCGGGTCGCCGCCGCCGCGCGCGAGCTGAACTACGTACCGAACTCGCAGGCGCGCGCCCTGAGTTCCGGCCGAACCGGCACCATCGCCCTGCTCGTGTCGGACGTGACGAACCCGTTCTACTTCGGGCTGATCCGCGGCACGCAGCAGCAGCTCAAGGCGGGCGGCTACGCCCAGCTGCTGATCGACACCGAGGACTCCGGCGAGCACGAGGCCGAGATGCTGCACAAGATGCGGCAGTCGCTGGACGGCGCCATCCTCGCCGCGCCGCGCCTGTCCGAGCGCCCGCTGTCCCGCCTCGCCGGCGAGATCCCACTGGTGGTCATCAACCGGCACGTCCGGGGCGTACCGCGCGTCATGATCGACACCCCGGCCGGGATCGGGCAGGCCGTCGAGCACCTGGTCTCCCTCGGCCACCGCGACATCGTCTACGTCTCCGGGCCGGAACGGTCCTGGTCGAACGAGGCGCGCTGGCACGCCATGCGCGCCGCCGTCGAGCGGCACGGCCGCCGTACCCGCCGGGTCGGGCCGTTCCCGCCCGGCCGCCGCTCGGGCAGCGCCGCGGCCGACGCGGTGCTCAACACCGGCGCGACCGCCTGCGTCGTCTTCAACGACCTGCTCGCCATCGGCATGCTCACCCGCCTGCGCGAACGCGGGGTCGCCGTCCCGGCGGACCTCAGCGTGGTCGGCTGCGACGACATCTTCGGCGCGGACTTCTGCAACCCGCCGCTGACCACCCTCGCCGCGCCGATCGAGGAGGCCGGCCGGGCGGCGGTCGCCATGCTGCTCGCCCGGCTGGATCAGCGCCCGGCGCGGGTGCTCCGGCGGGCGGTGGTGCTCCCCACCCACCTGACCGTCCGGGAGTCGACCGGCCCGGTCCCCTCGCGCGCCGGCACGGTCCCCGGGCCCTAGAGGCCGTGTTTCACAAGGGCGGCCTCGACTACGGTTGCGCCGTGAGAATCGTGGTGGCCGAAGATCTGACGCTGCTGCGCGACGGCCTCATCCGCATGCTGGAGGCGCACGGCTGCAGGGTCGTCGCCGCCGTGGACAACGGGCCCGACCTGCTGCGCGAGCTGATCGAGCGGCGGCCGGACGTGGCCGTCGTCGACATCCGGCTGCCGCCGACCCACAGCGACGAGGGACTGCGGGCCGCGCTCGCGGCGCGAGCCGAGGTGCCGGGCCTACCGGTGCTGGTGCTCTCGCAGTACGTGGAACGGTTCTACGCCCGGGAACTGCTCGCCGACGGCCGAGGCGGCATCGGCTAGCTGCTCAAGGACCGGGTCTCCGACATCGGCGAGTTCGTCGAGGCGGTGCACCGGGTGGCCGGTGGCGGCACCGCGCTGGATCCCACGGTCGTCGCGAACGGCCTGCAGTCGTCCGACGACCACAACCGGCGGGTGCTGGCCGTCCTGGCGTACCTCGACGGATAGGGGTACTACCACCCCCGTCGAACGGGACGCAGCATCCTCGTGACCGGGCCGGCGCTCGACGACGCTGACGTCATGACAAACGCGCACCGCACGCTCCTGCGCCGTACCGCCATCGGCTGCCTCGGCGCGTCGTTCGTCGGCGCCCTGCCGTACGCCCTGGTGGCCGCCGGTGTCCTGCACGTCGACGCCGGTACCGTCGAGGCCATGGCCCTCGTCCACGCGGTCACCGGCGAGTACGGCGGCCCCGGCTACATCGCCCTGCTGGCCCTGCTGGCGCTGCGCCTGAGCGCGGCACCGCGCGGCCGGGCCCTGCTCGGGCCGGTGATCGCGCTCGGCCAGCGTTCCCTGAGCGGCTACCTGTTCCAGTCCGTGTCGTGGCTGGCGCTCTTCTCCCCGTGGGCGCTGCACCTCGGCGGCACCTACGCCGCCGTCGTCGCCGGGCTGGCCGTCTGGGCGGTGTCGCTGGCGGGCGCGCAGGCGATGAGCGCGGTGGCGTACCGCGGGCCGGCCGAGACGCTGCTGCGCTGGATCACGTACCGACCGGCCCGGCGGCCGGCGCGGTGATGACCGGCCGCTTGCGGCAGGTGGCCGTCCGCGCGGGCGTGGCCGTGGCGCTCTGCGTCGCGGCCACGCTGGCCTGGGCCGGCACCGGCGTCGACGAGTTCTGGCCCCGGTGGGTGTACTTCGCGGTCGGCACCGTGCTGACCGGCGAGTTCGTACTGCGCCGGGTGCTGCGCGTCCCGCGCGGCCGGCTCCGCTGGCTGGCCGTCGACGGCGCGGCGGGTGGCATGATCATGTTGGTCGATCTCGCCGTCTACGTGCTCACCGGCGGAGGGTACTTCTGGCCGGTCTGGACGTACCTCGGCTTCTCCGGCCTGTTCGCCCTGCACGTCTGGGTGGTCAGCCGGCCGCCCGGCGCGCGGGAACGGGAACTGACCGCCCGGGTCGCCCGGCTCGCCCGCTCCCGCCGCGCGGCGGTGGACCGGCAGGCCGCCGAGCTCAAGCGCGTCGAACGCGACCTGCACGACGGCGCCCAGGCCCGCATCGCCTCCCTCGCGCTCACCCTGGGTCTGGCCGGCGAACTGCTGCGTCGCGACCCCGACGCGGCGGCGCGGCTGATCGACGAGGGCCGGCTGACCGCCGTCGCCGCGCTCGAGGACCTCCGCGCGGTGATGCACAGCATCCACCCCGCCGTCCTGGCCGACCGCGGTCTCGGCGACGCCGTCCGCGCGCTCGCACTCAACCTCGCCGTGCCGGTCACGGTGACCGGCGACCCACCGCCGGCCCTCCCCGCCTCCATCGAGACCGCCGTGTACTTCGCGATTGCCGAATGCCTCGGCAACGTCGTCAAGCACAGCGGTGCCGCCACCGAGGTGGCCTTCGTCGACGACCCCGGCAGCGTACTGGTCACCGTCACCGACAGCGGCGTCGGCGGCGCGGACCCGGCCCGAGGTACGGGCCTGCGTGGCATCATCGACCGCCTCGACGTCGTCGACGCCGAACTGCGCCTCTCCAGCCCGCCCGGCGGCCCGACCGTCGTCACCATCATCGTGCCGCTCGGATAGCGCGGGCGGCGCGCTCCGGGTAGCCGCGCCGTCCCCGGCGTCCGGCCCGTCGACCGTCCCCGGCGTCCGGCCCGTCGACCCGCTCGACTCGGACCTCGACGCGGCCCGCCCGGCCGAACCGCCCCAGCGGGTACGGGAATGGGGCAAGCGGTTCCGTCGGGCCGCCGGCGAGTGGCAAATCGGGTACGAGTGGGCGCCAAACAAGCGCCGACCGACCATATAGGATGCTCCGGAACCTGTGCTCGGGTTGGCCTTTCACAGCCACTTGTCCAATACCACGTTCGCGTCCTTTGGATTCGGACGCGTACACAATGCTGCCCCGAGCTCCAGGAACATATCCCCTCGTACCTTTCTTCCCGGAGGTCTCTCGTGGCCTGGTTCATCGGCCAGTCGCTTTTCATTATCCTGGCGGCCTTCCTTTTGGGACTGCTCGCCGGCTGGCTCGTCTGGGGCAGGAGGAAATCGTCGCCCTCCTCGGCTAAGGCCATTTCCACCGCCGCGCCGGAAAGGCCGGAACGGAACGACGGCACCATTGTCGCGCCCGCGGCGCCGACCGTTCCCACCGCTCCGAGCGCTGCCACCGTTCCGGTCACCGCGGCCCCGACCGCTGCCGCCACTCGGGTCGCCACGGCCCCGACCGTCGCCGCCGCTCCGAGCGCTGCCGCCGCTCCGGCCATCCCCACGGTCCCGACCGTTGCCGGTGCTCGCGTCGCCGCCGGGACCGAGCCGGACGACATCGTCGACGACGACCTGGGGCGCGGGACCGGAGGTACCGTCGACGTTCCGGCGGACGGCCGGCCGGCGCGGACCGCTACCCCGGCGGCTCGGGACCACGACGCGGACGACGACCTGGAGCGCATCGAGGGCATCGGCCCCAAGTTCGCCGCGGCACTACGCGCCGCCGGCATCCACAGCTTCCGCCAACTCGCCGACACCGACGACGCCACCCGCCGCGCCGCCATCGAAGCCGCCGGCCTCAGCTTCGCACCCAGCCTCGTCACCTGGGGACGCCAGGCCCGACTCCTCGCCGACGGCGACGAAGCGGGATTCCTCGAACTCACCGAACGCCTGATCGCCGGCCGGGACACGGGCGCGGATGACGACCTGGAGCGCATCGAGGGCATCGGCCCCAAGTTCGCCGCAGCACTACGCGCCGCCGGCATCCACAGCTTCCGCCAACTCGCCGACACCGACGACGCCACCCGCCGCGCCGCCATCGAAGCCGCCGGCCTCAGCTTCGCACCCAGCCTCGTCACCTGGGGACGCCAGGCCCGACTCCTCGCTGACGGCGACGAAGCGGGATTCCTCGAACTCACCGAGCGCCTGATCGCCGGCCGGGACGCGGGGCGGGCCTGATGACCAAGCACACCCGCGGGTACCACCCGCTGATCGCATTCGTCGTGGCCGTCGTCGGCCTGCTCCTCGTCTTCGGAGCGCAACAGTTCCCGAACCGCCACCGGATGGAGGCGGACCTCACCTCCCGCTCCGAGCAGGCGCTGCGCACCGCCGGCCTGTCCCAGGTGCGGGTCAGCTTCACCGGGCGCGACGGGACGCTGCGGGCGGACTCGCCGGCCGAGGCCGAACGGGCGCTGCGCGTCGTACGGGGACTGGAGGGGGTACGCGTCGCCGAGGCGCAGGTACCGCCCGCGTCGGAGACCGCCCCGCCGCCCGTACCGCCGTCGGTGCTGGTCGCGTCGCACGGCGGCCGGGTCGCCGTCAGCGGCCGGGTGCCCACCGGGGTCGCCCGGACCGCGCTGACCGGGGCGGCGGCCGCCACCTTCGGCGCCGCCGCGGTCGACGACCGGCTGACCGTCGGCGACGACGTGACCGACGCGGCGCTGTCGGGCCTGCCCGCCGTGGTGGCGGCGTTCGGCGCCGACACCGACGACGCGACGCTGCGCCTGGAGAACGGCACCCTGCTGCTGACCGGTACCGTCCCGTCGCAGGCGCGCCGGACCGCGGTGCTCGCCGCCGCCCGCGGTACCGGGGCGACCGTGGTGGACCAGCTCCGGGTCACCGACGTACGGCAACTGCTGGCCGCCGTGCCGCCGCTCACCTTCCGGCTCGGCGGCGTCGGGCTCGGCCCCGACGACCGGGCCAGCCTGCGAACCGTCGGGCGGATCCTGCGGGACAACCCGGACGTGCGCATCCGCGTCGAGGGGCACACCGACTCCAGCGGGTCGGCCGCCTCGAACCTCGTCCTCAGCCGGGCCCGCGCCGACAGCGTGCGCGACTTCCTGCTCACCCAGGGCGTGGCGGCCGACCGGATGAGCGCGAAGGGGTACGGCGAGACCCGTCCGAAGGTGCCCGACACCTCCGCGGCCAACCGCGAGACCAATCGGCGGGTGGAGTTGGTGGTGACGGACGGCGCGGTCGCCGGGCCAGGGAGCACCGACGGTCCGTGACCCGGGCCGTCGGCTCGCCCGCGAACCCGTCGAGGGTACGGGGCCGGCGTACGTGCGTACGCCGGCCCCGCGTCCGTTCCGGCGGGCTCAGCCGCCGGCGGTGATCCGGTAGGCCCGGATGATGGTCTGCTCCACCGCGTTGCCGGCGCTGTCGGCCGCCTTGGCCCGCAGCGAGACGTACCCGTCGGCGGCGGGGTGCGGGACCATCGCGTACCAGTTGCCCGTCTCGCCGAGCACCGGCGTCGCCCGCCACGTCTGGCCGTCGTCGAAGGAGACCTGGACGGTCGGGCGTTGCGGGGTGCCCGCCGCCGAGCCGGGCTGGGTTCCGACGCTGATCGGTACCCGGTACGTCACGCCCGCCGGCGCGCCGTTGCGCTCGTCCAGCGTCGGCGTGAAGCGCACCACCGACAGCGGCAGCCGGACCGGCTGGTCGCCGGCGACGTGCGCCGAACGGAACGTCCACGCCACGCTCTGCCGGGTGGTGAGGGCGAACGGCGCCACCCGCTCGGTGTCCAGCTGGAGCCGGTAGCTCGCGTCGTCGGCCGGCACGGTGAAATCGCCGCTCAGCGCGGCGGCCTCGGCGAGCGGCTTGCCGTCCCGGTAGAGGGCGATGTGCGGGTTCGACACCCGGCCGGAGACGAGCCGTCCCGAGCCGTCGCTGAAGAGCGGCGGCGCCGCGTGGATCGTGTCGCCGCGCCGGCTCACCCACGCCGACGGGCTGGTCGGGGCGGCGAGGGAGGGCCCGAAGACGCCCCGGTTCCACCGCTCGTCGTAGCCCTGCCCGGCCCGGTACGCCACGTCGGGCTGCTCGACCGTGGTCTGGATCCGGGGCAGGCCGGTCGCCGGCAGCCCCTCCTGGAGGATCCGGCTCCACCGGATCCCGCCGTCGGTGTTGAAGTACTCGGTCCGCGTGAACGGCAGGGGGATCGGCAGGACGACGGTGGTGAAGTTGCCGTCCAGGCCGGCCGCCGTCGCGACCGCCGTCGTCGTACCGACGGTGCCGGTGCCCTGCGCGGCGTAGCTCTCGCGGACCGTGGCGAGGTTCGCGGGGCTGAGATGGCGGTCGAGCCCGTCGAACATCCGCCCGTCGCGGAACCAGGCGAGGTGGTAGGCGAACGGGCTGCCGTCGAGGCTGCCGTCGGGGTTCGGCTGGGCCAGCACCCCGCTGATCTTGGCGGAGAAGTCGTCCACGGCCTGGTCCGGGCCGACCCGCCCGGTGTACGCGCGGTCGAAGCCGGAGAGGCTGCCCATGTTCATCTCCAGCGAGACGCCCGGCAGGTCGGCCGCCCGGGTGCGGGCGCTGAACTCGCCCCAGACGCCGCGGGCGGCCGGGCCGGTGACGGTGACGTTCACGGGCTTCGCCAGCCGGGCGTCCAGGGCCACGGTCTGCGCCCCGGTCAGGTCGAGCCGCGGCTGGGCGAGCAGGGTGGAGGTCAGCTCCTCGTCCTGCCCCTCGAAGATGGCCGAGAAGACCGCGTAACGCCCCTTGGGCAGCCGGATCTCCTCGACGCCGTCGGCGTTGCCGCCCAGTGGGTAGGAGTTGAACGCGTCGAGCCGGAAGACGATGTCGCTGTACTCCGTCGCCGGCGCACCGGAGCGCGCGGTGTGGACCAGGGTGAGCGGGTACCGCTCGGACTCGTTCTCCACCCCGAACGGGGTTCGCACCACCTGCCCGCCGCCGGACGCCGTCAGGTATCCGCCGAAGCGGCCGAACGGCGCCCCGGCCCTCGTGTCGACGGTGAGCCGGACCGTCGCGTCGCCACCGGCGGGCACGGCGACGGTCTGCCGGTCCACAGTGAACATGCCGGCGGGCGCCGGCTCGCCGTCCGGGCCGGTCGCCTGCCACGACAGGGCGAGCGTCACGTCCGCGCCGCCGTGGTTGTGGTAGGTGACGGTCCTGGTCACGGGGGCGTCGTCGTCGTGCGGCCACTCCTGGAGGGGGAAGCTGACGCTGGCCGGGGCGGCGGTGACGCTCCGGCCGATCGCCGCGGCCACGTCGACCCGGCCCGCGCCCTGGCCGAGCAGGTCGACGGGGTCGGTGGGCTTGGCCGAGCCCATCAGCGTGGACTTGAGCGAGGCCCCGGACCAGTCCGGGTGACGCTGGGCGAGCAGCGCCGCCGCTCCGGCCACGTGCGGGGTGGCCATCGACGTACCGGAGAGCGTGGTGTACGCCTCGCCCGGCTCGCCGAGCTGCCCGTCCTTGCTGTTGGCCGCCGTGATGTCGACGCCGGGAGCGGAGATGTCCGGCTTGAGCGCCCCGTCGTCGCCGCGCGGGCCGCGGTTGGAGAAGTCGGCCAGCCGGTCGTCGGCGTCCACCGCCGCGACGGCCAGCGCCGCGTCGGCGCTCGCCGGGGAGTTGACCGCCGCCTCGCCGCCGTCGTTGCCGGCCGCGATGACGAAGAGGGTGCCGTACCGGTCGCCGAGGCGCCGCACCGCCTCCTCCAGCAGGTCCGTACCCGGCGTGTCGGGCCCGCCCAGGCTCATGTTGACGATCGGGGCGCGCTGCTCGGCGGCGGCCCACTCCATTCCCGCGAGGATCCACGAGTCGGCGCAGCCGCCGTCCACGCACACCTTGCCGTCCAGCAGCCGGGCGCCGGGCGCGACGCCCCGGTACCGGCCCTGTGACGCCGCGCCGCTGCCGGCGATGGTGGAGGCGACGTGGGTGCCGTGCCCGACCAGGTCCCGGTCGTCCTCGGCGCCCTCGGTGAAGTTCCGCGCGGCGAGCACCCTGCCGGCCAGGTCCGGGTGGGTGGCGTCGACGCCGGTGTCCAGCACCGCCACCCGTACGCCGGTGCCGTCGTATCCGGCCTGCCAGGCCGCGGGCGCGCCGATCTGCGGCACGCTGACGTCGAGCGTCGGCTCGCGCAGCCCGTCCAGCCAGACCTTCGCGACGCCGCCGCTCAGACTCCGGGTCGCGGTGCCACCGCCGGTGAGGCCGCGCCAGAGCGAGGCGGTCTGCGACTTCGGCGCGCGTACCGCGAGCGCGTCCACCGCCGGCAGTTCCCGGCTCACCGCGGCGCCCGCCAGGGTCGAGCGGGCCGACGTCCGCGCGGCGCTCCCCTCGTACGTGACGATCAGCGGCAGGTCGGCCCGGCCGTCGTCGTACCCGAAGTCGCGCAGGGCCGTGACGTCGAAGAGCCGGGGGTCGAGCCGCCCGGCCCGCAGCAGCGGCAGCGCGTCGGAGGGGATCACGTGCAGGTGCCGGGCCTCGTCGCGGTACGACACGAACCGCACGTGCTCGCGCCCCGGCTGCCGCTCCACGCTGGCCCGCCCGTCGTCGCCCACCCGCACGCGATCGCCGCTGACCAGCGTCACGGTACGACCCGCCGGCGCGGCGGCCGGCCCGCCCGCCGCCGTCCGCGCCGGCTGTGTGCCGGCGGCCGTCCCGGCGCCCGCCGTCGTCCGCGCCGGCTGTGTGCCGGCGGCCGTCCCGGCGCCCGCCGTCGTCCGCGCGGCCTGCGCGCCGGCCGGCGGCGCCACGAGCAGCGCGGCGCCGAGACCGGCGGCGCAGAGCAGCGCGAGCCGCCCTCTTCCTCGACCCATGCGTCCTCCCCGTAAAGAAGCGTAGGAATACTTCAATATTATGGACTATGATGTAGGAAATCTTCGATACCGGGTCCCCGGGAAATCACGGTCCGGACCGCGGCGGTGCCGGGCTATGCTCTCCGACCGGGTAAGGTCCCACCCTCCGACGACCACTGTCCGTCGGACCCGCTGCCCGTCGGACCGCTCCGGTGGGGGGTTCGCCGGAGGTACGCCCGCGCGGGACCGGCGCCTCCCCCACGCGGCCGGGGAAGCCGTCGCAGCGTCGCCGCGACAGGAGGATCCGATGGGCCGTCCCGCCCTGCGCGGCAGCGCGCTGGTGGTCGTCTCCGCGGCGGGCTTCGGCTTGATGCCGATCTTCGCCCGGTACGCCTACTCGGCCGGCGTCAACGTCCCGACCCTGCTCCTGCTGCGGTTCGCGCTCGCCGCCGCCCTGCTCTTCGGCTACCTCGCCGCCCGACGGCGGCTGCCGCGACCCGGCGGCGCCCGGCAGCTCGGCGCGCTGGTGCTGCTCGGCGGCGTGCTCTACGCCACGCAGTCGCTGCTGTACTTCTCGGCCGTACGGCACATCTCACCGGCGCTCGCCGTGCTGCTGCTCTACCTGTACCCGGCGTTCGTGCTGCTGCTGTCGAGCGCCGTCGGGCGGCACCGGCCGCCGCTGGCCGGCGTGGGCGCGATCGCCCTGTCCCTGGTCGGCATGGCCCTCGTGGTGGGTCGCCCCACCGCCGCGCTCAGCCTCGTCGGCGTGCTGTACGCGGTCGGCGCGGCCGTGGTCTACGCGGTCTACATCGTGGTGGGCGACCGCGGGTCGGCGGGGTTGCCGCCGCTGGGCACCAGCGCCTTCGTGGCGCTCTTCGCCGGTACGTCGTTCGCGCTGGCCGGTACGGGTACCGGCGCCCTCCGGTTCGACTTCGCGGCCAGCGCCTGGCTGCCCGTCCTCGGCGTCGCCGCCGTCTCGACCGTGGTGGCGATCGGCGCCTTCTTCGCGGGCATGCGCGTGATCGGACCGACCCGTGCCTCGATCATGAGCATGGTCGAGCCGGTCGTCAGTATCGTCGCGGCCTGGCTACTGCTGCGGGAGAGCATGACGCCGACGCAGGTGCTGGGCGGCGCGGTGGTGCTGGCCGGGGCCGTCTGGGGCGTCGCGGGGGCCCGCGACCGGACGACCGCGACCGGGTCGGGCACACCCCGCCAGGCCGGTCCGCCGCTCGACGGCGCGGGCGGTGCGGCCGGTCAGAGCGCGGCACCGAGGACGACGAAGCCGAGCCCCAGCGGCACGTCCAGCAGCATGCAGAACTCCGCGAGCGAGCGGGACACCACCCGGTCGCGCCGATAGTGGACCAGGTCCCAGACGCCGTGACCGGCCAGCACCAGCCCCGCCAGCACCGGCCCGGCCTGCGGGGCGAGGTACAGCGCGACCACGGCGAGCCCGCCGTACCCGAGCAGCGCGGCCGTCTGGGCGCCGAGCGTGGCCAGCGGTACGCGGGTGAGCAGCCCCACGACGACCAGCCCGAGCGCGACCGCGCCCATGCCGATCCACCAGGGCAGACCCGTCACCTCGCTGGCCGCCACCACCACGCTCGCGCCGAGGACCGCCACCCAGGCCATCCACCGCCGGCCCGATACCGCCGCCGCGAGATAGCAGAGCGTGGCCACGCCGACCACGATCGCGAGGGTCTCGCGGTCCGCGCCGGTGGCCAGCACGACGACGGCGGCAGCCAGCCCGAGCGCGGCGGGCCAGCGGCGCCGGAGGGCCTGCCAGAGGGACGGCCCGCCGGTTGCCACGGTGGGTGATGTCGAGGGGTTCACGCCCGCCAGGATGCGTCCCGGGCGGCGACGAGGTCGAGGCCCGCACGGTACGTTGTCCGAACCCCTGCGATGCCTGTCCGTCGACCGGGTGGTCGGTCCCGGCCAGGGTGTAGCATCCGGCACGGTTCGCCACCGGCAGTCCAGCGCGTGGACCGGTTGTCCACCCCGGCGGCTCGTCGACCCGGCGTCGGCGTCCGAACCGTGCGGAGGGAGCGCGATCGTGACGAGCACGCCACCGGTCGGCCTGGCCGACGTCCGCGACGCCGCCGCGCGGATCGACGGCATCGCGAACCGCACCCCGGTGCTGCGGTCCCGCACGCTGGACGACCGGGTCGGCGCCGCGGTCTTCCTCAAGTGCGAGAACTTCCAGCGGGTGGGGGCCTTCAAGTTCCGCGGCGCCTACAACGCCGTCTCGCGGCTCTCGCCGGAGCAGTTGGCCAAGGGCATCGCCGCGTACTCCTCCGGCAACCACGCGCAGGCCGTCGCCCTGGCCGCGCGGGAGTTGGGCAGCAGCGCGGTGATCCTGATGCCCGAGGACACCCCGGACTCGAAGCGGGCCGCGGCCGTGGGCTACGGCGCCGAGATCGTCACGTACGACCGCTACACCGGGGACCGCGTCGCCCTGGGCGAGGCGCTGGCCCGGGACCGCGGTCTGGCGCTGATCCCCCCGTACGAGCACCCGCATGTCATCGCCGGGCAGGGCACCGCGGCGCTGGAGCTGCTGGAGGAGGTCGGCGACCTCGAGGCGCTGGTGGTACCGGTCGGCGGCGGCGGGCTGATGGCCGGCAGCGCCACCGCCGCGAAGGGGCTGCTGCCGAGGATCCGGATGATCGGCGTGGAGCCGGAGACGGGCGACGACACTCGGCGCTCGCTCGCGGCGGGACACCGGGTGAGCATCCCGGTGCCGCGTACGATCGCCGACGGGCAGGCCGCCGAGATCCCCGGCGCGCTGACGTTCTCCGTCAACCAACGCCTGGTCGACGAGATCGCCCTGGTCGACGACGACGAGATCCGCGCCGCCATGCGCTGGGCCTTCGAGCGGCTGAAGATCGTCATCGAGCCGAGCGGCGCCACCGCGCTGGCCGCGCTCCTGGCCGGCCGGCTCGACCCGGTGCCGGCCCGGATCGGCCTGATCGTCTCGGGCGGCAACATCGACGCGCGGCGCTTCGCCGAACTCTGCGGGGCCTGACCGCCGGTCCCCCGCGCGATGGGCCGGGCCGGGCCGCCCCGGCCACGCCGAGGCGCCCCGGGACCCCCTCCGTTGCGGTCCCGGGGCGCCCCGCCCCCGTCGTCGCCCCCGTGCCGCCGGACCGGTCCGTCCCGTCGTCGGTCCGGGCCGGCGCGGCGACTACTTGACGATCTGGATGTTGTGCTCGTCCCACACCGTCCGGCACCCGCGGTGGTCGCAGACGTCCAGGTACGCCGAACCGAACGCGATCCCCTTGCGGAAGGCCTTCTGCGACGGGCTGACCGCCAGCTGGATCCGCTGGTTCTTCCCGCGGCACTCCTCGACCTCGCGGACCGTCGATCCCTGGGCGATGTCGCCGCCCCCTACCGCCTGGGTCACCCGGACCCCGACGAGGGTGCTGGAGCCGGGCGTGCAGGCGAGGGTGATCGGGGCGAACACCACGGCGCCGTTGGCGTCGAGCCGGGCCTGGTCGCCGAGCTTCAGCACGGCGATCGACGGCGACTCCGACTGCACGCTGACGGCGGCACCCGCCGGCAGGGCGAACGCGAGGGCGGCACCGACGCCGATCGCGCTCACCGCCACCGCGCCCGCCTTGGACAGACGTACGTTCATTGCTGCTCCTTCTCCCGTTGGATGGTTGGTTCTTCGCTGATGGCGGGACCGGCGAGCCCGACGAGCAGGCCCGCGGCCAGCGGTAGGACCGCTATGTGCCACAGGAAGTCGAAGCCGCTGTGCACGGCCAGGGCCGCCAGCGCGGCGATCGCTCCGGCCCGGATGCCCGGCCGGTGCCCGGCGGCGCGACCCCGGCGTACGGTCAGCGCCAGCGCCGTGAACAGGGCCAGCAACAGGGCGAACCCGACCGCGCCGAGGTCGACGAGGACCTGGAGGTACTCGTTGTGGGCGTACCGGGCGAGTTGCCCGTTGCCGTCCGGGGTCAGCCAGAGGAAGCGCGCCTGGCCCACCCCGGTACCGACGACCGGCTGCGCGGCCACCAGCCGCAGTGCGGCCCCGGCCGCGCCGCTGCGCCCCGAGGAGGCGAGGTTTCCCCGGCTCGCGAGCACGGTACGCAGCGCGTCTCCGTCCACGGTGGCCAGGATCGCGGCCACGCCGAGCAGCGGCAGCGCCACCGCGGTCGCCACGGCGACCGCCCGACCGGCCCGGGCACCCGGCCCGGCCGGCAGGTGGCGCGCCAGCAGGAACGGCCCGACCGCGACGAGCGCGCCGGCCAGCAGGCCGAGCACCGCCAGACCGGTACGCGGCTGCGCGGTGCCGGGCACCGACGGCAGCAGCGCCACGACCGCGATACCGGCGCCGAGGATCGGCGGCGCCGCCCGGGTCAGGGTCGCCCGTACGCCGGCGAGCGGCGCGAGCACGACGAGCCCCGCCAGCAGCGCGATGACGCCGGCGCGACTCAGCGCGGCACCCACCCCGACCAGCAGTACGTAGCCGACCCCGGCGAGCGGCACCGGCCGGGCCCGCGCCACCAGCAGCGCGACGGCGAGCAACGCGAGCGGCACCAGCAGCGCCGCCGCCGCGTTGGGGTAGGTCAGCGTGGCGGCGCCCCGCCAGAGCCGGCCCTCGACCAGTACGGCGAACCGGGGCGACCGGCCCGCGACGCCCCACCACGCGGTGAGCGCGACCAGCGCGCCCAGGCCGAGCGCGGCGAAGGCGACCGCCTCGCGCTCGGCCGGACCGGTCCGGGCCAGGAGCAGGACCACGGCCGCGACGCAGCCGCAGGTGGCCGCCGCGCCGAGGGCGACCGGGTACCCGCCGGCCGGGACCGCCCGCACGAGGATCCAGACCGCCAGCGCCCCGGCCGCCCCGGCGACCAGGAGCTGCGCCGAGGTCAGGGCCGGCCCGCGGCGGGACCACCAGCCGACCGCGAAGGCGACCGCCACCAGCCCGGTGACCAGGATCCGCCCGGCCGGGTAGTAGCCGCCCTGGGCCACGACACCGGCGGCGAGCGCGACGACCAGCAGCGCCAGGTGCGCCGGCAACGTGGTGCCGCCCGCCGGCGTGGACGGGTCACCGGGCGTGGCCTCCGGCCCCGGTCGCGTCGACGTCTCCACGTGCCCCCCCGTAGCGTCACCGCGCGTCATCCGCGCGCTACGGGCTACACGCCCCGGGTGGCGGGCCGGTTGCGGCGTCGTCGGGAACCTGCCGGTTCTGCCGGTCGGCACCCGCCCGGTTCCGCCGGCACCTCAGCGCCGACGGTGCCCCCGTTCCGCCGGTCGTCGGCGGGTCAGCGCTCCCGGCGGGCGAGCCACGAATCCAGGCCGTCGAGCAGCCGCTCCAGCCCGAAGGTGAAGCTCTCCTCCCAGACCCGCTCGGGGTCGCTGGTCGACGGGCCGACCTCCTGCCGCCACCGGTCGTAGTGCGGGTGTTCGGCGGCGACCCGGTCGAGGTACGGCTTCAACTGCTCCATCTGCTGCTCGATCGAGAGCCCCGACTCCCTCGTACGGTGGAGCGCCGCCGACACCATCGTCGCCGAGCCGATGGCGTGCGACATCAGCAGCGAGCTGGCGTGTGCGATCTCCATCGGGGAGAAGCCGGACGCGGAGAGCAGGGCGATGGTCCGCTCCCCCATGCGCATGGCGTTCGGGCCGAGGTTCGGCCGCACCCCGAGCAGGCCGAGCACCCACGGATGCCGCAGCAGCATCGCACGCATCCCGGTGATGAAGATCGAGGCGCCGACCCGCCAACCCGTGTCCCCGGGCTCGGGTACGTAGACCTCGCCCATCACCTCGTCAACCGCGAGTTCGAGCAGCTCGTCCTTGTTCGCCACATACCAGTAGACGGAGGTGGCGCCGGAGCCCAGGCGGGTGCCGAGCCGACGCATGCTCAGCCCGGCGGGCCCCTCGGCGTCCAGCAGTTCGATCGCGGCGCGGACGATCTGCTCCCGGCTGAGGGCGGGCTGCTCGCCCCGGTTCCGGGGCGGGCGGAGCCAGACCGAGTCGGTGATCTCCGGCTTCGACGGCATGTGATGTCCCTTCGACACCCCCAGTCTACCGATCATCGTACGGCGTTCGAGATCGCTGGTACAGTGTTCGAGAATCTCGCACAGCGTTCGATCGGGAGGCATCGTGCCCGCACCTCATCCCCGCCGGTGGTTGATCCTCGGCGTGCTCTGCCTGAGCCTGCTCGTGGTCGTGATCGACAACATGGTGCTCAACGTCGCCATCCCGTCGCTGATCCGCGATCTCGGCGCCAGCGCCTCCGACATCCAATGGATCATCGATTCGTACATCCTGGTCTTCGCCGGCCTGCTGCTGACCGCCGGCAGCCTCTCCGACCGGTACGGCCGCCGCCGCGCCCTGGTGGCCGGTCTGGTCGTGTTCGGCGGCGCGTCCGCGCTGGCCACCCTCTGCCAGACGCCCGGCCAGTTGATCGCCGTACGGGGTCTGATGGGCGTCGGCGGCGCGTTGCTGATGCCCGGCACGCTCTCCATCCTCACCACGGTCTTCGACGACACCGAGCGCAGGAAGGCCATCGCGATCTGGAGTTCCGTCCTGACGCTCGGCGCGCTCGGCGGTCCGACCGTCGGCGGCCTCCTGCTCCAGCACTACTGGTGGGGGTCGGTGTTCCTGATGAACATCCCGATCGCGGTCCTCGGCATCGTCGCCGCGCTGGCGGTCATTCCCGAGTCGCGCGGTCCGGCCAGCCGCCCCGACGTGGTCGGTGCGCTGCTCTCGACGATCGGCATGACGTCGCTGATCTGGGGCGTCATCTCCTCGGCCAAGGACGGCTGGTCGGCCCCGACGACCGTCGCCGGGTTCGCCGGCGCCGCCGTGGTCCTCACCGCGTTCGCCCTCTGGGAACGGCGGGTGCCCGAACCGATGCTGCCCATGTCGCTCTTCCGCGACCGCAACTTCGCCGGCGCCAGCCTCTCCATCGTGCTGCTGGCCCTCTCGGCGGGCGGGGTGATGCTCGCGCTGACCCAGTACCTGCAGTTCGTCCTCGGGTACGGGCCGATGAAGGCCGGCACCGCGTTCATACCGATGCTGGCGACCGTGTTGGCGTTCAACGCGGTCGGCGTCGTGGTGGACAAGCGACTCGGTACCCGCGTGGCGGTCGCCACCGGGCTGCTGCTGATGGCCGCCGGCTTCGGGGTGCTCGCCTCGATCAATCCCGGCGACGGCTACCTCAAGCTGCTCGTCGCGCTGGTCGTGATCGGGGCCGGCAGCGGTGTGGCCGGGCCGGCCGCGTACGGCACCCTGCTCGCGGCCCTGCCGCCCGAACGGGCCGGTGTCGGGTCCGCCGTCAACGACACCGTGCAGCAGGTCGGCGCCGCCCTCAGCGTCGCCGTACTGGGCAGCGCCCTCACCGCCGCGTACACGGCCGCGATCCCGGACGACGTCGCCGAGCCGGCCCGGCGCTCGATCGGCGACGCGCTGCGGATCGCCGCCGCCACGGGCGACACCGGTCTGGCGCGGTTGGCGAAGGACGCCTTCGTCGAGGCCATGGCCACCACGTCGTTCGTCGGCGTGCTGGGCGGCATCGCGGCGGCCGTCGTCGCGGTGACGGTACTGCGGCCGAAGCCGACGCCGACGCCGCCCCCGGTCAGCCCGGCCGAGGCACCCAGCGAGGACACGACCACCGTCGCCCCGTGAACGGCCTCCCACCCCACCGCCCGCGCCGGCCGGCGTCCACCATGGACCGGCCGGCGCGGCCGTGACATCGGGGCCACCGGAAAAGCCGTTGCCGCGGAAGCGAGCGGCCCATACCTTGGTAGAGCAACGCCGAGAGCGGAGCAAAACGAACCGGACAGAATTAAACACCGGACAGAATCGAACACCGGACGAGGGAGCCCCGAAATGTCGCAGCAAAGGTTCACCGGCACCACGCGGCGAATGCCGCGCGGCGGTGTCCTGCTGCCCGCGGCGGGGCTGACCCGGACCTGTCTCGCCCGGCAATGGCGGCGTTACCCGGACCGGCGGCGAACATAGCTGGATCTCCCAGCGTTGACGCCGCCCTCCCGAACCGGGACCGGGCGGCGTTTCTCTTACCCGCCGGAATCACGGACGGGCGGGCGTTCCCCACCCGGCGAAACGGGCCGGCGACACGTGCATAGGGGTGTGGCGCAACTGGTCGCGCAGCGGTCTCCAAAACCGAAGGCTGCAGGTTCGAGTCCTGTCACCCCTGCTCTCCCCCGACCTCGGTCGGTGGGGCCGATAGTTGAGAACTCCACAGCGGATGGCACAAACACAAGCCCGGCCGACGGTGGTGCGCCGCGGTCGGGCGAGTCCGGGGGTCGGGAGACCGGTACCGACCGGCCCGGCCCGAGCGGGGCCGGCAGGGCACGGATCCCGATCCCCGGAGCACGGGCCTGTGGCGCAGTTGGTAGCGCGCCGCCTCGGCAGGGCGGAGAGCGCCGGTTCGATCCCGGCCAGGTCCACGTCCGGCATGCCGTCGTAGCTCAGCAGGTAGAGCACGCGCCCGGTACGCGCGAGGTGGCCAGTTCGAGTCTGGCCGACGGCTTTTCCCCCGCGGTTGTAGCTCAACGGAAGAGCATCGCCTTGCCATGGCGAAGGTCCGAGTTCGATTCTCGGTAACCGCTCCAGCATTGTTCCGCGGCCGGCGGGCCGTACCCTCTCTCTCCCCCGCCGGCCGCCCTTGAGAGCTGATGTAACGGCAGCATGTTTGCCTCTGAAGCAAATCGTGGAGGTTCGAATCCTCCGCTCTCAGCTCACGCCCTCGTAGCCCAACGGCAGGAGGCACCGCCCCGAGGTGGCGGGCAGTGCGCGTTCGAATCGCGCCGAGGGCACGGTGCCGGCGAAGCACATCCGGCGGTGCGCCCGTCTTGTGAACGGGAGGCAGCGGGTTCGAGTCCCGTCGCCGGCTCCACGCCGGCCGCGCACACGCCGTGACTCCGGTTCACACGGGGGCGACCAGCCTCCACGCCTGGGTGGACAAAATGGCAAAGTCGCCGCGCTCAGAACGCGGAGTTCTGCGGGTTCGAATCCCGCCCCGGGTACGCAACGGGCTCGTAGCTCAGTTGGTAGAGCGTCCGCCTCGCACGCGGAAGGCCGCAGGTTCGATTCCTGTCGGGTCCTCCATGCCCTGATGGCGCAGCGGAGAGCGCACCTGATTACGAATCAGGGGGTCGCAGGTTCGAATCCTGCTCGGGGCACGCATCGGGACGTGGCGCAATTTGGTAGCGCGCTTGGCTGGGGGCCAAGATGTCGTCGGTTCGAATCCGGCCGTCCCGACTTCCGGCGGGTTCGACTCCCGGTCCCGCACCTGTTCCGGTGGCTCAGTTGGCAGAGCGCCGCCATGACACGGCGGAGGTCGGCGGTTCGAGTCCGCCCCGGAGCACGCACCGCGCGTTCGGTTATGGGTAGGCCGCCGGTCTTTCACACCGGCAGAGCGGGTTCGAGTCCCGCACGCGCGACGATCTGGCGGGTGTCCGCGCGACACGTGCCGGCTCCATTCCGATCAGTCACCGCAAGTGGGCGCGCCGACGTGGGAGAGTCGGGCCTGTCTGTAAAACAGGTGCCTCGTGCTGAGAGAGTTCGAATCTCTCCGCCCGCACGTCACGCCCTCGGCGAGGGCGGGTACACCGAGCGCCGTACCGGCCCGCGACCGGCGGGCGTCACGGCGAGGCGATCGTTCTGGGTGAGCGCCACGTCTGCAAAACGTGTGACACGGGTTCGAGTCCCGGCCTCGCTTCTCAGGCATGTCCTGCCGAACCGGCCCACGACGGTCGGTGCGGACAGCGCCCGGTGCCATCCGCTGTGGAACGACCGCAGGGGGACGTTGGCCGTCCAACCGCCGCTCATAACGGCGGCCCGCCCGGTTCGACACCGGGACCTGCGACGGGTGGCGGACGGGAGAGCTTGCGTGATCCGCTATCTTGACCGTGCGGGGCCGGCTCCCGGATGCGCTTCCTTCTATCGAACTCTTCGGCTGAGCAGCGCAGCCAATCACCGGCCCCGCACGCATGTCCGGAGGCACTCGGGGCGGGAGGCGGCGACGTCATGGTGGTCGTAGGGACGCGGGAGACGCAGGCATCCCCGGTGACGCGGGCACGGGTGCTGCTGCGCCGCCGCGGTGCCGTCTATCCGCCGGCCGCCGGCGGGTCGCCGGACCCGGCGGCGGAGCCGGGCGTACGACTGCTGGAGGCCGACCTGGTCGACCGTGGCTGGCTGCTCTCCCCCGCCCTGCGGGACACGCTGCTGCGGGTCGGCCCGACCGAACTGGTCGGGCTCGGTTCGGCGCTGGTCGCCGACTGCGACGCGCTGCTCGGCGCCGACCGTCCACACGTGCCGCTGTTCCGCCGATTTCCGCGGAGCGTGCCGTCGGACACGGGTGCGTTCTTCGTCGACCGGGTGCTGGCCGCCTGGTTCCAGAGCCCGGAGCAGGCGTGCGTGCTCTGCGCGCGCGAGGCGACGGTCAGCCCGGTCAGCCCCTGCGCGCACCTGGTCTGCCGTGCCTGCTTCGACCCGGCCGAGTTCTCGGCGTGCCCGGTCTGCCACCGCCGGCTCGACCCGGCCGACCCGTACCTGCGTGCGGGCGAGCCGGACGAGGCGGCCGTACGCCGGTCGGGGGCGCGGACGGGTGGCCCGCAGCGGCTGCGGGTGCTGCACCTGGGCCGGGACGAGACCGCCGACGGGCGTACCGAACTCGCGGCCCTGCTGGCCCGCCCGGGCGCGCTTCCGCCCGGCGACGTCGCCGACCTGACCGCGCTGCTCGCGGCCGAGGAGCGGGGCGAGGTGTCGTGGCTGCCGGCGCGGATTCCGGGCCGGGAGACGAAGGCGCGGGTGCTCGGCTGGCTGCTCGCCGACCCGGTACCGGCCGGCGCCGTGCCGGTGGCGGACCGGCTGGTCGACACGGCGACCGACGTGCTGCGGCTGCTGGTGGCCCGCTCCGGCGGGGACTCGCTGGTCGGCCGTCCCCGGCTCGCCCCGGTACCCCGTGCCCTGCGGCGGGCGCTGCTGGCGGCGCTGGACCGGATCCACCCGGCGCGGCTGGTGGAGGACATGCGCCGACACCGGCGGGCGTGGATCGCCGTGGGCGAACGGCTGCACCCGGGCGAGTACGCCGGACGCTACCCCCGCGCCGCGCTGGCGTTCGCCGCGATCCGGCAGACCGATCTCGGCGCGCATCCGGCCGGGCGCGTCCTCGACGCGACCGCGCGCGGCCTGGCCGAGGTCGAGGTGCGCGACGGCCGGGTCGTGGTCGCCGGGCGGGGCCGGGTCGTGGAGCAGGCCCTGGCCACGGGCGACGTGGCCGCCGCGGTGGCGACGCTGCGCGACCGGCCCGGGGAGCTGCTGCGCCGGGCCGACCACCTGCTGCGGGTCGCCGACACCGCCGAGCGCGAGCCGGTGCTGGCCGGTCTCGCCGAGGCGGCGCGCTCGACCGCCCCGGCGGTGCTGCTGTCGGCGCTCGGCGAGCTTCGCACCCGGGCGGTACCGCACCGGCTCCGGGTCTTTTTCCCGGCCGGCCGGACGACGGCTCCCCACGTGGTCGACGACGGGCGCGCGCCGCTGCCGGCCGACCTGGTCGACGCGGCGGTACGGGTGCTGGAGGACGAGGTGTTGCGGCGCGCCGCCGCCCTGCCGCCGGTCGACCGGGCGGTGGTCGACGCGGAGCTGGAGGGCCTGGTCGCCCCGTTCGCCGAGCGCACGGCCGCGCGGGCCCTGGTCACCCTCGCCCGGGGCAGCGTGCTGCCGGTGCCGGCCGGCCGGCACCTGCGCCTGTTCTGCCACTGGACGGAATCGGCGCAGCGCGTCGACCTGGATCTGTCGGTGGCCGTGTACGACGACTCCTGGCGGCACGTCGCGACCTGCGACTACACGAGCCTGCGGGTGCCGGGCGCGGTGCACTCGGGCGACCTGACCAGCGCCCCGGCGCCACGGGGTGCCAGCGAGTTCATCGACCTGGACGTCGAGACGCTGGCGGCGGCCGGCGGCCGGTACGCGGTGGTGGCGGTGCTCAGCTACAACGACGTGCCGTTCACCGAGATGGCCGAGGCGTTCGCCGGCTTCATGCTCCGCGCCGCCGGCGCCGACGCCGCCAACGCCGAAGCCGGCTCCGACGGCGGTGGCGAGGAGGAGCGGGCCGGCTCCGACGGTGGGGGCGGCGAAGCGTTCGACGCCCGGGCGGTCGAGCAGCGCTTCGACCTGACCGGGCCCGGGCGGGTCACCATTCCGTTCGTGGTCGACCTGGCCGAGCGGACCATGCGCTGGCTCGACGTCGACGCCCTGGTCACCGGCACCGACCACGCCGTGCACCGGCACCACGACCGGTTCGCCGTGGTCGCGGACGCGCTCACCGAGTCGTTCGCCGCCGGCGCCCGGGTGACGCTGGGCCAGCTCGGTCGCTGGATCGCCGCCGCCCGCGCCCCCGAGGTGCTGGTACGCCGGGACGAGGAGGTGTGGTCGTACCGGCGCCGGGCCGGCGAGTCGGTGGCCTCGTTCGCGGCCCGGCTGGCCACCGCGGACGGTGACGGCCGGGCGGGCGCGGCGGAGGCCGCCACGGCGGGCGTGCAGTTCCTGCTCCGCGGGGACCTGCCTGCCCCGCCCGGGGCGCAGGTGTACGCGCTGCACCCGGCGCGCCTCGACGCCGACGCGGTACGGCTCCTGGCCGCCGCCGACGTCCCCGCGCTGCTGGCACCGCTCGCCCCGTAGGCCGGGACCGTGCTCGACGAGCTGATCGCCGGGTACGCCGACGGCGACGAGGCGTACGTGAGGTGGCGGCGTTGGTCGCCTGGAGGGGCCGCGCCGGCTGTCGGGAGAGGAGCTGAGCGGACGACGGGACTCGAACCCGCGACCCTCACCTTGGCAAGGTGATGCGCTACCAACTGCGCTACGTCCGCGTGCCGCCGGTGTCTCGCGGCGACGGATGTGGACTCTAGCCGAACCCCGGACGACTTGCCAAAGCGGTTCCCGCCGATGTCGCCGGGAACCCCGGCCACGACGCGGAGCGCGGCGGGGCGCGGGGTGCGCCACCCCGAGGCCCCCGCCGCGCCCGCCCGGCCGCCGCAGCGGCGCCCTACCTGCGCCCCAACGGGTCTCTAGCGGCGTCCGCCCCGGTCGTCGTCACGGTCGTCGCCGCCGTGACCGCCGCGGTCGTCGTCACGGTCGTCGGCGCCGTGACCGCCGCGGTCGTCGTCACGGTCGTCGTCGGAGGCCCGGCCGTCGCGGCCCGAGGTGCGCTCCACCTCGTGCCGCAGCACGGCGCCGGACTCCCGGTCGATGTCGAGGTCGTGCTCCACTCCGCCGACCAGGACCCGGACGTCCCAGACGGGTCGGCCGTGCTCGGCCTCCCTCTCGATCCTCACCACCCGGCCGCCGTTCGTGGTCCGCAACGCGATCGCGCGCGCGTCCGCCGCGTCGACGGTCGAAACCGAGGATGACGGGGCCGCCGACGGGCCGGCGGCGCTCACCTCCGGCGAGGGGCTGTCGGCGGTGGAGGGACTGTCGTCCGGCGAGGGGTTGCCGTCGGTACGGCGGTCGGCGGTAAAGGGGCCGGCCGACCGGGACGGGTTCGGCGTCGGGTCGTCCGCGCCGGCGGCGAGGGCCGTACCGGTGACGGCGCCGGCCGCGACGACGCAGGTGGCCAGGGCGGCCACGGTACGCAGCTTGATCACGGGAACCTCCGGGAACTCTGGGGTGTTCGGGCGTCCCCACGGTCCCCCGGCGCGCGCTAGGGGCGCGCTGTGCGCTCGCTAAGCTCCGGTAAAGGGCACGGCTCCGCTGCCGGGCGCGGCCAGCACCAGCAGCACGCGGGCGCCGCCGCCGGGCGCCCGGTCGAGGCGGAGCGAACCGCCACCGGTCTCCACCACCCGGCGGGCGATGTCCAGCCCGAGCCCGGTCGAGCCGCTGCCCGAGGCGCCCCGCCGCGGGGCCCCGCCCTGCGCGCGGGGAAATCCGGGACCGGCGTCCGTCACGGCGAGCCGCGCGCCGCCGCCGGCGCGGGGCAGCAGCTCGACGGCGAAGTCCGTGCCGTCGGGCGTGTGCGCGAAGACGTTGCCCAGCAGGGCGTCCAGGGCGGCGGCGAGTTCGTCGGCGGGTACGCCCACCGGCAGCGGCGTGGCCGGCAGCTCTGTGCGTACCCGCCGATCGGTGTCCTCGGCGAGCACGGACCAGAAGGCGAGGCGGTCGCGTACCACGGCGGCGGCGTCGCAGCGGCCCGGCGCCTGCGGCGCTTCCGCGCCGCGCCGGCGGGCCTGCTGGATGGCGGCGGTGACGGCCGCCTCGACGCCGTCCACCGCGGCGGTGAGGCGGGCGGCCTCGTCCGGGTCGCGCAGCGCCTCCGCCTCCAGCCGCAGCGCGGTCAGCGGCGTGCGCAGCCGGTGCGACAGGTCGGCGACCCGCTCGCGCTCCGCGCGGAGCAGGTCCTGGATCCGCCCGGCCAGGTGGTTCAGCGCGCCGGCGACCTCGCGCAGCTCGGGCGGGCCGGCCGGGGTGGCCCGGGCGGCCAGGTCCGCGCGGGCGAGCCGGTGCGACACCGCGAAGAGGTCCTCGATCGGGGCGGTCAGGCTGCGGGCGAGACGGTCGGAGACCAGCAGCCCGAGCCCGACCAGCAGCACCCCGAGCCCGGCGAGCACGAGCCACGCCCGCGTGACGCCGCGGGTGAGTTCGTCGCGCGGCACGACGGTACGCACCACCGCCGTGCCGTCCCCGCTGACCACCGGTACGACGATCTCGCGCCCGGCCCGGGTCTGCACCGTCAGCGCGGACCCGCCCCGCGCGGCGAGCCGTACCGCCGGGGTGGGCGACGCGGGCGGGCCGAGCACCCGGCCGTCCGGCAGGAAGACGGTGACCGGCGCCGCGAGCCCGGTCAGCGAGAGTTCCAGCTCGGCGGGGTCGGACGTGCCGACGAGCGGGACGACCGCCTGGATCAGGTCGTTGGCGCGGCTCACCGCCCGGTCCTCGGCGACCTGGCGGACCAGCTGCGCCAGCGGCACGAGGAAGGCGACCAGCACCAGGCAGGTGGTCGCCGCGACCAGCAGCCCGAGCCGGGCCCTCACGCCGGCTCGCTCAGCCGGATCCCGACCCCGCGCACGGTGTGCAGGTAGCGCGGACGTTGCGCGGTCTCGCCGAGCTTGCGGCGCAGCCAGGACAGGTGCACGTCCACGGTCTTGTCGGCGCCGCCGTACGGCACCTGCCACACCTCGGTGAGCAGCTCGCGCTTGGTCACCACCTGTCCGGCCCGGTTCGCCAGGTGGTGCAGCAGGTCGAACTCGCGTGGCGTCAGCTCCAGGGGCGCGCCGTCGAGCGAGGCGGTGCGGGCGCCCGCGTCCAGGCGCAGCCCGCCGACGACCACGACCGGCGCCTCGGCGCGGCCCGGCCCGCCGCGGCGCAGTACCGCCCGGACCCGCGCGTCGAGCTGCGCGGCGGTGAACGGCTTGACCACGTAGTCGTCCGCCCCCGCGTCCAGCACCCGTACGATCTCGTCCTCGTCGTCGCGGGCGGTCGCCACGATGACCGGTACGGCGCTGACGGCGCGCAGCATGCGCAGCAGCTCGGCGCCGTCCAGGTCCGGCAGGCCCAGGTCGAGCACGACCAGGTCGGGGCGCTCGGTCAGGGCCGTCTGCAGGCCGTCCATCGCGGTGTGCGAGGCGGCCACCGCGTGCCCGCGTTCCCGCAACGACCGCACCAGCGTGGTACGGATCGCCACGTCGTCCTCGATCAGCAGCAGATGGGCCACGCTGCACGGTAACGCGAGGAACGCTCGACGCAGGCTCCGCCGGTGCTCGCTTTACCTTCCCTTACCGTTTCCCGGTACCCGTCTTAACGCCGCGGCGGGCATAGTCGACCCGGTGGGACGTCGTACGCTCTTCGCGATCGCCGGTTGGCTCGGGGCCGCCGCCGTGGCCGTGCTCGTGGGGCTCGCCGCCATCGACCTGATCGGCTCCGGGATCTCCTCGTCCGCCTCCCGGCCGAGGAGCGAGGCCGAGGTGTCCCGGGAACTGGCCGCCCTGCCCTCCCTGGACGTCACCGGCTCCCCCACCGCCGCGGCGAGCGCCGGTACCGGACCCGCCCCCTCGCCGGGCGATCCCTCCGGTACGACGCGGTCGTTCCCGACCCGCGGCGGCACGGTCGTCGCCCGGTGCGTCGGTACCGGCTCGGAGATCGTCAGCATGTCCCCGGCGCAGGGCTTCACGGTGAGGGAGCGGGACGCGGGGCCACGGGAGCGCGCCGAGGGCGAGTTCCGCTCCACCCGCGACGGTCACGACCGGGTCGAGTTCGAGGTGGAGTGCCGCACGGGCGAGCCGAACCTGCGTACCGACCACGACGACTGACGGTCGGCCCGGGCGGCGCGCCGCCGCGGCAGCTCGACGGCCCCGCCCACGCGGCCACCGTCGACCCGACGGGTTCACTCCTGCGCCCGCTGGCGGGCGCGGTAGGTGCGGGTCTTCTGCCGGTTACCGCAGACGCCCATCGAGCACCAGTGCCGCGAGCGGTTCTTCGAGGTGTCGTGGAACGCCCACTGGCAGTCGTCGGCGACGCAGAGCTTCAGGCGTACCCACACGCCGTCGGCCTGCGCGTCGGCCACCGCCACGAGGAGCCGGGCCAGGCCGCCCCGGGCGCCGTCGACCGCCGGGGCGAGCCGGGGACGGGTGCCGTCGAAGACGATCCGGAGCGGCAGCCGGGTGGCCGCCGCGTCGAGGTCGGCCACCGGTGACGCCGGGTCGTCGTCGTGGTGACGCGCCATGGCGGTGCGCAGCCCGGACCGGAGGGCGAGCGCGACGTCGAGGTCGGCTCCGTCCGCCCGGTCGCCGGGGCCCAGCAGGCCGTGGGCGCGGAGCCAGTCGGTGAGCGCGGCCGGGTCGGTGAGGGCGTCGGGCACGGTGGCGTCGACGTCCACGTCGAGGGTGTTGGCGAACGCGCATAGCAGGTCGGCGTACGCGGTTGCGGCGCCCTTGTCCGGACCGGTCGTCACGATCGTCCCCTCGTGCTGCGGCGCGAGCTGCCGGAAGCTCGCCGTCCCGGGGCCCCCGCGAGCCCGACACCACCATAACCCGAAAGCCGGTTGACTTCCGGCTGCAACCAGCATAGCGTTTTTGCCGGTGTTGCAGTCGGTCGTCGGGAGGAAGCGTGCGAGGGGAAGCCATGTTGCCGGACGCCGCCGTACCCGCCGGTCGACCGTCCTCGGCGGGCGTCACCGGACGGCCCCGTGCCCTGGTCGTCGGCGGCCGGATCGAGCAGCTGCGCAAGGCCCGGGAACTCGGCCTGGACGTGGTGCACGCCCAGTTCCCGGACGAGTACGACCGGGGCCACTGGCCCTACGTCGACCAGGCGCTGCTGCTCGACTACGGCGACGTCGACCGGCTCCTGCCGTTGGTCCGGGCGTTGCACGAGGCGTACCCGTTCCAGGCGGCCGTGTCGCTGTTCGAACTCGGACTGCTGCCGGCGGCGCGGATCAACGGGGCCCTCGGCCTCGGCGGCGAGTCCGTCGCCACCGTGGAACTGCTGCTGGACAAGTGGCGGATGCGCCAGCGGCTGGCCGACCGCGGCATCAGCCCGGTGGCCGCCGCGGTCGGCCGTACCGCGCGGGACGTCCGGGAGTTCGTCCGGGCGCACGGGCTGCCGATCATCGTGAAGCCGGTCCGCGAATCGGGCAGCCTGGGAGTGTTCCGCGTCCGCGACCACGCCGACGTGGAGGTCGTCGCCGAGCGGTTCCGGTCCCTCGACGGGAAGCTGGCCGCCAGGGACCTGTCCCGCGCCGACTCCTTCGACGAGTTCCTCATGGAGGAGTTCCTCGACGGCCCGGAGATCAGCGTGGAGACCCTGTCCTTCGACGGCCGGCACGTGGTCGTCGCGGTGACCGACAAGGAGTGCGCCGGCCCCAACTTCGTCGAGATCGGACACTCGCAGCCCAGCGGCTGCTCGGCCGAGACGCTGCGCGAGGTCACGCGGTTGGTGACGGACCTCCTCGACGCGGTGGGGCTGCGCGACGGCCCGGGGCACACCGAGGTCAAGCTGACCTCGCGCGGCCCGCGCATCGTCGAGTCGCACAACCGCGTCGGCGGGGACCGGATCAACGACCTGACCGAGATCGCGTACGGCGTCGACATGGAGCGCTACGCGCTCGGCGCGCGGTTCGGCGTGGTGCAGCCGCTGACCGCGTCCCCGGAGCCCCGGGGCGGCGTGGCCGTCCGGTTCCTCACGCCGGAGCCCGGACGGGTCGTGGCGGTGACCGGTGTCGACGCCGTACGCGCCGACCCGGCCTACGTCGACCTGCGGGTACGGGTGGAGCCGGGCGACGAGGTGGCACCGCTGACCTGGAACGAGGACAAGGTCGGTCACGTCATCGCCCGCGGCGCCACCGCGGACGAGGCGATCGCCCACGCCAGGCGGCTGGCCGCGGCGATCCACGTGCGGACCGAGCGCGTCGGGTGAGCGGCGCGCCGCCGGACCGGTCGGGCGCCGACGAGCCGCGCTTCCGCGACGCGCTGCGTGGCCTGCCCGGCCGGGTCTGGATCGTCAGCCTCGGCATCCTGGTCAACCGGGTCGGCAACTTCCTGCCCGTGTTCATCATGCTCTACCTGACCGGGCGCGGATATTCCGCCGGCGCCGCCGGGTTCGTGCTGGGCGTCTCCGGTCTGGGCAACGTGCTCGGCAACGCCGTCGGCGGCCACCTCGCCGACCGGCTCGGCCGGCGCTGGACCATCGTGCTCTCGGCCCTGACCACCGCCGGGCTGACGGCGATCGTGCCGGCCGTCGGACCGTTCCCGGTCATCGTCGCGGTGGTCGGCCTCGTCGGCGTGACCTCGCAGGTCTACCGGCCGGCCGCGGCCGCGGTGCTGCTCGACTCCGTGGCGACCAACCGGCAACGGCTCGCCGCCTTCGCGGTGTTCCGGTTCGCGATGAACATCGGCGCGGCCCTGGGCGGCGTCATCGGCGGCCTCCTGGCCAGCACCTCGTACGTGGAGCTGTTCCTGGGCAACGCCGCCGCGTGCCTGCTGTTCGGCGTGGTCGTGGCGGTGCTGCTGCGCGATCCGCCCCGGTCGCGGCTCGACCGGGACGACGCGGACGCTCGGGCGGACCGAGCGGACCGGGCGGTCGGGTACCGACGGGCGCTCGCCGACCGTGCCCTGGTGCGATTCCTGCTGATGACCGTGGTCGCCGAGTTCGTCTACGTCCAGTCCACGGTCGGCCTGCCCCTGCACGTCAGCGACGTGGGTCTGCGCGCGGGCGACTTCGGTCTGCTCCTCGGGCTCAACGGTCTGCTGGTGCTGGTGCTGGAGCTGCCCGTCACCGGCGCGGTCGCCCGGTACCGGCCGGAGTACGCGCTGGCCGTCGGCAACCTGCTCGTCGCCGTGGGTCTCGCGCTGACCGGGTTCACGACCGGCATGATCCCGCTGGCGGCGACCGTGCTGATCTGGACGCTCGGCGAGATGATCTCCAGCCCCGTCGCCAGCGCCTACCTGGGAAGTCTGGCCCCGCCCCCGCTGGTCGGGCGCTACCAGGGGTGGTACGGCGCCGCGTACGCGATCGGTACGGGCGCCGGACCACTCGTCGGCGGCGCCGTGTACGCGATCGGCCCGTGGGCGCTGTGGGCCCTGGTCGGCGCGGCCGGGCTGCTCTCCGCCCAGCTCTGTCTGCCGCGCCGCCGCGCCGGGTCCACGGTCGGCGAGCCGGTCTAATGACCCGGCCGGCCCACGGTCGGCGAGCCCGCGTCCTGACCCGGCCGACGGCGGCGGGGACGGCGCGAGGTCGGGCCCACCGGCGCCCGGCGCACGGCGAAGACCGCGCACGGATCGACGGGCCTGATACGCTCGCTGCCGCCGTCGCTGGGGAGGTCCGCGCGATGTCCGACTCGTCTCTCGATCCGACCGTGGATCCGGCCGCCGAGCCGGTCGTCGATCCCGAGGTCCTGGCGCACGTCCGGGAGATCTGGTCCGAGGTGCTCGGGGTGGCCTGCCCGCCGGACGGCACGTTCTTCGCGCTCGGGGGGCACTCGCTCGCCGCGTTCTGGATCGTCGCCCGGGTCGAGCAGGACTACGGCGTGAGCGTGGATCCCGCCGGCCTGTTCGAGGATCCGGACGTACGCCGGTTCGCCGCCCAGGTCGCCGAGCGGCTGCGCGCGCGGCCCGCCGGCGGGTCGGGCGCTACGCCAGGTCCCGACGCCTGATCTTGCCCGAACTCTTGCGCGCGACGCTGGCCACGATCTCGTACGACATCGGCACCTTGGTCGGCGAGAGGTGCGCGCGGCAGTGCGCGGCCAGCGCCGCCCCGGTGGGCGGTCGGGCCGCGTCCGCCGGTACGACCAGCGCGTGCACGACCTGCCCGAGGTACTCGTGCGGCCGGGGCACCACCGCCGCGTCCGCCACCGAGGCCAGGCGCAGCAGCACGTCCTCCACCTCGGCCGGATAGACGTTCGCGCCGCCGACGTTGATGACGTTGCTCTTGCGGTCGACCAGGTAGAGGTAACCCTCCGCGTCGAGGTAGCCGAGGTCGCCGATGCTGAGGAAGCCGTCGCGCTCCGGCAGCGCCGGGCCGGTACCGACGTACTCGGGCTGGCGGGAGGCGGCCGACCGCAGGTAGATCTCGCCGGTCTCGCCGACCGGGAGTTCCTTTCCGTCCTCGTCGAGGATGCGGATCTCGCAGTCCGTCGGGCGGCCGACGCTGCCGGGGTGCGCGAGCCACTCGTCGCCCCGGATCAGCACCGAGCCCACCCGCTCCTGGCTTGCGTAGTCCTCGTAGACCCGCTCCGGGCCGATCAGCGCGAGCCAGCGGCGCTTGACCTCCTCCGGGCACGGCCCGGCGCCGTGGTGCACGCCCTCGATGCTGGACAGGTCGAAGTCGCCGAGGTCCGGGACGTCGAGGATCATCCGCATGAGCGCCGGCACGATGCGTACGTAGTTCACCCCGAACTCCTGCACCAGGCGGGGAAAGAGGCGCGGGACGAAACGTTCCATCAGCACGATCTGGTGGTCGAGGGCGAGCCCCTGGTAGAGCGCGCTGAATCCGGCGTGGTACATCGGCAGCACGACCAGTTGCACCTGTTCGAAGCGCATCCCGCGGGCGCGTTCGCTCGCCGACAGCAGCCCGTCCGGCGGGTACGACCACGGCTTGCGGCGCAGCACCACCCGCGGCAGCCCGGTGGTGCCGCCGGTCAGCGAGGCCGACCTTGGTACGCCACGCGGCGCGAGCGGCCCGGTCGGGTGCCCGCCGGTACGCCAACTGCCCGCCGGTACGGTGCTGCCGGGGCCGCCGACGCTCAGGTGCTCGCCGAGCGCGGTGGCGATCGCGGCCCGCTCGGAGGCGGTCGCGTACGGGTCCAGCGGCACCACCAGCGCGCCCAGCTTCCACGCGCCGATGGTCGCCACCACGTGGTCGATCCCCGCGGGCAGCGCCACGGCCACCGTGGTCCGCTCCGTCACCCCCGCCTCGGCCAGCCGACGCGCCGCCGCGTTGCTCTCGCTCTCCAGCCGGCTCCAGGTCATGCTGTCGCGGCTGCCGTCGGGCGCGACGGCGGTCACCGCGGGCCGGTCCGGGTGCGCGGCGGCGAGCCGGCCGATCCGCGTACCGATGCTGATCTCGCCGGAACCATCGAGCGACATCGCCGACCTCCCCCGCCGGAGTTCCGCCCCGCGCGGAACGTCCGGTCCCGGCGGATATTACCGATCGGCGATGCGCGACGGCGAGGATAGGATTGTCGCACCTCGATGCTTCGATGTCCCTTCGTCCGGCGGGGAGCGTCCCTTCGTGGGGCGGGGAGGTCGCTCCGTCGGGGGCAGGGAGGTCGCTCCGTCGGGCGGGGAACGCCGGGGCCGAGGGGAAGCGGCCGGTCGGGGTGGGGACCACGGGGGGAGAGAAGCGATGACGGAAACGACGGCAAGCCTGTTCGCCGGCGCGGCCGGATACTACGCGCGGTACCGCGCGGCGTACCCGGACGACGTCTTCGCCGGGATCGCCGCCCGGCTCGGCCTCGACGGAACCCAGCGCGCGCTCGACCTCGGCTGCGGGCCGGGGACGGCGACGCTGCCGCTGGCCGGGTACGTGGCCGAGGTGGTCGCGGTGGATCCCGAGCCGGCCATGCTCGCCGAGGGGCGCCGGTCGGCCGGGCAGGCCGGCGTCGGGAACATCACCTTCGTCGAGGGGGACTCCTCGGGGCTGGCGCGGCTCGGGCTGGGCGCGTTCGACCTCGCGCTGATGGCCGCGTCGTTCCACTGGATGGACCGGCCGGCGACCCTCCGGACCCTGGACGGGATGATCCGCCCCGCCGGGGCGGTGGTGGTGGTCACCGGAAGCGTCAGCGGTACCGCGCCGGACGTGCCCGACCGTCCCACCTGGGCGGACGCGGTGGTCGCGGTGCGGGAACGCTGGATACCCTTCCGCCGCCGCTGGCGCGGCGACGCCCGCTCCGACCGGCGGACGTACGGGCAGGTACGGCGCGAGCACCGGGACCTGCTCGGCGCCTCCGCGTTCGGCCGCGTCGAGGCGTTCGAGGTGCGCTGGGAGCGCCGGCACGACGTGGAGTCGCTCGTCGGCCTGCAGATGACGATGCCCGACTCCACCCCGGGCGCGCTCGCCGAGCGGGCCGGGGACTTCCGGGACGACCTGCGGGCCGAGCTGATCAGAATCGAACCGAGCGGGGTCTTCGTCGAGCCGATCCGTACGGAGGTGCTGATCGGCCGCCGGGAGTGACCGGCGGGCGCTGACGCCGCCTGGAGCACGAGTCGCCGACGACACACGGGGGATGGAATGTTCGCGACCGATGCCACCCTGACCTGGACGAAGCCACCGACCTGGACGGATCTGCGGCGCATGCTGCGCGCTGATCCGATGCTGCGCCTCTACGCGGCCTGCCCACCGGCGCCACCGGCACCGGGCGGACCCGCCTCGCCGGGACCGCTCTTCCCGGACCACCCGGCCGTACCGAAGGGATCGGAAACGGTCAGCGCGCGGGAGCTGGCGGCCGCACCGGCGCTCGCGCGGGCGGTGTTGACCCATCCGTCGCTCGGCGCGGTCGACGTACCGGACGCGCTCGTGGAGTACCTGCTCCGGCCGATGCTGCGGGTCTTCCGCACCTCCCTGGACCGGTACGGCTGGGCGCTGGTCGACCCCGGCGCCGACGTGCTGTTCGAGCTGACGCCCGAGGGTGCGCCGACCGGGCGGGTCGTGGTCGCCGAGCTGTCGGCCAGCCCGCTGCCGCCACAGGGCGCGACCGCCGTCGAAAGCGCCGACGACGACGCGACCCACGGCCACGACGTGACCCTCGGCGGCGACGGCGGTGCGACCCACGACGACGGCGACGACGCGACCTTCGGCGCCGGCGGCGGAGTTCCCGGCGGTGCGGCGGGCCGGCTGGCCGCCGTCGCGGCCCTGGCCACGGCCGGCGCGGCGGCGTCCGGGCGTGACCCCGCCGTCGTTTTGTCCACACTGGACACGATCGTCGTCGCCGAGCTGCGCTTCCTCCAACCCGCGACGGCACGCCGGCTGCGCGCCGACCCGCGCTGGGCCCGGTACGCACACGCCGGCGAGGCGGGGACCGAGGAGGCGGTAGGCCGCCTGCTCGACCTGGTGCGCCGTGCCCGGGTTCCGGACGGGACCGGGCACCGGGCCGCTCCGGTGGTCCGCCTGCTGCGCTCGCCCGGCGACGCCGGACCGGTCGGACTGGCCCGGCTGCGGCAGGAGATCTTCCATCTCGGCGGCGAGCTGCGCGAAGCCGACCCGACGCCGGCGACGGTCGCGACGCTGGCCACCACCGGTCGGCTCCGCGTCGGTGCGCCGCCACCGCCGGTGCCGGCCCCGGAACCGGCGGAGACGACGCCGCGACCGGAGACGACGGCACGGCCGGAGACGACGCCGGGGGGCGGAAGCGTGTTCGTGCTGGACACGGTCGAGCGGGCCCCGGACACCTGGCGCCAGGCCCGGCCGTACGCGCCGCCGGCGCTGTCGTACGCCCCGTCGCTGTCGTCGGTACGCGTCGGCGAGCTGCGCCGCAACCCGCTCGCGCGGCGGTACGCGGTGCACTGGAGCGCGGCGCAGACCGACGCGCTGGTCAGCAGGCTCGTCTCCACCGCCAAGAGCTCGGCGGCCCGTACCGCCGAGAACGCGGTGGCCAGCCGGAGCCGTACCGACCGCCGGCTCGGTGCGGTGGAGCGCCAGGCCCGACTGGTCTACCACGTCCTGCGGCGCCGCCAGTTCCGGCTCGGCACCGGCGCGGACTACCCGGTCGAGCAGGCGCTCGGCGATCTGATGCCGGTCGTCGCGCGGGGCGAACCCGTCCGGCTGGTCCTGATGTGCTTCGCGACCAAGTTCAGCCACAGCCGGCTCAAGGCGCCCGGTCCCCTGCCCGACCTGGCCGACCTGGCCATGACGGTACGGCTGGCCGAGCTGGTCGGCGCCCTGGGCCAGGTCTACCCGCCGGGCGCCCGGGTCACGCTGGTCCTCGACGGGGAACACTTCCGCCGGCACCCGCTGCTGCCGCTGGAGCAGGGGTTCCGGACCCGGATCCGGTACGCCGAGGCGGTCGGCGCGGACTTCCTGGAGATCCGGGAATACGGCGACCTGATCGCGCAGCGGATCGAGCCCGCGCGCCGCCGGGAGCACGCCGAGTTCGCCGAGCGGGTCCGACGCGAGCACCGGCGGGCGTTCGCCGGGCTGGACGTCACCGTGGATCCGCTGACCGCGCTGAGCCGGGCGGCCGCCGTCGACCCGAGGGGCAACTTCGTGCCACTGTTCCGCTCGCTCGTCCACTCGGTCCCGGTGCCGGAGCCGGTCGGCATGCCGATGCTCGCCTGGGCGCAGTCCCTCTACGCGGAGCTGTACGAGGTGCACGCCGGCGTACCGGCCGAGCTTCGCCAGGCCCGGCGGGCGCTGCTCCGGACCACCTGGGACGACACCCTGGAGTACCTCGCGGCCTGGTACGCCGACCGGGAGGCCGGATACCGCCAGGAGATCGTCCCGAATGCCGTGCTCGCCAGCGTCCGGCCGGGCCGCAACCGGTTGGGGCTCAACCTGCTGGGCGGCGCGCCGATCCCGTCGTGGCACGCCACCGGCGCGATCGACGCCCGGGGGACGATCTCGGCCGACTTCCACCTCTCCCTGCACGACCAGGGGTTCGTGCCGCTCTACTCGCCGCTGCTCGGCACCGCGCAGCCGTTCGCGATGGTCCCGGTCACCGCCGTACGGCTCGCCCCGTCCGCTGCGGAGCTGGAGTTGGCGCCCGACTTCGTCGCCTCCATCGGCCTGCGCCGTCGCTGACCGGGACGCCCGGTGCGCCGGAAATCGTTCGCGTACCGGAGCCGGCCACGTGGACGATGCGGTGATGAGCGGAGCACCCGAGGGATTCACCTATCGCCTCCGTAAGAACGGGGACGTCGAGCTGCTGCACCACGGTCGCCCCGCCGGTGTCCTTCGCGGCGCCGCCGCGCGCCGGTTCCTGGCCGACCTGGCGGACGGTGACCCGCAGGAGCTGATGGCGCGCCTGACCGGCAACTACAAGCACGGCAACGAGCGGACGGCCAGGAACCATCCACGGAACCGGCACCGGTAGGCGCGCCACCGCCGGCGCCGGAAGGCACCCCCGGCGTCCGCGGCACCTACCGGGGCAGTTCCTTCGCGAGGTGGACGGCGCCGTCGGAGGCACCGATCGGCCGGTACCCCTCGGCGCGGTAGAGGTCGATGTTGCGCACGCTCTTCGCGCCGGTCGACAGCAGGATGCGACGGCGGTCCGGTTCGGCCGCGGCCTCGGCGGTACGGAGCAGCCACCGGCCCAGCCCTCGGCCGCGAAGGTCGGGCACGACGGCGAGCCGACCCACGTGCAGGTCGGCCTCGACCTGGCGGGTCCGCACCATGCCCAGTAGTCGGCCGTCCAGCCAGAGGCCGGTGGTGTCCCAGGTGTTCAACCATTCGCGTACCTCGTCCAGCGACTCGCGCAGGGCCGGCAGGTCCATGGTGTCGTTGACGACGGCCTCGTCCACCCAGCAGCACCGCTGCAACACCGTCACGTCGGGCGCGTCGTCGGGCGTCAGCCGCCTCGCGTAGGACCCCGGCAACGGGCCGGTGAGCGTACCGGCCCGTACGCGATCACGCATCGGCCGCAGGGCGTTGGCCACCCGTACCAGTTCGTCCAGCAGGGCGACACCGGCCGCGTCACGGGCCGGGTCGGGGCGCATCCGACCGTCCTCGGTGGCCTCGCCGATCCGCAACGAGACCGTGGCGCCCAGGGGAACCAGGCGCAGGGTGGTCACCACCTGCTTGGCGTGCTGGACCGACCGGGTGCCCGCCGACGTGTTGCCGTAGCTGACGAAGCCGATCGGCTTCCACGCCCACTCGCGGCTGAGGTAGTCCAGCGCGTTCTTCAACGCCGCCGGCATTCCGTAGTTGTACTCCGGGGTGACCGCGAGGAACCCGTCGGCCGCGTCGACGATCTCGCTCCACCGACGGGTGTGTTCGTGCCGGTAGACACCGGACGAAGGATGTTCCTCCTCGTCCAGGAACGGCAGGTTCAGGTCGCCGAGGGCCACCGGCACGAGTTCGGCGCCGAGTTCCGCCGCCCGAGCGGTGATGGTGTCGATCAGCCACTCCGCCACCGTGGGACCGAGGGCGCCGGGACGGGTGGTGCAGACCAGCACGAGGACGCGAAGCAATCTCGTTGACATGGAAACGAAGACTAGATGCTAGATTGATTACATGTCAACAAAACCGTCCGCCGGGATCGTGCGCTGGCTGAACCCCGACGAGGAACGCGCGTGGCGAGCGTTCCGGCGCGTGATGGTCGCCGTCCAGGCCGGCACCGCGCGTGATCTGGCCACGGTCGGACTTTCGAAGCCCGACTACGAGGTGCTCAGCACGCTGTCGGAGCGGCCCGAGCACACCAGCACCCTGGGCGAACAGGCCGACAAGATGGGCTGGTCACGCAGTCGGCTCTCCCGCCACGCCACCCGGATGGAAGCCCGTGGTCTGCTGCGGCGCGCACCCGACCCGACCGACGGCCGGGGTTGTCTCCTCGTACTGACCGAGCAGGGGCTGGCCGCCCTCGACGACGCCGCACCCACCCACGTCGAGTCGGTCCGACAGCACTTCATCGACCGCCTCACCCCGGACGATCTCGCTGCCATCGAACAGATCGCCCGGAGGTTGGAGGGACCCCAGGAACCGGCGGCAACGCGATGACGGCCCACCGGGATCCCCGGCGGGCCGTCGTCGTGGATGGTGCGGAGGTCAGCCGTCGTGCTCCGGCGACGGCAGGTAGCCACCGGGCACCGCGTCCGGGGTGAGGATCTTGTCCTCACCGGGGTACGGGGTGCTCCAGTTGTGCGCCTGGTACCAGGTGAAGTGGTCCATGAGCGCGGGCGGGGCGAAGTCCGGGACCGCGTTCGGCCCGGTCAGCTGCTGCTTCTGCTGCCAGGCGCTCCAGACCTCGGCGATGTGCCGCTTGTCGGCCGGTACCGTCGACGCCTTGGCCGGCGCGCCGGCCGGGGTGTCGTTGCCGCAGGCCGGCGGGGTCGCCAGGCCGTCGGTGAGCGGCACCCGGTTGGGCAGCGCGGTGAACGGCGTGTAGTCGGGCTTGTTGGTGAAGGCCCGGCTCATCGGGGTGGCGGCGCTGTCCTTCTGGTTCATCGGCTGGATCCCGAGGATCTGCTCGATGGTGCGGATCATGGTGATCTGCGTGTAGTAGGTGCTGTCCACGGTGCCGTGCTGGGCCCAGGGGCTGATGATCTGTACGGGACCGCGCGCGCCGTCCACGTGGTCGACGCCGTCCTGGGTGTCGTCCTCGATCACGAAGATCGCGGAGTCCTTCCACCACTTGCTGTGCGAGATGGTGTCGACGATCTTGCCGACGGCCAGGTCGTTGTCGGCGACCTGGGCGACCGCGTTCGGCGCCCCGCCGGTGTGGTCGCTGGAGAGCCAGAACATGTTGAGGTTCGCCGGCCCGTTGGCCTCGAAGTCACGCTTCCAGATCTCGTACCGGTAGAGGTCCGGGATGTTGGTGTCGAACTTCGGGTACGAGTGCACCGTGATGTCGTTGAGCGACGGGATCGGCGACTGGGTGTCCGTCTTGATGGTGGTGTCCTGACCGGTCGCCGCCATGTTCCGGGTGTCGCAGTAGAAGCTCTGCCACGTGGCGCCGGCGGGAACGGTCTCGAACTGGGTGAACTCGCCGAAGTTGCGGGCGGTCTTGCCGGCCGCCTCGGCACCGGTCCACAGGAAGCCGCTGCGCTGGTGGCCCAGCGCGTCGTCCTCCGTGTCGTAGCTGCGCTGGTACTCGCCGGCGCTGGACTCGGTGTACTCCGGGTTGTCGGCCTGCATCAGCCAGTTGTGGCCCTCGGCCGAGTTGGTGCCGATGTCGTACGTGTTGTCGTAGAGACCGAACTGCCGCGCCAGGGCGTGCTGGTTCGGGGTGACGTTCTCGCCGAACTGCGCCAGCGTGGGGTCCCCGTTGCCGCGCGGGTCGTCACCGAACACCTGGTCGTAGGAGCGGTTCTCCTTGACGAGCAGGAAGACGTGCTTGATGGTCGACGGGTCGCCGAGGCGCTTCGGCACCGGTACGGCGTGCGCCGACTTGCCCTCGGCCTGCTTGACGTCGTTCTTGCCCCAGCCGTTCTGGGCGAAGACCGTGGCGGTGGACTTGGCGATCACCGAGTCGGCCGGCAGCTTGAACCGCAGCAGCGAACCGGTCGAGTCGTGGGTGTTGTGGCCCGTGGCCGGCGTGGTGCCGGCCCCCTTGTTGATCGTGCGCGTCGGACCGCGCTCGCCGATGCCCCGGGTGTTGGTGACGATCACGTCGTCGCCGACGGTGGTCACCTCCTCCGGGTAGTAGTCCGTCGGGAGCAGGCCGACGTAGCTGACCGGCTCCTGCGGCCTGGTGTACCGGTAAACGGCGACCGCGTTGGCCCGGCCGAGCGTGACCAGCAGGTGTCCGTCCCTGGTCAGGGTCACGCCGTCCGGGGCGTAGCCGACCGTGGCCTCCGGCCAGGGCTGGGTGGCGATCGTCTGGACGACCCGGTCGCGGGACGTGTCGATCACCGAGACCTGGTCGTCGAACGTGTCGGTGACGAAGAGCGCGCCGCGAGCGGCGTGCATCGCCGTCGGGTGCAGGCCGACGTCGATGGAGCCGACCGGGGCCGCCGGGTTGGCGACGTCGATCACGCTCACGGTGCCGGTGGTCGTGGCACCCGTGACCGGGTTCGCCGGCACCTGGGTGCCGTACGAGTTGATCGTGGTCTCGCCGGGCCTGGCCGGGCGGCCACCCTCGTTGCTGGCGTAGAGCTTGTTGCCGACCAGCGCCAGACCCCGGGGCGCGATGCCCACGTTCCAGCTCTGCTGGACCGCGCCGGTCGCGGCGTCCATCGCCACGACGCGGTTCTGGCCGTTGACGGCGGCGTACACGGTCCTACCGTCGGCGGAGAAGACGGCCTGGGCCGGCAGCGCCTTTTTCGAGCCCTGCGCGGCGATGGTGACGAACGTCGGGGTGCCGAGGGTGCCGTCGGCGTTCACCGGGAAGCGGTTGAAGCCGTCGATCTGCGGCAGCCAGAGGGTCTTGCCGTCCGGGGAGTAGTCCGGCCCCTCCTGCCCGACGTTGTTGTTGGCGATGCGCAGTACGCCGGCGGTCGAGGCGGTCCCGGCCTGCTGCAACACCTTGTAGTTCTTCAGGTCGACGATGGTCAGGGCGATCGACCGGTCGTTGGTGAGCGCCGCGAGGAAGCGGCCGTCCGGGCTGACCGTCGAGGCGAGCAGCTTGCCGTTGTCGACGAGCAGGCGCTCACCGATCGGCTTGAGGACCTGGTCGCTGGCGAGTTGCAGGCCGGCGTCGGTGGTTTCGCCGACCCGGTTGTTGCCGAACACCCCGGTCGAGGCGTAGGCGATGCCTCCGCCCGCGACGACGAGCGCGGCGGTGGCGGCCGTGAGGACGTGGATCCGGCGGCCGATCGGTCGGCGGAAGAGCCCGAGCCGGGACTTCGCGACGCGGTGGCGCGTGACGTGCATGGATTATTCCTTTGGCTTGCTTGTGAGCAGGTCGACGTTCCCGTCGAACTGCCACAGGGGGTTGGGTGCGTCCCCGGTGGGGGTGCGCACCTGGAAGTAGCCGTTCACCTCCTTCGGTCCGTCTCCGTCGGCGACGTACCGCCCGTCCGCGGTGACGTCGAGCTGGTAGATGGCGGTGCCGACGGCGGTCGCGCCGGGGAGATGCCAGGAGACGACGCACCGCCAGTCGTTGCCCGGTCCCTGGTCGACGACGCGGGAGCCGCCCTTGTCGCAGGCCGCGGTCGCCCCCAGTTGGGCCTCGGTGACGTCGGGGCGATGCAGCTCCCGGGTCTGCAGCCGGTAGAGGTGGGCGTACGACGTGGCCAGCGAGTCCTGGAGCTTGACCTGCTCGATCCCCGATCCCGTGGCCGGGGTCGCGCCGGCGAGCACACCGACGGTGAGGGCGACCAGCACGGTCAGCGGCAGCGCCCCCGCCACGAGGACGCGCCGCCCCGACCCGTCGTACGACAGGTCGGTGAAGTCGCGCCGCAGGAACAGCCGGTACGCGAGCGCGGTGGCGGCGACCGCCCAGGCCAGGCTCACCGCGAGCCCGATCAGGAGGGGTCCCGCCTGCACCGGGCTGGTGAAGAGCCCGCGCCAGGCGAGGAAGGCGTGGCTCGGCAGGGCCATCCGTACCGCCACCGGCAGTGGCAGCAGCTGCGCGAGTTGCAGCGCGAAGGCGAGCAGCGCGGGCATCAGCAGCCCCATCGGGGAGCGGCCCAGGGCCACCGAGCCGAGAAGCCCGACCGCGGCGAACGCCAGCGTGGGCACCAGTACGCACGCCCAGGCGAGCAGGACCGTGGTGGCCGCGTCCGACGGGGCGAGCAGACGGCCGTCCAGTCCCGCGAGCGGCCGGTTGCCGACCGCGACGAGCCCGCCCGCGATGCCCGAGCCGGCCAGTCCGGCCACGAGCAGCAGGATCACGGTGAGGCTGGCGAGGCCCTTCGCCAGGAAGATCCGCCGCGGTGAGCGGACCGCCACGAGAAGGTGGCGCCAGGTGCCCAACCGGTCCTCGGCCGCGAAGACGTCGCCGGCGACCAGCGCCGTCAGCAGCGGGAGTGCCCAGGTGCACGAGAAGCCGAGCACGACCAGCGACCCCGCCCAGCCGGTCGCGTTCATCCAGCGGCCGAAGACCGTGTCCGTGGGCAGCGTGCTCTGCTGGCTCACCACGGCCACGAACGCCGCGGGGGCGATCCAGCAGGCCCCGAGCAGCAGCCGGATCCGCCACTGGGAGAGCAGCTTGACCAGCTCGAACCGGTAGCTGGGCAGCATCGGCGCCGGACGGGCGCCGGCCCGGGGCGCGGCTGCGGTCACGGTCGCGGTCATCGGTAATCCTCCTGGTCGGTCTGGGCGGGCACCATTTCCGTCCCGGTCAGGGCTTCCGTCCCGGTCAGGGCCAGGAACGCGGCCTCGAGCGGCGGCACCACGGGCGCGAGTTCGCGTACCGCCACGCCCGCTCCCACGAGCCGCACCACCAACTCGTCGAGGGCCGACACCGGCGCGCGGACGACGAGCGCGTCGGCGTCCGGCGGTTGGGCGCTGTCGCGGCCGGGCAGCACGCGCAGGCCCGGCGTCTCCGCCGCCACCCGCCGGGCGGCCGTCGGGTCGGAGGTACGCAGCCGGTAGTCGAGTTCGTCCCGTTCGGCGGCGAGCTTGCTCACCGGTCCGGAGAAGACGACCCGCCCGGTGGCGAGGATGGTGACCTCGGAGCAGAGCGCGGCGAGGTCGTCCATCCGGTGGCTCGACAGGACCACCGCCGTCCCGGCCGCGGCCAGTCCGGTGAGGACGCGGTGCACGTGGCGTTTGCTGGCGGGGTCCAGACCGTTGGCCGGTTCGTCGAGGACGAGCAGTCGCGGCCCGGTGAGCAGCGCGGCCGCCAGCCCGAGCCGCTGGCGCATCCCCAGCGAGAAGCCCCGGACCGGGTCGTTGGCGACCTCGGTGAGGCCGACCTGCTCCAGCGCGTCGTCGACGCCGGCGGTGCGTCGGGCGTCGTACCCCCGCAGGGCGGCCAGGGCCCAGAGGTTCTGCCGCGGGGTGAGCGAGGGATACAGCCCGGGTCCGTCCACGAAGCCCGCGACGCCGTCGGGTACGGCGAGCGTCCGCCCGACGGGCGTACCGAGGATCTCCAGCTGGCCGCTGTCCGCGACGGCCAGCCCCAACAGCAGGCCGAGGAGGGTGGTCTTGCCCGCGCCGTTCGGTCCGATCAGGCCGTGGATCTGCCCGGCCGCGACGTCCAGGTCGACTCCGTCGAGCGCGACCAGATCGCCGAAGGACTTCGTGATCCCGCGAGCCCGGGCTGCGGGGCTCCTGTCCATGTCGGTTCCCCTTTACATCGTTGCCAGCAGGGGAACTTAAAGATCATGATTTGCGTCGGCGAGGCGGGCAGCCGAACATCCGGCGAATGCCGGCCGAACCGCCCGAGTGCACGGATCACCACACCGGCGGCCTGGTGGCGCACGGCGGCGACAATCGAAGCCCGTGCGACCGCCGCACCTTCCCCGGTACGAACCGATCCTGGTGAGCGAGAGGTCGCGGCCCGGTCTGGAGCTGTTCGGTGCCGTCCTGCACACCCTCCTCGCGGCGCTCCTGCTGGCGGCGGCGACCTATTTCCTCGTGCTCGGGCTGACACTCCAGAACCGTGGAGAGGTCGTCACCGCCCGCGTGATGGAGATCAGGAGAGGCAGCGTGGTCGTGCAGCTGCCTCCGCCGCTGACCCGTGAGGTGACCGTCCGAGCGTGGAAGGGTGGGGTGCCGGTCGGGGGCGATCTGGCGGTGCGGTACGACCCCCGGAAGCCGAGCCGGGCCCTGGACGCCCGGATCGGGATCCCCTGGGGGGAGATGATCGGCTACGTTCTCGCCGCCCTCGCACCGGGCGGCGTCTCCGGGTACGGCGTGGTCGCGCCGGCCCACTACCGCCGCGACCAGGCGGCGGCCAGCTCCGGCAGCGTACGGTCGCCCGAGAGCGCCTCGACCGCGAGCCACTCCAGATCGGACAGGAAGGTCTGGGCCGAGCCCGGGGCGAGGAACCGCCCGTCCGCCGCCAGCGTCAGCCGCGCCTCGTCGACCAGCGCGTTCAGGAAGAGGAAGAACTTCGCGCCCTTCTGCCGGCCGTCACGGTCCAGCGCGGTGACGCTCGTGTGTCGCCGGGCCGCCTCGATCCGAGCGAACAGGTCCGGCCCGCCCCCGCCGTCGCGGCCACCGCCCCCGCCCTCGGCGCGCACCTCGTCGAAGGGGCGGACGTCGTTGATGAAGCAGTAGGCGCCGGCCGCGAGGCCCCGTTCGGCGCGGATGGCGTCGATCCGCTCCTCCAGCAGCAGCGGATCGCACTCGCAGGACTGGTACGCGCGCATGCTCGCCATCCGGGCCCGGGCGAGGAACCCGGCCAGCGGTTCGGCGCCGAGGTCCAGCCGGAGCAGGCCGTTCTGGTTGAAGGCGCCCACGTAGTCCCTGGTCTCGGCGGTGAAGCGGGTCGAGACGATGAGCCGGATGCCGATCCGCGACTCGTTCCGGTAGAAGCCCAGCAGCAGCCCGGTCAGCGCCTGCACGAGCATGGCGAGGCTCGTCCGGTGCCGGTCGGCGAGTTCGCGCAGGGCGAGGCGGAGCGCGCGGGAGGTGATCCGCGCCCACTGTCGGCGCTCGGGACCCGGGTCGACCGAGAGCATGGCGCCGGGCAGTTCCCGGATGCCGTCGGTCCAGTACGCCAGCGCCTGCTCGGCCCGCCGCCGGGCCGCGTCGCTGGTCTCGTACGCGACCCGCCCGCGCGGTTGCAGCGCCCGCGGCGGCAGCTCGGCGCCGTCGGTGAGCAGCAGCCGCAGATCCCGGCCGACGATCTCCACGCTGTACCCGTCCACGGCCAGGTGGTCGAAGACCAACACGACCGCGACCGGGGCGCCGCCGGAGGTGACCACGGCGGCGCGCAGTCGCAGCCCGGCGGCCGGGTCGAACGGACGGGAGCGCAGCCGCGACACCAGCTCGTCCACGACGCGCTCCCGGGGCCGGCCGGCCGTGTCGACCAGCGCGACGTCGAGGCGACCGTGCGGCTCGACCGTCTGTCGCGGCTCGACCGTCTGTCGCGGCTCCGGGTCCGCGGGCGGGGCGAAGCGGGTACGCAGCACCTCGTGGCGCTCCAGCAGCCGGCGCAGCGCGTCCGCGACGTCCCGGGTCGTCCGGCCCGGCGGTACGTCGCCGACGTGGAGCAGGTTGAGCGAGGCGTCACCCGGCGGCAGCCAGCGGACCACCTCCCAGATCGCGAGCTGCCCCCAGGTCAGCGGCCCGCTCCAGCGCTCGCCCGCGCGGAACTCGACCGGCAGCGTCTCCGAGGTCATCCCCGCGCACCCCTCCCCCGGTAGCCGCCCGGCGCGCCGTCGGAGGTGGCCGCCGCCGACGGCGTCGCGGCGTACCCACGCCCGTCCCGTCCGGCCCCGGCGGCTCCCCGAAAATCGCCACGACGATCGTGAATGCTTCCAATCGCCGACCGGCGATGTCAACCGGCGCCGGCGCTCCGGAGGCGCCCCCTATGCGGCCACCACGCGCAGGTCCAGCTCGTAGGTCTGGCCGACGAGGTCGACCCCGAAGCTGTGGTGCGGCTGCTCGTCGGTGAGCCTGAAGCCGCGCCGCAGGTAGATCTGGCGCGCCGCGGCGAGCGGGTGGTTCGTCCAGAGCCGCACCGAGGCGTAGCCGGCGTCGCGGGCGAAGCCGAGGCAGGTGTCGACGAGGTGTCCCCCGAGTCCACGCCCTCGGGCATCGGGATGGACCAGCAGGATGCGCAGCTGCGCGGTCGCGCCGCCGGCCGGCGTCCGTCCACCGTCACCCGCACCGCCGTCGTCGCGCGGACCGGCGGCATCGCGCGGACCGGCCGCGTCGTCCGCGCCCCCGTGACGCGTGCCGGCCTCGTCGGGCGCACCGCCGTCGTCGTCCGCGGCCACGCAGAAGACGCAACCCACCCGTCGGCCGTCGACCTCCGCGATCCAGGCGGCCTCCCGCGACGGGTCGTGGTCGTCGGCGTAGTCCGCCACGATCCGGGCGACGAGCGCCTCGAAGCTGCTGTCCCATCCGTACTCGGCGGCGTAGAGCTCACCGTGCGCCATGATCACCCAACCCAGGTCGCCCGGCTGGCCCAGCCGCCGGACGACGACCTCGGCGCCATCCATCCCGCTCACCTCGCGTCTCGTTGACTGAAACGACTGTTTCAGTGAGGATATCCACATGACCGACGCCGTCAAGCCGCCCTCCGCCCGGCGCGAGGAACTGCTCGAACTCGCGTACGCCTACGTGCTGACGCACGGGCTGGCGGAGATGTCGCTGCGGCCGCTGGCCACCGCCATCGGCTCCAGCCCCCGCGTCCTCCTGCTGCTCTTCGACAGCAAGGACGGGCTGGTACGCGCGCTGCTCGGCCGGGCCCGCGCGGAGGAGCTGGAGCTGTTGGCGCGGCTGCGCCTACGCACCGCCGATCCCGCCGTGGCCGGCACCGGCGCCGCCGTCGCCGAGCTGTGGCGCTGGATGGCGGCCCCCGAACACCGCGGCCTGCTGCTGCTCTGGGCCGAGGCGTACGCCCACTCCCTCGTGGTGCCACGGGGAGCCTGGGCGGACTTCGCGCAGGCGACCGTGCGGGACTGGCTCGACGTGCTGACCGCCGGGGAATCCGCTTCGGCCGAGCGGGCCGACGACCGGCGGGCACGCGCCACCCTCACCCTGGCGGTACTGCGCGGGGCGCTGCTGGACCTGCTCGCCACCGGCGACGTCGCGCGGACGACCGCGGCGGTGCGGCGCTACGTCGACGGGCTGCCGGGGTAGGGCGTACCGGGGTCACCCCGGCCGCCGGTCGGGGGGCGAGTCGGCGGGTGCGGTTGTCTCCGGTCCGGCGGTCGGTTAACGTTGAGGCGGCTCTTCGGCGATTCTGGCGGGTGTCTTCCCGCTGCTGGGAGCCGTCTTCCTGATTCTGGCGGGTATCGCCGTCCGGATGGACGCGGCGGGCGACCGCTCCGACCTCAGCCGCTCGACGAGCGCTCCGCTCGCGCGGTGACCGGCCCCGGAGCACCGTCGGCCCGGGCACACCGAGCCGGCCGGGAGCCCCGCGTACGCGCCGCCTCGCCCGCGCGCGCCGGCCGTCGATCGCCGCCGACGGTTCCACCGGTACGCCGACCAAGTCTCGCCCCGACCGCCGCCCGCGCTCCCGACCGTTTTTCCGCCCGGTCGGGACGGTTTTCCGCCCGGTCGGGACGGGTGGCCGCAGCCGGAGCCGCCGCCTCGTCGAGGCGGGTGGCCGTACCCGGGGGCCGCCGCGTCCGCCGCGACGCGCGGCCCCCGTCCGGAGCCGCACCGGCCCGGACCGCGAAGGTCCCCGGGCGAGCGCCCGCCGCCCGTGCGAAGCGCCGAATCCCTCCACCAACACCGCGAAGTGGGAGTCCAACGCATGACAGACCTCGAATCACGCCGGCCGGACGCCGGCGACCGCGACGGGCTGCTGCCCGTCAGCGGGCTGCTCGACATCCGCGACGACCACGGCCTGGTCCGGGTCGACGGATATCTGCCCGGCCCGGGCGACGCGTACGTGGCGCCGGCCGAGATCCGCCGGTACGGCCTGCGCTCCGGGGACGAGATCACGGGGGCCGCCCGGACGCCGTCGCGGGCGGCCGGACCGTCCGGCGGCAGGAACCGCCGCGACCGGCACGCCCCGCTGGTACGGCTCGACGCGGTGAACGGCGTGGCACCGGCGGAGATCGACCGGCGCCCCGAGTTCTACCGGTTGACTCCGCTGCATCCGACGGAACGGCTGCGGCTGGAGTCCGGGCCGAAGAACCTGACCACCCGGGTCCTCGACCTGCTGGTGCCGATCGGCAAGGGACAGCGGGCGCTGGTCGTCGCGCCGCCGAAGGCCGGCAAGACGGTGGTCCTGCACGCGATCGCCCGGGCCGTCGCCGCGAACCACCCGGAGTGCCACCTGATGGCGGTACTGATCGACGAACGCCCGGAGGAGGTCACCGACATGCGGCGTACGGTCGACGCCGAGATCGTCGCCTCCACGTTCGACCGGCCGCCGGCTGACCACATCGCCGTGGCGGAACTCGCGATCGAGCGGGCGAAGCGCCTCGTCGAGTCGGGACGGGACGTCGTCGTGCTCCTCGACTCGCTGACGCGGCTCGGCCGGGCGTACAACCTGGCGGCGCCGTCGGGCGGGCGGGTCCTCTCGGGCGGCATCGAGGCGGGCGCGCTGCACGGGCCGAAGCGGTTCCTCGGCGCCGCCCGCAACATCGAGCACGGCGGCTCGCTGACGATCATCGCGACCGCGCTGGTGGAGACCGGTTCGACCGGCGACACCCTGATCTTCGAGGAGTTCAAGAGCACCGGCAACAGCGAACTCCGGCTGCTCCGGGCGATGGCGGACCGGCGCGTCTTCCCGGCGGTCGACCTCGACGCCTCCGGGACACGCCGGGAGGAACTGCTGCTCACCCCGGACGAGTTGCCCCTGGTACGGCGGCTGCGCCGGGCGTTGCGCGGGGCGGACTCACCGCAGCGCGGGGAGCAGTTGCTGGAGCGGTTGGGGCGTACCGGCAGCAACGCCGAGTTCCTGCTGCAACTGGCCCGGTCCGCGCCGGCCGCCGACACCGGCCGGGCGGCGCCCCGCGAGCCGGTACCGGCCGCGGTTCCCGGCTGACCGCACCGGCGGTGACCTCGGTCGCGGGGCTGGACGGGTCAGCCGAGGACCAGCGGGAGCCGCGCGGCCAGTTCGCCGAGTCCGGCCCGCTCGGCGGCGGTCGGTGCCCGGCGTCCGGTGCCGACCAGCAGCGCGTCCTCGTCGGAGAGGGGCGCGGGGAACGCGGCCCCGGCGATCTCTTCGAGCATCGCGCGGGAACGGGACAGGCCCTCCGGGGGCGGCCCCGCGACGTCGGGCAGATGGGCGATCAGGTCGAGGTGGTGCAGCGTCCATTCCAGCACGTACGCGGAGAGGTAGTCGCCCGCGGTGAGGACCTGGCCCCGGGTGCCGACCCGCAGGCCCGGGTCGACGAGTCCGGCCGCGCGCCCGGCCGCGGAGCCGACGTCGTCGAGGTGGAACCTGAGCAGCCACGGCTCCTCGTACGCGGCGGCGAGGCGGACGGTCAGCGCGTCGAGCGGGTCGTCGCCGGTCGGGGCCTCGACGACCTCCCAGTAGGTCACCGCGTCGCGGGTCGGCTCGGCGTCCACCGGGGTGGCCAGGGTGATCAGGACGTCCTGCGCGTCGATGACCAGGTGGCAGACGAGGTCGCGGACCAGCCAGCCGGCGCAGCCCGACGGCCGCGCGAAGTCCCGGTCCGGCAGCCCGGCGACCGCCGCGCGCAGCGCCGCCCAGGAGCGCGAGAAGAGGTCCACCACCGGACGTTAACAGCGCGCGCCGGCCCGGCGGGCCTCGCCGGCGACCGCCCGGACGCCGGGTCGCCGGGTCGCCGGGTCGCCGGGTCGCGAGCGGACCGGGCCCGGTCGGCCCGGTGCTCTACGATGCAGACGCGCGAGGGCACGTACGGACTCCGCGCGCAGCGAGGAATCCCGACGAGTTCCGGAGGTCGGGTTGGTCCAGGAGGAGATCCGCCGGCGCAACGTCGGCGCGCTGCTGCGACACGTACACCTGGGCGGGCCGATCTCCCGCGCGGAGCTGGCCGGGCGGATGGGCCTGAACCGCAGCACCATCCTGGCGCTGACCGCGGAACTCACCGCCGCCGGGCTGGTACGGGAGGATCCGGCCACGGAGACCGGCCGCGCCGGACGGCCGTCGCTGGTGGTACGGCCCGAGTCCGGCCGGGTGTACGTGCTCGCCGTCGACGTGGCCGTGGACCGGCTGGTCGCCGCCCGCGTCGGGCTGGGCGGCACGGTGCTGGAGCGCAGGGAGGCGGTACGCCCGCGCGCCGGGGCCGACCTCGACCGCGTGGTCGAGGTGCTCGCGCGGTTCGGCCGCGAACTGCACGGGGCGGCGCCCCCGGAGGCGGTCTGCGTCGGGATCGGCGCGTCGTACTGCGGGATGATCCGGCCGGGCGACGGCATGGTCCGGTTCGGACCCGACATGGGCTGGGTGGACCAGGCTTTCGGCGCCGAACTCGGCCGCCGGCTGGGGCTCGGCCTGCCCGTGGCGGTCGGCAACGAGGCGCACCTGGGCGCCCTGGCCGAGCAGCGACGCGGGGCGGGCGTCGGCTACCAGAACCTGATCTACCTGCACGGGGACGTCGGCGTGGGTGGCGGGATCATCGTCGGCGGCAAGCTGCTCGACGGCGACGGCGGGTACGGCTGCGAGCTGGGCCACATGGTCGTCAACCCGTACGACGGGCGGCCCTGCGGCTGCGGCTCGCACGGCTGCCTGGAGGCGGAGGCCGGCGAGCGGGCGCTGCTCGACGCCGCCGGCCGCCCGGCCGAGCTGTTCGGCCGGTCCGCCGTACGGGAGGTGGTGGCCGACGCGGACGGCGGCGACGCGGCGGCCTCGGCGGCGCTGCGCCGCATCGGCGACTGGCTCGGCATCGGGGTCGCCAATCTGATCAACCTGTTCAACCCGGGGGTCGTCATCTTCGGCGGGATGCAGCGCGACGTGTACCCGGGGACGGCGCCGCAGGTCCGCGCCCGGATCGCGGCCAACGTGCTGCCGGTCGCCCGGGAGCGGGTACGGCTGCGCACGTCGGCGCTCGCCGACGACGCCACCCTGATCGGCGCCGCCGAACTCGGCTTCGCCCGCCTGCTCGCCGACCCGCTCGGCACGCTGGCCCGCGTGGCGCCCCGGCCCCGCTCCGGCTGCCGCGTGCCGTAACCACCGACCGCGTCGCGTGACAGCGACCGGTCCCCTGATCACCGACCGCGTCGCGTGGTCGGCGGCCGTGTGCCGTGACCACCGGCTACGGGACGGTGCGTCAACTCACATGCTGTTGCACATATGTTGCAACAGCAAAGATGATCATTTTAGGGTGGGCGGGCCAGCATCCCGGCAGCCAGTTTCACCTGCGAGGCGCCCCATGAGCAGCAGCACCACCCCGGCCCCGCCGCGCTCCGCCCGGCGCGGGCGACTCACGGCCGCGGAGTGGCGCAGCGTCGCCGGCATGACCGCGGTGGTGATCGTCCTGCACGTCGTCGGCTGGGTGACCCTCGTGGCGCTGGTCGCCCCGCAGCGCTACGTCGTCGGGCACGAGGTCTTCGGGATCGGCCTGGGGCTGACCGCGTACACGCTCGGCATGCGGCACGCCTTCGACGCCGACCACATCGCGGCGATCGACAACACCACCCGCAAGCTCATGGCCGACGGCAAGCGCCCGCTCTCGGTCGGATTCTGGTTCTCGCTGGGCCACTCCTCGATCGTCTTCGGCCTCTGCCTGCTGCTGTCGTTCGGCATCCGGACCCTCGCCGGCCAGCTCGGCGACGACGACTCGACCCTGCACCAGGTCACCGGGGTCTTCGGTACCGCCGTCTCCGGCACCTTCCTGGTCGTCATCGGGGTCGTCAACCTGGTGGTGCTGGTGGGCATCCTGCGCGTCTTCCGGGCGATGCGCGGCGGCTCCTACGACGAGGCCGAGCTGGAGGAGCAGCTGAACCGGCGCGGCCTGATGAACCGGATCCTCGGCGGGGCCACCCGGGCCGTGACGAAGCCCTGGCACATGTACCCGGTCGGGCTGCTCTTCGGCTTCGGCTTCGACACCGCCACCGAGGTGGGCCTGCTGGTCATCGCCGGCGGCGCCGCCGCGTCCAGCCTGCCCTGGTACGCCATCCTCACCCTGCCGGTCCTCTTCGCCGCCGGCATGAGCCTGCTCGACTCGATCGACGGCTCGTTCATGAACTTCGCCTACGGTTGGGCCTTCTCGAAGCCCGTCCGCAAGGTCTACTACAACATCACCATCACCGGTCTCTCGGTCGCGGTAGCCCTGATCATCGGCGTGATCGAACTCGTCTCGATCCTGGCCGAGAAGCTCGCGATCACCGACGGTCCGGTCGGCTGGATCGCCGGACTCGACCTCAACCTGGTCGGCTACGTCATCGTCGGGCTCTTCTTCGTCACCTGGATCGTCGCGCTCGGCGTGTGGCGCTTCGGCCGCATCGAGCAGCGGTGGAACCGGCACCTGGCGCCGGCCAACCCGACGGAGTGAACGCGGCGCCCGCCGGGCCGGACGCTCCCACGGGTGCGGGCCCGCGCGCTACTGCCAGGTCGCGGTGTCGGGGTCGATGCCGTGGGCGCGCGCGCTGGCGTCGACGCTCTGCCGGAACCATGTGGCGAGGCCGGCACGGATGCCGTTGTAGTGGGCCGCGAACGCCGGATCGGCCTCGTACGCGCGGGCGAGACAGACCTGCATCTGCCTGGTGAGCGGAAAGTACGAGGTGAAGACCGCGCGGTGCCGCTCGACGAGTCGGTTCGCCTCCGGGCTACCCGGTGCGACGCCGGCGTCCATCGCGGCCGCGAGGGCGCGGTCGAGGTCGGCGACGGTCTCGGCGACGGCCTGCCACTCCTCCGGGCCGCGGGAGGCCGCGCGTTCGGCGTACTGCCGCCACTGCGCCGTGTCCCCGTAGCGCTGACGGGCCTGGGCGGGCCAGTCCGGGTTCCACCGGGGGCCGAAGATCGCGGCCTGCTGCTCGACGGTGAGCAGCAGGCCGCGCTCGTGTGCCTCGATCATCCGATCCAGGCCGGCGCTGAGCTGCTGGAGGCGGTCGATCCGGTGGGCGACCTGGGCGCGCTGCGCGCGCAGTGCGGCGGGCACGTCCACGGCCGACTCGTCCAGGATGTCCCGGATCCCGTCCAGGCCGAGACCGATCTCCCGGTAGCCGACGATGCGCTGTAGGCGTTCCAGGTCGGCGGCGGTGTAGAGCCGGTATCCGGCAGCCGTGCGCAGCGACGGTCGCGCCAGCCCGATCTCGTCCCAGTGGTGCAGCGCGCGGACCGTCACGCCCAGCCGCGTCGAGACCTGACCGACGGTCAGGCCGTCGGCGTCGGTGGTGTCAGGCACGCTCGCCATTGTCGCCGCGGCCGACCCCCGGTGGCCTGATCCCGACGGCTTCGAGGTCGCGCGCCTCCTGACTGGCCGGGTCGAAGGGCTTCGCCGCGGTGAACACGACCCGTGCCTTCTCGGGGGTGATCACCTCCACGTCGCGGGTGTTCCACGGGGTGTCCCGTGGGCCGTCGACCGCGTTCGGGTCCAACGCGCGAACGGCCTCGACGAGGGAGTCGACCTGGCCGAGCACGCACGCGAAGCTGACGCTCATCGCCGGTGGCCGCGCCGGAACGCTCGCCGCCGAGACGAGGAGTACGTCCTGGAACGCCCACCGGCGCAGATGGACGAGCCGACCGGGGATGCCGAACAGCTCGAAGAACCCGAGCCCACGAATCCAGAAGTCCACCGACGCCGGCAGGTCGCCCGTGGGGATCGTGACGAACGCGGGCATTCCGTAGATGCCCCGGAACGGCTCCGGCGCGACCGCGTCCGGGCCGGGCGTCGGGACGGGACTCATCTCGAAGGCGTCGTAGTAGTCGCTCATGCGCCCCACCCTCGAGCCTCACGCAACGTCAGGGTCAAGCCGGATCCGCGAGTCCGGCCCGGGCCCCGCGATGCGGGACGTCGCGGCCGGCGGCCGGAACTGCCCGCATTTCCGGGCGGACGGTATAGTCCGGCGATTGAGCCGTCATCCCCCGTGGCGCGCCGTACGTCGCCGACGCCGATCGATGGAGGAAGCCGCATGTCTCAGGGCGAGGGACTGTTCGACCTGCGAGAGGAGCGGAACTCGCGACCGAACTTCGAGTCCACGCTGCGCGGCTACGACAAACGACAGGTGGACCAGTACGTGTCCCACGTGGTGGGTGAGGTCTCCAAGCTGGCGGCGGACCGCGAACTCGCGTACGGGCAGATCCAGCACCTGAACGCGCAGCTGGCGCAGCTCCAGGCGGAGTTGGCCGAGCTGCGGGAGCGGCCGGCGCAGCCGGACCGGGCGACCGTGAGCGACGTGGGCCCGCTGGTCCACCAGATCCTGAGCCTGGCCGACCGGCAGGCCGAGCAGGTGCTGACCGAGGCCGCCCAGTCCGCCGCCGATCGGCAGGCCGAGGCGGAGCGGCTGCTCGCCGAGACCCGCGAGCAGGCCGAGCAGATCCGCAACGAGGGCGAGACCGCCCGGGAACGCGCCGAGCAGGAGGCGAAGCGGATCGCCGAGGAGAGCGCGCGCCTGCTGCAGCAGGCCCGCAGCGAGGCCGAGTCGATGGTGAAGGCGGCCCGCGCCCAGACCCAGCAGGAGGTCGAGGCGGCCCGCGCCCAGACCCAGCAGGAACTGCTGCAGTGGAAGACCAACATCGAGCGGGAGATCGCCGAACGGCAGGAGGCGGCCGAGGCGGAGCTGAACCGCCGCCGTACCCTCTCCGAGCAGCGCAACAACGCGCTCCAGGCGGAGGCGCAGCAGTACGCGGCCGACCTGCGTCGCCGCGCCGAGGAGCAGGCCGCCGCGAACGAGCAGCAGCTCACGGTCATCCAGGAGGAGATCGAGGCGCGCCAGCAGGCGCTGGCCCAGTTGCAGGCCGCGCAGGAGCAGGCCCAGCAGCGGCTGGCCCAGGCGCGCGGCGAGAAGGCGACGGTGGAGCGCGACGTCGTCCAGTTGCAGCAGCGCCTCGGTGAGGTGCGCCAGGACCTGGCCGCCGACCTGAACCGGCTGGAGGAGGCGCGGCAGGCGGCGGACTCCGCCGAGCGCCATGCCATCGAGGTACGGGCCCGGGTGCAGCGCGAGGCGAAGCGGGTGGCCGACCGGGCCGCTGCCGCCGTGATCGCCGCCGCCGCGATCAGCGCCGAGACCGGCGAGTACCGGATGGTGGTGGTCCCGCGCAACGGGAACGGCAACGGCAACGGCAGCCACGCGGCGGTGGAGACGACGACCGAGCAGCCCACCATCGAGGGTCCGGCCGCGCCCGCCCGCGAGCCGGAGCCTCTGCCACAGCCACAGCCGTACGTCGGCGAGCACAGCCAGCCCTAGCGTGCCGGGCGTGACGTCCGGCCCAGTTCGGCCCGGTCCGCCCCGCCCGGTCGACCCGGCCTGCTCGGGTCAGGCGGCCGCGAGGTGGACGACGAACCGGCAGCCGTCGCCGGTGTTCTGGACGTCGACCCGGCCGCCGTGCGCCTCGACCAGCCCGCGGACGATCGCCAACCCGAGCCCGCCCGAGGCGCCACCACCGCTGTTCGCCTGCGCCGGGGTACGGGCCGGCTCGCCCCGGAACGCCACCTCGAACAGTCGCGGCAGGTCCGCCGGCGGGATGCCGCCGCAGGTGTCGCTCACCGCGAGCCAGGCGGCATCCCGTTCGCGCCCCGCCTCGATCCGGACCGTACCGTCGGGCGGGGTGTAGCGGACCGCGTTGAGCAGCAGGTTCGCGATCACCCGGGCCAGCTCGGGCTCGCTGGCCGCCACCGTCGGCCACCCCGACTCGGCGGCGACCAGCCGGATCCGCCGGGCCGCGGCCAGCGGCGCGGCGCCCGCCAGCGCGTCCGAGACGACCTCGCCGAGCGGTACGGCGGTCAGCGACAGCTGCAGCGCCCCCGCGTTGATCCGGGACAGCTCGAACAGGTCGTCGACGAGGCGGGTCATCCGGTCGGTCTCCCGCCGGATCCGGCGGTGGTACTCCCCGACCGTCTCCGGGTCGCTGACGATCCGGTCCTCCAGCGCCTCGGCCATCGCGCGCAGCCCGGCGAGCGGGGTACGCAGGTCGTGCGAGACCCAGGCCACCAGGTCCCGCCGGCCCTTCTCCAGCCGCCGTTCCCGTTCCCGGGCCTGGTCGGCCCAGACCGCCGCGAGCGCCAGCCGCCGCCCGAAGTGCCCGCCGACGGCGAGGCTGACGGTCGCCGCCGCCGCGACGGTTATCAGGACCACCTCCAGGTCGTGCCGGGAGAGGAACATCGCCTCGGCGACCGCCGCCACCCCGACCACGACCGCGACCACCGTGACCGTGAGCAGCACGCAGAGGTGCACCGTGATCGAGGTGTGCCGGAGGAAGCGCAGCAGCAGCGCGCCCGCGAGACCGACGACGAGCGCGGCGCCCAGGGCGATCGCGAAGATCAGCGCGAGGTCACGCATCGGCGGGCTGGTAGCGGTAGCCGACACCCCATACCGTGACGATCCGGCGCGGTACGGCCGGATCCGCCTCGATCTTCTCCCGCAACCGCCGTACGTGCACCGTCACCGTCGACTGGTCGCCGAAGTTCCACCCCCAGACCTGTTCGAGCAGCTCGGCCCGGGTGAAGACCCGGGACGGGTGCCGTACCAGGTGGGTGAGCAGGTCGAACTCCCGCAGCGTCAGCACCAGTTCCCGCCCGGCCAGGTACGCCAGGCGCGGCCCGGTCCGCACCACCAGGTCGCCGTCGGTGAGCACCTCGGGCTCGGCGCCTGTCGGCTCGCCGCCCGAGCGCCGCAGCACGGACCCCACCCGTAGCACCAGTTCGCGCGGTGAGAACGGTTTGGTCAGGTAGTCGTCCGCGCCGAGTTGCAGGCCGAGCACCCGGTCCGCCTCGTCGCCGAGCGCCGTCAGCATGATGATCGGTACGCCGCCCGGGGTGGCCCGCAGCTCGCGGCAGACCTGCAGGCCGCCCATCCCGGGCAGCATCAGGTCGAGTACGACCAGGTGCGGCGCCTGCCGGGCGACCGCGGCCAGGGCGGCCCTCCCGTCGCCCACGTGGCTGACCTGGTAGCCGGCGTACTCCAGGTACCGGCAGACCACGTCGCTGACGGTCTGGTCGTCGTCTACCACCAGGACGCGCTGCGTCACCCCCGGACCCCCGCACGCCCGGGCCGCCGTCCGCTCGCGCGCGCCAGATTCGCAGCCATCGGACCAGCGTAGCCACGTCGCGGCGCGGTCCCGCCCGGCCAGATCTTGCGAGATGCTTACGACCGTCCCGCGAAGCGCCGCCCGGCCTCCGGCACGTCCTACGGTGGGGCGAATGCGGATACTTGTCACCGGTGCCGCCGGTTTCATCGGCTCGCACGTCGCCGATCTGCTCGCCGAGGACGGGCACGAGGTCGTCGCGCTGGACGCGCTGCTACCCGAGGCGCACGGCGGGACGGCGCCGCCCTGGGCCGTGCGGCACAGGCTGGTCACGGGCGACGTGCGGGACGTCGAGCTGCTCGGCGGCCTGCTGCGCGGGGTCGACGCGGTCTGCCACCAGGCGGCGATGGTCGGACACGGGCTGGACCCGTCGGACGCGCCCGGGTACGCCGCGCACAACGACCTGGGCACCGCCTCGCTGCTGGCGGCGATGCACGCGGCGGGCGTACGCCGCCTGGTGCTGGCCAGCTCGATGGTGGTCTACGGCGAGGGGCGGTACCACTGCGACGCGCACGGCGTGGTCCGGCCGGCCGGGCGGCGACCGGCCGACCTGACCGCTGGCCGGTACGAGCCGGTATGTCCGGACTGTGGCGCCCGCCTGCGGCCGGGCCTGGTGCCCGAGGACGCGCCGCTGGAACCGCGGAGCACGTACGCCGCCACGAAGCTGGCCCAGGAACACCTCGCGGCGGCGTGGGCCCGGCAGACCGGCGGCGGGGTCTGGGCGCTGCGCTACCACAACGTGTACGGGCCCAGGATGCCGCGGGACACCCCGTACGCCGGGGTGGCGTCGATCTTCCGGTCGGCGCTGGCGGGCGGCGCGGCGCCCCGGGTGCTGGAGGACGGCCGGCAACGGCGCGACTTCGTGCACGTGACGGACGTGGCGCGCGCGAACGTGCTGGCCCTCACCGCTCCGGCGCCGGACGGCCTGGTCCCGCTGAACGTCTGCTCGGGCGAGCCGCACACCGTCGGGGAGCTGGCCCGGGAACTCGCGGCGGCGATGGGCGGTCCGGCCCCGGTCGTGGTCGGCGGGGGCCGGCCGGCGGACGTGCGGCACGTGGTGGCCGATCCGGCCCGGGCCGCGCGGCTGCTCGGCTTCTCCGCGCGCACCGGGTTCGCCGAGGGCGTGGCCGCCTTCGCCACCGCGCCGCTGCGGGCGCCCGCGGCCCGGTCAGGACACCGTCCACAGTAGGTGGTTCACCGCCAGCGCGGTGGCGGCCTGGGCCGCCAGCCACCCGCGGCGGTGTCCGCGCGGCAGGTGTGCCGTGGCGACCAGCAGCCAGACCTCGAACGGCAGCCAGATCCGCTCCACCTCCGCCTTGCTCAGCGCGGACAGGTCGGCGGCGACCACCACCACGGCCGCCGCGATCGGCAACCACGCCGCCGGTCGGCTCGTCACCCGGCGCCACAGCGCCGCGCGCGCGGCCGGATCCCGCCACGCCGCGCGCAGGCCCCGGTCCCGCCACGCCGCGCGCAGGCCCCGGTCCCGCCACGCCTTGCGCGCGGCCGGATCCCGCCACGCCGCCGGCGTGCGCCACCGCCACGGGCGGCCCGCCGATGGCCGGTCGGTCCGGGCGGGCAGGACGGCCACGACCGCGCGGCGCAGCGCCGGCCCGAGCACCGGACCCGCCGAGAGCAGCAGCGCGGCCAGGTTCGCCCAGACCCAGTAGCCGTACGGGCGCTCGGCGCCCCAGCCCTGGTAGTACCGGCGCACCACCAGGTGGTACCCGTCGAGCCACCAGAATCCGGCGAACGAGAACGCGCCGACGACGAGCGCCACCGCGCCGGCGGCGACCGCCAGCACGCCGAGCCGGTCCCGGGGCCGCAGCGCCACCACCGTCAACGCCAGCACGCCGACCAGCAGGAACCCGTACGACAGGTAGAGCGCGAAACCCAACAGCAGCCCGCCCGGTACGGCCGCCCACCGGCCGCGCGACGTCAGCAGCGCCAGCCCGGCGGCGACCACCGCGGCGAAGATCCCGTCCGCGGACGCGCCGATCCAGACCGCGCCGGGGAAGAGCACCAGGAACGGCCAGGCGGCGCGGGCCGCCTCCTCGGCCCCCAGCCCGCGCAGGGCCGCCGGTACCGACACCGACACGGTGGCCCCGAGCGCCACGCACGCGACACCGGCGGCGGTGCCCCCGCCCAGCCCGATCCGGTCCAGCCAGACGAAGATCAGCAGCGCGCCCGGTGGATGGCCGGCGGTGTGGGTGGACCACGAGCCCGGCTGGAAGTCGAGGATGCGCCCGGCGAATCCGGCGAGCATCGCCCGGACGTCGGTCACCCCGGCGACCTCGTGCAGGTACTCGGCCTGCGGCGTCAGCTTGCTGGTCAGCCCGGCCGACCAGCCGTCGACCAGGGCTAGCGACAGCGTCCAGGCCAGCGCGGCGAGGTAGCCGGCGGCGAGCAGTCGCGGCCACGGCGCGTACCGGGCCCAGCGGGGTCCCCACCAGACGAGCACCACGGCGACCAGCACCGCGGCCGGGGTGCCCCAGCCGGCGTGCGGCCGCCAGATCGCGTAGAGCGGGGCGGCGTCGGCGTAGAGCCGTACGCCGCGCCGGTTGAGCAGCGCACCGGCGGCGACCGCCGCGCCGAGCAGCGCGACCTCGACCGCGACGGTGAACAGGTCGGCGTGCCGGCGTCGTACCGGCCGGGTGATGGTGGTCATGGCGACGGCCGACGATACGAGCCCCTCCGCCCGGCCCGGAAGGGCGGCGCGGCCGACGTCAGCGACTCGTAAGGAACCGGTACGGCGTAAGGGATCCGTAAGGGCGCGACCGGCCCGCCCGTACCCCGTGCGGACCTAGCGTGACCGGCATGAACGCAACGATCGCCGTGGTGCTGCCGTGCCTGGACGAGGCGGCGGCCCTCCCGGCCGTGCTGACCGGACTGCCGCCGGGATACCGGGCCGTCGTGGTCGACAACGGCTCCACCGACGGTTCGCCCGAGATCGCCGCCCGGTACGGGGCGCGGGTCGTCCCCGAGCCCCGGCGCGGCTACGGCGCCGCCGTCCACACCGGCCTGCTGGCGGCGGAGGCCGACCTGGTCTGCGTGCTCGACGCGGACGGCTCGTTCGACCCGGGCGAGCTGCCGTCGCTGGTCGCGCCCGTGGCCGAGGGCTGGGCGGACCTCTCCGTCGGCCGCCGGCGCCCGGTCTCCGCCGACGCCTGGCCGTGGCACGCCCGGGCCGGAAACGCGCTGGTCGCGGCGCTGCTGCGGCGCCGGGGCGTGCCGGTACGCGACATCAGCCCGGTCCGGGTGGCCCGCCGGGAACCGCTGCTGCGGCTCGGCGTCGCGGACCGCGCCTTCGGCTACCCGCTGGAGCTGTTGCTGCGCGCGGCGGCGCACGGGTGGCGGATCGTCGAGCGGGACGTCCGCTACGCGCCCCGGGCCGTGGGGACGAGGTCGAAGGTCTCCGGCTCGCTGCGGGGCACCCTGCGCGCCACCCGGGACTTCGCCTCGGTGCTGCGCGACGGCGCCGGGGTCGCCCGGTGAGCGCCGCGGAGCGGCAGCCGACGAACGCCACGGTGCGGCGGCCGACGAGCGCCACGGTGCGGCCGCCGACACGCACCGGGCGGCCGACCGGTCGAGACGCGGTCCTGCTCGTGGTCGCGAAGGCGCCCGTACCGGGGCTGGCCAAGACCCGGCTCTGTCCACCCGCGAGCCCCGTGCAGGCGGCCGACATCGCCGCCGCGGCGCTGCTCGACACCCTCGCGACGGTACGCGCCACCGGATCGACCATCCCCGTGCTCGCGCACACCGGCGAGTTCGCCGCCGCCCGGTACGCCGCGGAGCTGGCCGCCGCGCTCTCCGGCTGGCACCTGCTGCCGCAGCGGGGCGACACCTTCGCCGACCGGCTCGCGAACGCGCACGCCGACGCCGGGGCGGCCTTCCCCGGCCGGCCCGTGCTGCAGATCGGCATGGACACACCCCAGGTACGCCCGGCCGTGCTCGCGGCGGCGCTGCGCCGGCTCGCCCGGCACGATGCGGTGCTCGGCCCGGCCGACGACGGCGGCTGGTGGGCGCTGGGGCTGCGCGATCCCGCACACGCCACGGCGCTGCGCGGCGTACCGATGTCGACCGGCGAGACCGGCCGGCGCACCGTGGCCGCGCTGGCCGGGCGCGGGCTGCGCCCCGCCACCCTGCCGGTCCGGTGCGACGTCGACGACTGGGCCGCCGCGCGGGCGGTCGCCGCCGAGGTGCCGCGGGGCCGGTTCGCCCGGGCGGTGCAGGCGGTGGAGGAGCGGCTGGTACGGGAGGTGCGGCGGTGAACCAGGCGGCGATCCAGCGGGCGGCACCGGGGTCCGCCGCGCCCGATGACCCAGGGACCGCGCCCGATGACCCACGGGACCTGGGCGGCTTCGAGGCGGTGCTCGGCGGTCTCCGCCGGCCGGCCGGCGGACTCGCCGCGCCCGTTACCCCCGGGCGGCCGGGCCGGTTCGGGCCCTGGCTGGTGCAGACCGACGGACGGCGGACGCGGCTGCCGGTGCGGCGCTGGTACGGAGCACCGGAACCGGCGGTCGAGGCGGTCGTCGCCCGGTGTGCCGGCCCGACCGTCGACCTCGGCTGCGGCCCGGGTCGGCTCACCGAGGCGCTGGCCCGACGCGGCCTGGTCGCCCTCGGGGTGGACATCTCCGCCGAGGCGGTGCACCTGACCCGGACCCGGGGCGCGGCGGCGCTGCGGCGCGACGTCTTCGACCCGCTCCCCGGCGAGGGCCGCTGGTCGCACGCGCTGCTGATGGACGGCAACATCGGCATCGGCGGCGACCCGATCGCACTGCTACGCCGCTGTTCCGCCCTGATCCGGGCGGACGGCACGGTGCTGGTGGAGGTGGAGGCTCCGGGCACCGGGCTGTGGCGGGGACTCGCCCACGTCGCCTCGGGCGGGGCGGGCGAGGACCGGTACCGCGGGCCGTCGTTCCGGTGGGCGCGGGTCGGGGTCGAGGCGGTGGGGCGTACCGCCGCCGCGGCCGGGCTGCGGGTCGCCGCGCGGTTCCACCGCGGCCACCGCTGGTTCGCGGAGCTGGTCCGCCGATGATCCGTCCGCTGATCCGTCCGCGCGTCCCCGCGCCCGGGGACTTCACCGCACCGGCGCACTCGCCGCTGGTCGCGGCCCGGCTCGGGCTCTGGCTCGGGGTGGCGTTCGGGCTCTGTTTCGTCACCGGCCTGCTCAGCCACGGCGTCCAGCACCCGCCGGGCTGGTTCGTCTGGCCGACCCGGCCGGTGAACCTCTACCGGATCACCCAGGGAATGCACGTGCTCTCCGGGGTGGCGGCGATCCCGCTGCTGTTGGCCAAGCTCTGGAGCGTCTACCCGCGGCTCTTCGCCCGGCCGCCGCTGCGCCGGCCGGTCCGGCTCGCCGGGCACGGGCTGGAGCGGATCTCGATCCTGGTGCTGGTCTGCGCCGCGTTCTTCGAGCTGGTCACCGGGGTCTTCAACGTCGCGCAGTCGTACCCGTGGCGGTTCTTCTTCCCGACGGCGCACTACGCGGTCGCGTTCCTGGCGGTCGGGGCGCTGCTGCTGCATGTCGCGGTGAAACTGCCGGCGATCCGCGTCGCGCTCGCGGCGCCGGTCCGGCAACCGGATCCCGCCGCGTCCGCGCCGCCCGGGTCGGGCGCGCACCGGCCGTCGCCGCCGCACCCCGCGGTCGAAACGGGTACGCCGGACGAGGCGGCGGCCGGGCGGCGGGCGTTCCTGCGTACCGCGGCCGGCGCGGCCGGCGTGGCCGTGCTGGCCACGGCCGGGGTCACCGTGCCGTGGCTGCGCCGGGTCTCGCCGCTGGCCTGGCGTTCCGCCGCCGCCCCGCAGGGGGTACCGGTCAACCGCACCGCCACCGCGGCCGGCATCGTCGTACCGGTCGACTGGCGGTTGGAGATCGTCTGGCCGGGTGGCCGGCACGCCCTGTCACTCGCCGAGCTGGCCGCCCTGCCGCAGCGCACCGCCGAGCTCCCCATCGCCTGCGTCGAGGGCTGGAGCGCCTCGGCGAGCTGGCGCGGGGTACCCGTCGCCGAACTGCTCACCCACGCGGGGGCGCCCACGGGGCGGCCGTTGCGGGTGTCGTCGCTGGAGGCCGCCGGCCTGTACGCCACGAGCACCCTGCCGGCGCGGCACGCCGCCGACCCGCTGACCCTGCTCGCGCTGCGCATGAACGGCGAGGTGCTGACCCCCGACCACGGCTACCCGTGCCGGCTCGTCGCCCCGAGCCGACCCGGGGTGCTGCAGACCAAGTGGGTGACGCGGCTGGAGGTGCTCGGGTGAGGACGATCCGGCTGCTACTGGTCGTCCTCGGTGGCGCCGCGCTGGGGTACGGCGGGTGGCTGCTGCGCGGGCAGCTCGGGCCGGCGCTGCCCTGGCTGGTCGGCGGCCCGCTGCTGCACGACGCCCTGGTGGCCCCGCTGGTCGCGGTGGTCGGGCTGGCCCTGCGCCGGCTGGTGGGCGACCCGGTCCGGCGGGCCTGGCTCACCGCCGGGCTGGTGGTCTCCGCGATCCTGCTGCTCGTCGCGGTGCCCTTGCTGTGGCGGCCCGCGCCCGCGCCGCCCAACCCCGGTCTCCAGGACCGGGACTACCCGCTCGGGCTCGCGGTCTGGCTGGCGCTGCTCTGGGGCGGGATCTCGGTCGCCGCCGTCACCGCCCGACCCGACGCCCCGCGCGCTGCCCGACCCGACACCCCACGCGACACCCGACCCGACGCCGGGAACGGCGCCCGACCCGACGCCCCGGACGCCGCCCCACGCGGCGCCCGGCCCGACGCCCCGAGCGCCGCGCGTGACGACCGGCGCGACGCCGCCCATCCACACACCCCCGGGAGGTAACCATGAACCAGCCCGCACCGATCGGCGTGATCGGCGGATCCGGCCTCTACGAGTTTCTCGACGACGTCACCGAGGTACCGGTCGAGACGCCGTACGGCCCTCCGAGCGACTCGTTGTTCCTCGGTGAACTCTCCGGCCGGCCGGTGGCGTTCCTGCCCCGGCACGGGCGCGGTCACACCGTGCCGCCGCACCGCATCGACCACCGCGCCAACCTCTGGGCCCTGCGGTCGGTCGGCGTACGCCAGGTGCTCGCCCCGGGCGCGGTCGGCGGGCTCCGGCCGGAGTACGGGCCCGGCACGCTCGTCGTACCGGACCAGTTGGTCGACCGCACCAGCGGTCGCACGCAGACGTACTACGACGGGCTGCCCCGGACGGACGGGCAGGTCCCGGCGGTGGTGCACGTGGCGTTCGCCGACCCGTACTGCCCGGTCGGGCGCGGGGTGGTCGTCGAGACCGCGGCGGCCACCGGTTGGCGGCCGGTGGACGGCGGGACGATGGTGGTCGTCGAGGGCCCGAGGTTCTCCACCCGGGCCGAGTCGCGGTGGTACGCCGAACAGGGCTGGTCGGTCGTCGGCATGACCGGGCACCCCGAGGCGGTGCTGGCCCGGGAGCTGGCCCTCTGTTACACGGCGCTCTCGCTCGTGACGGACCTCGACTCGGGTGTGGAGGTCGGCGAGGGGGTCACGCAGGAGGAGGTGCTGAGGGTCTTCGGGCGCAGCGTGGAACGCCTGCGGGAGTTGCTGGTCGACGTGGTGAAGGCGCTGCCCACCGGACCTCGGGACTGCCTCTGCGCCCGCGCCCTCGCCGGCCTGCGCACGGGCATCACGCTGCCCTGACCGCCCCCGGTCCGGGTCCCGGCGCGGCCGCCCCCGGCACCCGGGCAGGCACGGGTCGGCACCTCGGCACGGGCCGACCCCGGCAGGCGGGGACCAGCCCACGCACGGCCGACCCCGGCGCTCCGGCATGCTCGGGCCGTTTGCCGCCGGGCCGGTCCGGGCATGTCGTCTTCGTCGAGGGACCGCAGCCACCAGGCTGTGCCGGCCACGGAAAGGAGCGGAAAATGCCCGCCGGATCCAGCCCGAAGAGGGAACGCCAGTACCAGCACATCAAGGCCAGCGCGAAGAAGCGGGGTGAGTCCACCGAGCGCGCCGAGGAGATCGCGGCCCGGACCGTCAACAAGGAACGCGCCCGCGCGGGCGAGTCGCGGACCGCCAGCCGCTCCTCGGTCAAGGACGTCTCCTCCGGCCACCGGGGCGGCAAGCGCTCGCACAGCGGCGCGCAGGGCCCGACCCGTGACCAGCTCTACGGCGAGGCGAAGCGGCGCAACATCAAGGGCCGCTCGTCGATGAACAAGGCCCAGTTGGAGAAGGCGCTCGGCCGCTGAGCCGGGCCCCCGGGCTCAGGAGCTGTGCCAGGAGCGCCAGAGCGCGGCGTAGCTGCCGCCCGCGGCCACCAGCTCGTCGTGGCTGCCGATCTCGGTGATCCGCCCGTCCTCCAGCACCGCCACCCGGTCGGCGTCGTGGGCGGTGTTGAGCCGGTGCGCGATCGCGATGACGGTACGCCCGGCGAGCACCGCCGCGAGCGCCCGTTCGGTACGCCGGGCGGTGGTCGGGTCGAGCGCCGCGGTGGCCTCGTCGAGGATCAGCGTGTGCGGGTCGGCGAGCACGAGCCGGGCGAGGGCGAGCTGTTGGGCCTCGGCGGCGCCGAGGTCCCGGGCGCCGTCGCCGAGCTGCGTATCGAGCCCGTCCGGCAGGTCGACGTACCAGTCCGCGCCCACCGCCGCCAGCGCGGAGCGCATCCGCTCGTCGGTGGCGTCGGGCGCCGCGAAGGCGAGGTTGTCGCGCAGCGAGCCGATGAAGACGTGGTGCTCCTGGGTGACCAGGGCGATGCGGCGGCGGCGCTCGGCCGGGTCCAGGTCGGTGACGGCGACCCCGCCGATGCTCACCTCGCCCTCGCGCGGCGCGTCGATGCCGGCGAGCAGCCGGGCCAGCGTGGACTTGCCGGCGCCCGAGGGGCCGACGACGGCGAGCCGCTCGCCGGGGCGTACGTCGAGGTCGATGCCGTGCAGCACGTCCCGGCCGCCGGCGTACGAGAACCGCGCGCCGCGTGCCACCAGCCGCTCCCCCGGCGGCGCGGTGGCCCGGCCACGGGGCTCCGGCGGTACCTGACCGACGCCGAGCACCCGGGCGAACGAGGCGATGCCGCGCTGCGCCTGCTCCAGCCAGAGCAGCAGCCGGTCCAGCGGGTCGATCGCCTGCTGCAGATAGAGCGCGGCGGAGACCACCTCGCCGAGGGTGACGAGGTCCCGGGAGAGGAAGAGGCCGCCGACGAGCAGCGCCGCGGCGACCGGCAGCGCGTAGCTCCCCTCCACCACCGGGAAGTAGACCGAGCGGAGCGCGAGCGTGGCGCGCCGGGTGGCCCACATCTCGGCGATGCGGGCGGTGCCGTGCTCGATCCGGTCCCGGCGCAGCCGCAGCGCCTCGACCGTACGGGCGCCCTCGGCGGTCGTGGTCAGCGCCTCGGTCAGCTCCGCGGTCGCCGCCCCCTCGGCGAGGTAGGCGGCACCGGCCCGGCGCAGGTACCAGCGGCTCACCAGGCAGATCGACGGTAGTCCGGCCAGCGCGACGAGACCGAGCAGCGGGTGCAGCAGGAAGACCGCCCCGAAGAGCAGCGACAGCTGCGCGGCCGCGATCACGATCACCGGTAGCACGTCCCGTACCGTCGTGCCGACCGTGGAGACGTCGACCGAGCTGCGGGTGGCCAGGTCGCCGGTGCCGGCCCGCTCGACCACCGAGACGGGCAGGGCGAGCATCCGCGCGACGAACTCCTCGCGCAGCCGCGCGACGGCCCGCTCCCCGAAGCGGTGGCCGGCGTACTGGGCGTACCGGGCGAGCAGTCCCTGCGCCAGCACGCAGCCGCCGATGGCGAGCGCCAGGCGGTCCACGGTGGCGACGCCGGCCCCGGCGGAGACCTCGTCCACGATCCGGCCGAGCAGCCACGGCGCGCCGAGCCCGGCGAGGGCGGCGCCGACGTGCAGCACCAGCACGACGGCCACGGCGCGCCGGTCCCGGGCCAGCAGCGCCAGGGTGGCGTCGCGGACGGCCCGCCGGTCCGCCACGGGTAGCTTCGTCCCCTGCGCCGCCTCCGCCGACCCGGTCATCGCAGCGCCTCCTGCGCCCCGATCGGCTCGTCCCCGGAGCCGGAGCCGCTGTCCCGGGCGACCAGCGCCCGGTAGCCGGGGTCCCGTTCGAGCAGCTCGGCGTGGGAGCCGGTGGCGACGATCCGGCCGTCGCGCAGGTGGGCGACCTCGTCGGCGCGGCCGAGCAGCAGCGGCGAGGTGGCCAGCACGACGGTGGTACGCCCGGCCCGGGCCGTGCCCAGCCGCCGCGCGATCCGCGCCTCCGTGTGCGCGTCCACCGCCGAGGTCGGGTCGACGAGGATCAGCACCTCCGGCTCGGCGAGCAGCGCGCGGGCGAGGCGGACGCGCTGCCGCTGGCCGCCGGAGAGGGTACGGGCCCGCGTCGCGATCGGCGTGTCGAGTCCGTCGGGAAGCGAGTCGGCGACGTCCCGGGCCGAGGCGGCGCGCAGCGCGGCGGCGATGGTGTCGTCGTCGGGGTCACCCCGGCTGGCGTCGCCGTGCCGGCCGCCGGCCGCACCGCCGCCGGGTCCGCCCGTCCCGCCGCCGGGTCCGTCCGGTCCGCCGCCGGGCCCGTCCGGTCCGCCGCCCGGGCCGGTACGCAGGATCTGCCGCAGGGTCCCGGCGAAGAGGTACGAGTCGTGGTCGGCCACGAGGATCCGGGCCCGCACCTCGTCCAGGTCGACCCCGGTCAGCGGGGCACCTCCCCAGGTCACGTCGCTGGTCACGTACCGGCCGAGCCGGTCGGCCAGAGCGACGGCCTCGGCCGGGTCGTCGGCGGCGACGCCGAGCAGCCGGCCGGGGCGTACCGTCAGGCCGCTCGCCGGGTCGCGCAGCTCGGCCGGGTGCGGCGGCGCGGCGGCGACGGCCGGTCCCCCGACCTCGTCGGGGGTCAGGTTGAGCAGGTCGACGATGCGGCGCGCGGCGACCCGCCCCTGGATCAGCTGGTAGCTCCCCTCGATAAAGAACCAGACCGGCACGACGAGGATCGCGACGTAGCCGTAGACCCCGACCAGTTCCCCGATGGTGATCTCGCCCTGGGCCGCCATCCGCGCGCCGAACCAGACCACCGCCGCGAGGAAGACCCCCGGCAGCGTGAGCGTCAGCGCGTCGATCCAGCTGTTGACCGCGCCCACCCGGTACCCCTCGGCGAGCAGGCCACCGGACCGGTCGGCGTACCGGCGGGCGAAGAGGTGCCGGCCGCCGACGCCGGCGAGCACGCGCAGGCCGGCCACGATGTCGCCGGCCCGGGTGGTGAGTTCGCCCTGCTGCCGCCGGTAGGCGGACTCGGCCCGTTCGAGCCGCCGCAGCAGCGGCCCGAGCACCACCACGATCGCCGGCACGCCGAGCAGTACGAACGCGGCCAGCGCCGGCGCCGTTGTCCAGAGCAGCACGGCGACGGCCGCGTACGCCATGACGGCGCCCACACCGGGTCCGGTCAGCGTGAGCACCTGCGAGGTACGGCCGATGTCGTACCCGCCGACCGTGGCGACCTCGCCCGCGGCCAGCTTGCGCGGCAGCACCGCGCCGATGCGGGCGAGCTGGCGCAGCAGCACGCCCGCCGAGCGGGCGGTGGCGTCCTCCCGCACGAACGTCATCGTCCGGTGTCGCATGATCCCCAGGTAGGCGAGTCCCGCCCCGGCCGCGACGATGGCGGCCACCCAGAGCAGCAGCGCGCGGGTGTCGTGCGCGCGCAGCCCGTCGTCGACCGCCCGGGAGATCAGGTACGGCCGCAGGGAGAGGCCGACCATCCAGGCGGTACCGATCAGGCCGCCGCGCAGCACGCGCCACGGTTGGCACCGGACCAGCCACCAGATGTACCGCAGCGGCCCCGCGGTGTCCGGGACGCCGGGATCGGGATGGGGCAATCGCGGGGGCACGGGCCCAGGCTATCGATCACCTCCGGGCCGCCGGGACCCGATTACCGCCCCGCCCCGCCCGCCGGCGCTCGGTGGCCGGCGCCCGCGCTTGCGGGCGAGGAGACCCCGGCGCGCCGCGCCGCGCTGGGCAACTCCGGCGCGGCGTGGCACCATCACGCGGGTGACCAGCAGAACCTCCGCCGAGCAGCACCTGCGCGACCTGGCGCGGCTGCGCCGCGTCCGCGACCGGATCGACCGGGAGTACGCGCGGCCGCTGGACGTCGAGGCGCTCGCCCGAGGCGTGAACATGTCGGCCGGGCACCTGAGCCGCCAGTTCCGGCTCGCGTACGGCGAGTCCCCGTACGGCTACCTGATGACCCGCCGGATCGAGCGGGCGATGGCGCTGCTGCGTCGCGGCGACCTCAGCGTCACCGAGGTCTGTTTCGCGGTCGGCTGCTCGTCGCTGGGGACCTTCAGCACCCGCTTCACGGAGCTGGTCGGCGTGCCGCCGAGCGCGTACCGGCGGCAGGCGACGGGCGCGACCGCCGGGATCCCGTCGTGCCTGGCGAAGCAGGTGACCAGACCGGTCAGGAATCGAGAAGCCCGGGCCAGGCAGCCGCAACTAGCCTGACCGGCATGGAGATCGCCGACACGAACCCGGGAGGGACCATGACCGGCTCGACCACGCAGGGCATCAAGACGGTGCTGCACCCCGTATCCGACCTGGCCGCGGCCAAGGCGGTCTACACCGCCCTGCTCGGCGTGCCCCCGCAGACCGACTCGTCCTACTATGTCGGCTTCGAGGCCGAGGGCCAGCAGATCGGGCTGGTACCGGCCGGCGGGCCGCAGGCCATGACCTCGCCGGTGGCCTACTGGCACGTACCGGACATCGAGGCGAAGCTGGCCGAGGTGACCGCCGCGGGCGCCACGGTGAAGGAGCCGGTACGCGACGTCGGCGGGGGCCGGCTGGTGGCCACGGTCACCGACCCCGACGGCAACGTCCTCGGGCTGCTGCAGGATCGATGAACGACAGAACCCGGCGCCGGCGCGGCGCCGGGGATCGGCGCGCCGGCGACCCGGACGCCCGGGCGGAGGGAGAGAGATGAGCACGGCCACGAGGACCCAGACGCGGGCGTCCGCGCCGCACGTCGCCGACAGCCACGACCTGATCCGGGTGCACGGCGCGCGCGAGAACAACCTGCGGAACGTCAGCGTCGAGATCCCGAAGCGCCGGCTCACGGTCTTCACGGGCGTCTCCGGCTCCGGCAAGAGTTCGCTGGTCTTCGGCACCATCGCCGCCGAGTCGCAGCGGATGATCAACGAGACGTACAGCGCCTTCGTGCAGGGCTTCATGCCGACCCTGGCGCGGCCCGAGGTCGACGTGCTCGACGGGCTGACGACCGCGATCATCGTCGACCAGCAGCGGATGGGGACCGACCCGCGCTCCACGGTCGGCACCGCCACCGACGCCAACGCGATGCTGCGCATCCTCTTCAGCCGCCTCGGCAGGCCGCACATCGGCTCTCCCCAGGCGTTCTCCTTCAACGTCGCCTCGGTGAGCGGAGCGGGCGCGGTCACGATGGAGCGCGCCGGCCGGACGGTGAAGGAGCGGCGCAGCTTCAGCATCACCGGCGGCATGTGTCCGCGCTGCGAGGGCCGGGGGTCGGTCAACGACATCGACCTCACCCAGCTGTACGACGAGAACAAGTCGCTCAACGAGGGCGCGCTGACGATCCCCGGCTACAGCATGGACGGCTGGTACGGGCGTATCTTCACCGGCTGCGGCTTCTTCGACCCGGACAAGCCCATCCGCAAGTTCACCAAGCGGCAGCTGCACGACCTGCTCTACAAGGAGCCGACCAAGATCAAGGTCGACGGGATCAACCTGACGTACGAGGGCCTGGTCCCGCGCATCCAGAAGTCGATGCTCGCCAAGGACGTCGACTCGCTCCAGCCGCACATCCGCGCCTTCGTGGAGCGGGCGGTCACCTTCACCACCTGCCCCGAGTGCGGCGGCACGCGGCTGAGCGAGGCGGCGCGGTCGTCGAAGATCGACGGGATCAGCATCGCCGACGCCTGCGCGATGCAGATCAGCGACCTCGCCGAGTGGGTGCGGGGCCTGTCCGAACCGTCGGTCGCGCCGCTGCTGGCGGCGCTGCGGCACACCCTCGACTCGTTCGTCGGGATCGGGCTGGGCTACCTCTCGCTCGACCGGCCGGCGGGTACGCTCTCCGGCGGCGAGGCCCAGCGGACGAAGATGATCCGTCATCTCGGCTCCTCGCTGACCGACGTCACCTACGTCTTCGACGAGCCCACCGTCGGCCTGCATCCGCACGACATCCAGCGGATGAACGACCTGCTGCTGCGGCTGCGCGACAAGGGCAACACGGTGCTGGTCGTGGAGCACAAGCCGGAGCTGATCTCGATCGCGGACCACGTCGTCGACCTCGGCCCGGGCGCCGGAGCGGCGGGCGGCATGATCTGCTTCGAGGGCACCGTCGAGAAGCTGCGGGCCAGCGGCACCGTCACCGGCCGCCACTTCGACGACCGGGCCCGCCTCAAGGAGACGGTACGGGCCGCCACCGGAACGCTGGAGATCCGCGGCGCGACCAGGCACAACCTGCGGAACGTCGACGTCGACATCCCCCTCGGGGTGCTGGTCGTCGTCACCGGGGTGGCGGGCTCGGGCAAGAGCTCGCTGGTCCACGGCTCGCTGGCCGGGCGGGACGGCGTGGTGACGGTCGACCAGGGTGCGATCCGCGGCTCGCGGCGGAGCAACCCGGCGACGTACACCGGGCTGCTCGACCCGATCCGCAAGGCGTTCGCGAAGGCCAACGGCGTGAAGCCGGCGCTGTTCAGCGCCAACTCCGAGGGCGCCTGCCCCAACTGCAACGGTGCCGGCGTGATCTACACCGACCTCGGCATGATGGCCGGGGTCGCCACCACCTGCGAGGTGTGCGAGGGAAGGCGGTTCGACGCGTCGGTACTCGAACACCGTCTCGGCGGTCGCGACATCAGCGAGGTGCTCGCGATGTCGGTGACCGAGGCCGAGCGGTTCTTCGGCGCCGGCGAGGCGCGCACCCCGGCCGCGCACGCCATCCTCGGCCGGCTCGTCGACGTCGGGCTCGGCTACCTCAGCCTCGGCCAGCCGCTCACCACGCTCTCCGGCGGCGAGCGGCAGCGGCTCAAGCTGGCCACCCACATGGCCGCCAGCGGCGGCGTCTACGTCCTTGACGAGCCGACCAGCGGCCTGCACCTGGCCGACGTCGCCCAGCTGCTCGGCCTGCTCGACCGGCTCGTCGACGCCGGCAAGTCGGTGGTCGTCATCGAGCACCACCAGGCGGTGATGGCGCACGCCGACTGGATCATCGACCTCGGTCCCGGCGCCGGCCACGACGGCGGGCGGGTCGTCTTCGAGGGCACCCCCGCCGACCTCGTCGCCGCCCGCTCCACCCTCACCGGCGAGCACCTCGGGGCGTACGTGGGGCGGTGACGGTCAGGAATCGAGAAGCACCGGGCCGTGGCCGCCAGTAGCGTGACCGGCATGAACGTCACCATCCACGCGAGCTTCCTGCCGCAGGACGACCCGGACGCGGCCCTGGCCTTCTACCGTGACGCCCTCGGCTTCGAGGTCCGCAACGACGTCGGGTACCGGGGGATGCGCTGGATCACGGTCGGTCCGCCGGACCAGCCGGGCACCTCCATCGTCCTGCACCCGCCGGCCGTCGACCCCGGCATCACCGACGACGAGCGCCGCACCATCGTGGAGATGATGGCCAAGGGCACCTACGGCGGCATCGTCCTGGCGACCACCGACCTCGACGCCACCTTCGAGCGGCTCCAGGCCAGCGACGCCGAGGTCGTCCAGGAGCCGGCCGAGCAGCCGTACGGGGTCCGCGACTGTGCCTTCCGCGACCCCGCCGGCAACCTGGTCCGCATCCAGGAACTGCGCTGAGCCGCCCGGCGCCCACCGCGTGACCGGGCGGCGACCGGTTCCCGACAACGCCGGACCGGTCCCGCCCGCACACGTATCAGGCCCCGCCGCCTCGACTCCTAACCCATGTCACCCGGTACGTCCGTGCCGGGTACGTGGGGGAGGAGAAAGCAGTGCGAAAGATCCCGATCACACTCACCCTGGCCGCGCTCACCACCGCGGCCGTCGTCATCCCCGCCGGGCCGGCCGCCGCCGCGGTACCCGGCCTGGTACGCATCTCCGAGGTCAGCGCCTCCAACTCCGACGACGTCCGGAGCGTCACCGCGACCTGCCCGGTCGACACGGTCGCGCTCAGCGGGGGCTACGAGATCAACGGCGCCACCGGCGAGGTCACCGTGACCTACCTGCGCCCCAACACCACCTCGGTCTCGGCGATCGCGTACGAGGAGGACGCCTTTGCCAGCAACTGGACGCTGACCACGTACGCGGTCTGCGCCACCGAGCCCGCCGGACTGCTGCACATCACCGCGTCGGGCTCCAGCAACTCGAACGACTTCAAGAGCGTCCCGGCGACCTGCTCGGCCGGCGACGGCCTGATCGGGCTCGGCTTCTCGGTCGGCGCCACCGGCGAGGCCGTGGTGGACGACTTCCGGCCCAACGGCGGTACCAGCACCGCACCGACCTCGGTCACCGTCGGCGCGTACGAGGCCGAGGCGTACGCCGGCAACTGGGCGGTCACCACCTACGGCGTCTGCGCCAACACCCTGCCCGGGCTGGTGCGCGCCTCCGCGTCCAGCACCTCCAGCAGCACCGACTACCAGAGCGCCACCGCCTCCTGCCCGGCCGGAACCGTGCTGGTCGGCTCGGGCTTCGAGGTCAACGGCGCGACCGGGGAGGTTGTCGTGGACGACTTCCGGCCCAACGGCGGCGCCAGTACCGCACCGACCTCGGTCACCGTCGGCGCGTACGAGGCCGAGGCGTACGCCAGCAACTGGTGGGTGACGGCGTACGCCAACTGCGCGACCGCCTGATCCCCGAGGGCCCGGACGCGGATGCTCCGGGCCCTCTTCCTTCGCGCCCTTCTGGAACGGTTCAAGGGCAGGCCGGACCCTCCGGAGTGGATATCAGGATATGTGCGGACTCGCTGATCGGCACCGTTCGCCGGGGTGAAGCGGGATCTTGACGCGGTCGGCGGGCGTGATTATGGTTCCGTTTCAGCTTTGTTAAAACGTTTCAAACGCTGGCGCTCTCCCCCAGGAGCGCTACCGGCGCGACGGAACGTTCCTCGCCGGTAGCAGTTGACGGCATTCCCCGAAGGGCTGCCCATGACCGCGTACCCCGCCTTCCCACCCCCACCGCACCGCCACGCCGCGCTCCGGTCGCGTCCCCGGCGGTGGCACTGCCCGCCGGTCTCGCGGGCGTGGGACACCACCGACAGAGGCCCTGCCCCCGGACCCGCCCGTAGCCTCCCTGGAGGACGTACCTTGCGAAAGAGAATCGCCTCGTCCGTGGCGACCGTGCTGCTGTTGCTGGGCTCGACCGGAGCCGCCTCGGGCGCCTCGCGCTCCGGGCCGCACTTCGCGCCGGACCCGGCCGGCCCGATGCCGTCCGAGCAGCTCAGGTCCCAGTTCACCACGAAGAGCGTGACCGTGGACGGCCGCGCGGACCGGGCGTACGACTCGGCCCGGCCGGCCCGGATCGCGCACGCGAAGAACGCCACCGCGACCGCCGACGCGACCACCGCCACCCATGGCGAGCTGCGCTCCGTCTGGGACGGCCCGGTCCTCTATCTGCTGGTCGAGGTGCACGACGCGACGAGGTCGCGCGGCGCCGCCACCGACAAGGGGCTCCGGCAGGACGCGGCCAACGACCCCGCGCTGCGCGACAGCGTGGTCTTCGGGCTGGACTTCTGGAACGACAAGGTCGACAAGTTCGAGGACGACGACGGCCTCTTCACCATCAGCGCCAACGGCAACCTGACGTACCAGTTCAACCAGTTCGTCAACAACCACTCCTCGGTGCACGCGTACCCGGAGAACCGGGAGTACACGAACCGGATCTCCGGCTACGCCGCGGCGGAGACGACGGACGGCTACACCGTCGAGCTGGCGTTGCAGATCGAGGGCGCGAAGCTGCGCAACGGTACGAGGTTCGGCGTCGAGGTCGCGCTCAGCGACTCCCCCGCCGAGGGCGTGGCCCGGACCAACTACGTCTTCTGGAGCCACCGGGACAACGCCTACCCGGCGCTGAGCCAGGACCACCCGGTCGACTGGGGCACCGTCACGCTCGCCGGCTGGGACGGCCACGCGAAGTTCGCGTTCAGCGACTGGCCCCTGCGCGACACGATCCGCTGGGTCGAGTCCCCGTCACTGGTGAAGGGCGTCTGGACGGCGGAAAGCCAGCGGAGGCTGGACGCGGCGCTGGCCGAGGCGAAGCGGACCGTCGGCTCGACCCGGCAGCCGGTGGTGGACCGCGCGACCCGGCGGCTCCGGGACGCGGTCGACGGGCTCCGCTGGATCGACCAGAAGTACCCGGACCCGATGGACCTGCCGTCGAGGTTCACGCTCCCGGACCCGTGGACGTACTTCGACGGCAGGAAGGTCACCAGCGCCGACGACTGGTTCCGCGACGGCGGCCGGCGCGACGAGATCCTGGACCTGGCCCAGTTCTACGAGTACGGCTACAAGCCCGGCGCCCCCGACAAGACCTCGATCACCAGCGTGACGCCGGTACCGCCCCGGACCGTCCCGCCGGCGCCGGCCGGTCTCGCCCTCACCGTCTCGATCACGTACGGGGCGACGACCGCCCCGATCACCTTCACCCTGTACCCGCCGACGCAGGCCGCGCGGGACGCCGCCGGCCACCGGGGCCCGGTACCGGCGGTGCTGAGCTTCGGCGGGTACCTCCCCGAGTACGGCGACGCCGGCTTCGCCGTGCTGACCGTCCCGACCAGCGTCACCACGGACGACCGGAACAGCCCCTGGGGGCCCCGCGCCGGCACGTTCCGCACCTTCTTCCCGTACACCCGCGACGGCGACCCGCACGAGATCAGCAACGAGATGGGGGCCGCCTGGGGAGCCTCCCGCGCGGTCGACGCGCTGGAGCTGCTGGCGAGGTCGGGCGACACGTACGGCGCCGGCGCCGGCTCGCTGGTGGCCCCGGACAAGCTGGCGGTGACCGGCCACTCGATCAACGGCAAGTACGCCTTCCTCTCCGCCGTCTTCGACGAGCGCATCGACGTCTGCGTCCCCAGCGCGGCGGGCGCGACCGGCCCGTCCCCGTACCGGTACGTCTACATCGGACAGCGGTTCAGCTGGGGCACCGCGAGCGGTACCGAGATGATGGGCGACACCATCCGGCACAACCCGGGCCGCACCACGGAGCTGTTCCGCCGCTTCCTCACGCCCGGCCGCTTCTACCAGCGGCTCGACGGCGCCTACGGGTACGGCGACCGGCTCCCGTTCGACCAGCACGAGCTGGTGGCGACGCTGGCACCGCGGGCCATCGTGCTGCACAACACCGTCAACGACTACAACGACGGGGCGGAGAGCGACCCGCTGGGCCTCCAGGCGGCGAAGTTCGTCTACGACACGCTCGGCTACCCAGCGGACGACCTGGTCAAGTTCAACGTACGGCCGGTTCCGGCCGGCGAGCCGCACGCCGAGGACACGCCGCAGCGGCGGCGGACCGCCGAGTACCTGGACCACTACTTCTACGGCCGGCCGATGTCGGCGGAGACCGCCGCGTTCCTGGACGACGACCCGTTCGACGACCGGGGCGCGCGGGCCGAGAACGCCTACAACCGCTACTACGGCGGCTACCGCACCATCGCGCCGTGGAAGGACTACCGGTTCCCGGGGAAGCCCCACGGAACCTCGAACTAGCGTGAGTCTTCGCGACCGCCCGGCTCAGGGGCCGAGCCGGGCGGGCTCCACCCCGGTGGCGAGCCGGGCGGCCCGGAGCTGGAGGTAACGCTGCTCCGGAAGGCTGGTGGTCCGGCCGGCGGCGGCCCGGTAGTGCTCGACCGCGCGGTCCCGGTCGCCCAGCATCTCGTACAGGTGCGCGCGGGCGGAGTGGAGGCGGTGGTGCCCGGCCATGCGCGGGTCGCCGTCCAGGGCGGCCAGCGCCTCCAGTCCGGCGGCCGGGCCGTGCACCATGGCGGTGGCGACGGCCCGGTTCAGCGCGACGACCGGACCGGGGGCGACGCGCTCCAGCACCCCGTACAGGGCGAGGATCTGCGGCCAGTCGGTCTGCTCGGCGGTCGGCGCCTCGTCGTGCACGGCCGCGATGGCGGCCTGGAGCTGGTACGGCCCGACGGGGCCCCGGGGCAGCGCCGCGGTGACCAGCGCGACGCCCTCGGCGATGGCCGCCGCGTCCCAGCGACCGCGGTCCTGCTCGGCGAGGGAGATCAGCTCGCCGGACGGGCCGGTCCGGGCGGGGCTGCGCGCCTCGGTGAGCAGCAGCAGCGCGAGCAGTCCGGCGACCTCGCTGTCCCGAGGCAGCGCCGCGTGCAGGGCCCGGGCCAGCCGGATCGCCTCGGCCGCCAGCTCGACCCGGTGCAGGCGCGGGCCGGCGCTGCTGGTGTGCCCCTCGTTGAAGATCAGGTAGAGCACGCGCAGCACGGCCTCCAGCCGGCGCGACCGGTCCTGCGCGTCGGGCATCCGGAACGGCACCCCCGAGCCCTTGATGCGCTGCTTGGCCCGGCTGATCCGCTGCGCCATCGTCGTCTCGGGGACGAGGAAGGCGTGGGCGATCTCGGCGGTCGTCAGGCCGGCGACCGCCCGCAGTGTCAGCGCCACCGCCGAGGCGGGCGAGAGCGCGGGGTGGCAGCAGAGGAAGAGCAGGATCAGGGTGTCGTCGCGCTCCGCGGCGAGGTCGAGGTCGGCCGGGGCCGCCCACTGCCGGTCGTCCGGCTCCCGGCGGGCCGCCAGCTCCTCCCGGTTGCGCCGGGCCTGCTCGTTGCGGACCTGTTCCACCATTCGGCGGTACGCGACCTGGATCAGCCAGCCGCGCGGGTTGTCCGGCGTACCGTCCCGGGGCCACTGGGTCGCCGCGGCCAGCAGTGCCTCCTGCACCGCGTCCTCGGCGAGGGTGAAGTCGCCGAACCGGCGGGTGAGCACGCCGATGACCTGCGGCGCCAGCTCGCGCAGCAGGTCATCGAGGCGTGCCTCACCACCGGTCAGCGATCACACCTCCACCGGCGGCGCCGACAGGACCGGGCGTACCTCGATCGGCATGTTGAGCGGGCGACCGCCGGGGCCGGGGGCGGTGGAGATGTAGGCGGCGAGTTCGACCGCCCGCTCGGGCGTCTCGCAGTCCACGATCCAGTAGCCGGCGAGAAACTCCTTCGTCTCGGCGAAGGGCCCCTCCGTGATCAGGGGCTCGCCGCCGCCGGCCGCCCGTACGACCCTGGCCTGGTCCGGTCCGGCCAGCCCCTGGGCGTCGACCAGCTCGCCGTCCGCGCTGAGCTTGCCGTTCAGCTCGCGCATGAACGCGATGTGCGCCTTGATCTCGTCCGGCGCCCAGGTGTCGATGGACGGGAAGTCCGCCGTCGCGGCGCTGAACTGCATCAGCAGCATGTACTTCATGTCCTGCCTCCTCCGTGCCCGGCGCCGGTCCGCTCCGACGCTCTCACGATGAGGTAGAAGCCGCGCGGTCCGTTCTCGACATCCTCGCAGAAGAAATCCGCGAGAATTTTCCCGCGCCGGTCGGTCGCGGCGTTCCGTCGCACGGCCGGCCGGTTCTCGGGCCCGGGCCGCGGCGACGGGTTCGGCGTGGATCTACCGCAGCCGGGCCGTGAAGCTGCGGCCGTAGGCGTGCCGGGTGGTGACGTCGATCCGGGTACCGTCCCGGACCTGGTCGACGCGTACCCCCTCGTCGGCCGCGAGCGCGCGCAGCCGCCGGCCGCGTACCAGGACCGAGACCGTGTCCCGTTCGGTGGTCGGGTCGGCGATCGCGATCGAGGTGGTGCCGTCGGCCGCCCGCCGGGCGAGCAGCGCGGTCGGGCCGTCGAGGGAGAAGCGTTCGACCTGGTACCGGCCCGGGGCGAACACGTTGCCGGCGACCAGCCCCAGCCCGTGGTGCCGGATCGCCTGCACCCGGGTCGAGTTGGCGAGCACGCCGATCGGTCCCGGGTACGTCGCCAGCTGCCGTTCGGTGGCGTTCGGCACGATCGCGTACGCCATGGCGCGCGGCGGCGAGCCGGCCGCCTGCTCGAACAGCACCGAGAAGACCTGCTTGGCGACGGTCGTGTCCGGATTGGCGGTACGGACCACGCGCCGGCTGCGGCTCACCGCGTCGAGCGCGACGGTGACCGGTTGCCGGTCGAGGAAGACGTAGCCGACGGCACCGCCCCGGGTGGCGTTGGCGTAGCGCAGCCAGGACAGCGGGGCCGTGCCGGTGCCGGACCAGGCCGCGCCGCCGGGCCGCCGCCCGACGAGGGTCACCCGGTCGTCGGGCGCGGCGATCCGGCTGTCGACCGTGGTGGTCACGGCCCGTCCCGCCCGGTCCCCCACGCCGGCGGCGAGCACCACGATCTCGTCGTCGAGCAGAAACCACGACTTGGTGGCCGTGGCGTTGCGGTAGGCGACGAAGTCGTCCGGCAGCTGCCCGGCCCGCTTCGCGGCGTACGCCACGTCGTCGGCCTGCACGAACGCGGCGCTGCCGTACGCGCCGAGGCGGGCGCCGCCGGAGAGGCCGCCGGCGCCGCGCGGGAAGTAGACGTACGTGTTCTGCGACTCGGACGAGGAGGTGAAGCCCAGCTCCGGCCGGTCGTACCAGGCGGTGCCGTAGAGCTCGGGGACGCTGCGGCGCTCCTCGACCGGGGCGGTGACGCCGGCGAGCCGGTACGGCGGGACGGTCGCGTAGTAGTCGACGCCGTACGCCTGGCTCTGGTCCTGGCCGGCGAGGTAGAGGTGGTGGGCACCCTCGCCCTGGAACCAGGGGAGCAGGTTCTCGCCGCTCATGTACTCGTACTTGCTGATCCGTGGGGAGGTGCGGGCGAGCGCGAAGGCATAGCCCGGGCGGCGGTGCACGGTACGGTCCATCGCGGCGAAGGCGACGTGGCGTTCGGCCGGTACCAGGTCGCGGGCCGGCAGCGCCGGGTCGGCGAGGATGTCGGCGTAGCGGGCGACGCTGACCGGGGAGACGAAGCCGGCCGGGTCGAGCGCGGCGCGGGAGTTGCGCCGCAGGAACGCGACGTAGCCGCGCAGCGCCTCGGCGTCGGCGCCGGTGGCGTGCCCGGAGAGGTCGACGACGGCCTCGACCACGGACGCCACGTCGGCGTAGCCGGTGCCGGTCCGGGAGACGGCGCGGCCCTTGACCATCTCCATCAGCCAGCCCTCGAAGATCAACGGGGCGAAGCCGTCGACCACCCAGCCCCGCACCACCCGGACCAGGTCCTCGGTGGTCACGTACCGGGTGCCGGCGAGGATCTTGATGGTCTGCACGACCCGGGTGAGCAGTGCCTTGCCGTACGAGCCGGTGTAGGCGACCGAGGCGTGCTGGATGAACGAGCCGTCGGCGTAGTAGCCGTCGGTGACGCCGTGCCGCAGCTGGTACGGGTCGATGGTGGCGAAGACGGTGAGCTGGTCGGCGACGGCCTTGCTGACCCGCGCGTCGTCGCCGGTCACGGCGCCCTGGAGGATCCGGTTGCCGGTGATGTCGGCCAGGTTGGCGCCGGTGTGGAAGCGCGAGTCGAGGTCGACGTCGCCGTCGCGGCCATTGCGCAGGTAGCCGTCCATCGCGGCGACGTAGCGGGTGACCAGCTCCGGCCGGTCCGCGGCGAGCTGGTCGGCCAGCAGCACCAGGATCCGGCTCACCTGGGTGGAGATGCCGATCTCCCAGTTGAACCAGTTGCCGTAGTACCCCCTCGCCTGGTCGCCGTAGTACCGCTCGTACAGCCAGTCGAGCCCGTCGACGACCCGCCGCCGCACGGCCGCGACGTCGGCGCCGAGGTCCGGGGCGGCGGGACCGGGCACCCGGGTGGCGAGGGCGATCTCGTAGAGGTACTGGAACGAGGTGGTCAGGTTGGCGTCGGCGGTGCCGAGCGGTACGCCCCGGAACAGCTCGCCCGTCCCGGCCTGGTCCAGCGCCGCGAGCCGGGCGCGGGCGGTCGCGCCGATGGCGGCGAGCTTCGCGGCGACCTCCGGCCGGGCGTTGGACTCGGCGGTACCGGCGAAGAGCGCGACCATGTTGCCCAGCAGCACCGCGTGGTCGCCGGCCGCGCCGGAGCGCGCGGCTGCGCGGTGGTCGGCCGCGCCGGGCGGGGCGGACCCGGCGGGCGCGGCGGCGGCCCGGGCACGCAGCGGTGGGACGGCCGCGAGCAGGGCCGCGGTGGGGACGACCGAGAGCACGGTACGGCGCGGAATCTGCACGGGACGCTCCGGAGATCGATGGAAAGCGTTTGCCGCATTCAACCAACGGCCCGCCGCAAGGTCAACGACTCCCCGGGCCGGCCCTCGCGCGCTCCCGCGCGGCGGGTGCGTCCGGCGGAGCGGGACGTCCCCCCACCGCCGGCCCGTCCGACGAGCGGTCCGGGACGGTCGCCGAAAAACTACCGGTAACCTTCCGAAACACGAGCGCCGGAACTGCCGGGCGGCCTCGATCGGCCGGGCCGCGACGATCGGGAGCGGAGCTGCGGACGTCCGCGCGCCCCTCGACGGCGCGCCCGAGCGCCGGACGGACCGGCGGGAGGGCCGGACGCGGGCCGGCGGCGCCACGACGGTTGAACGTTCCGGAAAGTTTCCGCTAGCATCGCCGTACGTCGATTGCACGACCTTTCGTGGCACCAACCGCGCCGCAGGCATCCGGGCTGTCTGCGCGGGATCGGGGCCCTGGAGCGGCAGGGGCACCAGCACCGATTGACGTACCCATCCACCAACCCCACCCTGTCCGAAAGGCACACCAGATGAGCATGGATCCGGTCCGTCCGGACCGACAGAAGAGAATGGGGCCCGGACCGCGCGTGGCCATGGTGCTCGCCGCGGCCGGCGCGCTCGTCGCCGGCGCGGCCCTCACCCTGCCCGGCACCGCCAGCGCCGGCACCACGCTGGGCGCGTCCGCCGCGGAGAAGGGCCGCTACTTCGGCACCGCGGTCGCGGCGAACAAGCTCAGCGACTCGGTGTACGTCGGGATCCTGAACCGCGAGTTCAACTCGGTGACCGCCGAGAACGAGATGAAGTGGGACGCGACCGAGCCGTCGCAGAACAGCTTCAACTTCTCCAACGCCGACCGCATCGTCAACCACGCCCAGAGCAACGGCATGCGGATCCGCGGGCACGCGCTCGCCTGGCACCAGCAGCAGCCGGGCTGGGCGCAGAGCCTCTCCGGCACCGCGCTGCGCAACGCGATGCTCAACCACATCACCCGGGTCGCCACCTACTACCGCGGCAAGATCGATTCCTGGGACGTGGTGAACGAGGCCTTCGCCGACGGCAACACCGGCGCCCGGCGCGACTCGAACCTCCAGCGCACCGGCAACGACTGGATCGAGGCCGCGTTCCGCGCCGCCGACGCCGCCGACCCGGGCGCGAAGCTCTGCTACAACGACTACAACACCGACGGGCAGAACGCGAAGTCCAACGCGGTCTACGCCATGGTGCAGGACTTCAAGTCCCGGGGCGTACCGATCGACTGCGTCGGCTTCCAGTCCCACTTCAACGCGCAGAGCCCGGTACCGAGCGACTACCAGGCCAACCTCCAGCGCTTCGCCAACCTCGGCGTCGAGGTCCAGATCACCGAGCTGGACATCGAGGGCTCGGGCACCGCGCAGGCCAACAACTACCAGCGGGTGGTGCAGGCGTGCCTGGCCGTCTCCCGCTGCGCCGGCATCACCGTCTGGGGCATCCGCGACACCGACTCCTGGCGTGCCAGCGGCACCCCGCTGCTCTTCGACGGCAGCGGCAACAAGAAGCCGGCGTACACCTCCACGCTGAACGCGCTCAACGCGGGCGGTGGCACGCCGCCGCCGACCACCACCCCGCCGGGCAACCCGCCGACCACGCCGCCCACCACGCCGCCGACGACCCCGCCGACCACGCCGCCGGGCGGCGCCGGCTGCTCGGCCTCGGTCTCGCTCAACTCCTGGAACGGCGGCTTCGTGGCCACCGTACGGGTGACGGCCGGATCGAGCGGCACCAACGGCTGGACGGTCTCGCTCACCCTGCCGGGCGGGGCGGCCGTCACCAACACCTGGAACGCCTCGGCGAGCGGTACCACCGGCGCCGTGTCGTTCCGCAACGTCGCCTACAACGGCCGGTTGACCGCCGGACAGTCGACGGAGTTCGGCTTCCAGGGCACCGGCAGCGCCACCGGCATCACGCCCACCTGCACCGCCAGCTGACCGTACCGACCCCCGGTGCGGAGGGCGTGATCGTCCTCCGCACCGGCCCGGTGCCCACCTTGACGCACGCCGATGCCGGTCATAGGTTTACGACCACGTAACGGAAAGGTTCCGGAACTTCCCGCCCGGACAGCTCCGGCGGGCCGGGGCGCCTCCCGTCACGCCGGTAGCAGCCGCGGAAGAACGGTGGCCAGTGATGCGGATAGGGCTCGTCGGTACCGGCAACATCGCCCGCGTCCACGCCGAGGCACTGCTCTCCCTGGACGAACCGGTCGAGCTCGTCGGCGCGGTCGACGTCGACGCGGAACGGGTACGCGACTTCGCCGGGCGCTTCGGCATCCCCGCCCACTACACCGACCTGGACCGGATGCTCGCTCAGACCCGGCCCGACCTGGTGCACGTCTGCACTCCCCCGGGCGCCCACCGCGCGTCCGCCCGGACCGCCCTCGCGGCCGGCGTCTCGGTGCTGGTGGAGAAGCCGCCCACGCTCAGCCTCGCCGAACTGGACGAACTCGCCGCCGCCCAGGGCGAGTCCGGACCGTGGCTGGCCACGGTCTTCCAGCACCGGTTCGGCTCCGGCGCCCGGCGGCTACGGGCCCTGCTGCACAGCGGGGTGCTGGGCCGCCCGCTGCTCGCCGTCTGCCACACCACCTGGTTCCGGGAACAGTCCTACTTCGACGTACCGTGGCGCGGCCGGTGGGAGACCGAGGGCGGCGGGCCGACCATGGGACACGGCATCCACCAGATGGACCTGCTGACCGCGATCCTGGGCGAGTGGACCGAGGTCTCCGCCCTGGTACGACGGCAGGCGCGCCGGGTGCGGACCGAGGACCTCTCGATGGCGCACGTCAGCTTCGCCAACGGCGCCGTGGCGAGCGTGGTCAACAGCGTCCTCTCCCCGCGCGAGGAGAGCTACCTGCGCTTCGACTTCGAACGCGCCACGGTGGAACTCACCCACCTGTACGGCTACGGCGACGACGACTGGCGGATCACGCCCGCCCCCGGCTTCGAACAGCCCGTGCTGGACGCCTGGAAGGCCGGCGAGACCGGCCACAACAGCGGGCACCGGGCGCAGTTCAGCGCGGTGGTGCGCGCCCTGCGTGCCGGCGCGGCGCCACCGGTCACGGCCGGGGAGTCGGCCCGTACGATGCGACTGGTCGCGGCCGTCTACGCCTCCGCCCGCACCGGCCGGCCGGTGCGCCCGGCCGAGCTGGGACCCGGGTCGGCCTTCTACGAGCGCATGTCCGGCGACGACCCGGACTGGATCACCGACCCGACCGGGGACCGGCCGTGACCGGGTCCGCTCAGCCGAGACGTTCGACGATGGTGGCGTTGGCCAGCCCGCCCGCCTCGCACATGGTCTGAAGCCCGTACCGGCCGCCGCGCTCGGCGAGGGCGTGCACCAGCGTGGCCGTCAGCCGGGCGCCGCTGGCGCCGAGCGGGTGCCCGAGCGCGATCGCCCCGCCGTGGACGTTCACCCGGTCCAGGTCGGCGCCGGTCTCGTCCGCCCAGGCCAGTACGACGGCGGCGAACGCCTCGTTGACCTCGAACAGGTCGATGTCGGCGAGGTCGAGGCCGGCGCGGCGCAGCACCTTCCGGGTGGCGGGGACCACGGCCGTGAGCATGTAGAGCGGGTCGTCACCGGCGACCGCGAAGCTGTGCAGGCGGGCCAGCGGGGTGAGCCCGAGCCGGGCGGCCAGTTCGCTCGTGGTGATCATCACCGCGGCGCTGCCGTCGTTGATCTGGCTGGCGTTGGCCGCCGTGACGTTCCAGCCGATCTGCGGGAACCGCCGGGCGATCTCCTCGTCGTAGTAGGCCGGCCGCAGCCCGGCGAGCGTGTCGAGGTCGCTGCCGACGCGGATGCCCTCGTCCCGGTGGAGTCGCGGCAGCGGCGCGATCTCCCGCTTGAAGAGCCCGCTCTCGGTGGCCCGCGCGGCCCGGTCGTGGGAGGCGAGCGCGAACTCGTCCATCCGGGTACGCCCGAGCCGCCACCGGGCGGCGATGAGTTCGGCGGAGATGCCCTGCTGGACCAGCCCGTCCGGATACCGCTCGGCGAGCGCCGGGCCGTACGGGTCGGCCGTACCGACCAGGTTGGCGCCCATCGGCACCCGGCTCATCGACTCGACACCGGCGGCGATCACCACGTCGTACGCGCCGGCGATGACGCCCTGCGCCGCGAAGTGGATCGCCTGCTGGCTGCTGCCGCACTGCCGGTCGACGGTCACGGCGGGTACGGACTCCGGGAAGCCGGCGGCCAGCGCCGCCCGGCGGGTGACGTTCGCGGCCTGCTCGCCGACCTGCGTGACCACGCCGCCGATCACGTCGTCGACCAGGGCGGGGTCGATGCCCGTCCGGTCGACCACGGCGCGCAGGCTGTGGGCGAGCAGGTCGACGGGGTGCACCTCGTGCAGGCTCCCGTTCGGCCGGCCCCGGCCGATCGGCGTACGGACGGCTTCGACGATGACCGCGTCCCTCACGGGCGTCCTCCCTGCGGCGCGCCGCCGGGCGCGGGCCGGTTGCCCGGTCCGGCCGCCGGTGTGGTCGATCCCCGACCTCAGCGGCGGACGATCCGGGGCGACGGAGCCCGGCCAGCCCGACAGCTGACTTTATGGAACAGTAGCCAGACTCTAGCAGTCTGGCTATGGAATCCGCGAGCCAGGCTAGGATGGTGGCATGGCCATGACCCTCGAAGGACCGCTCAAGGACCGGGCGAGCTGGCGGGCGGACGACTGCTCGATCGGCAAGGCCATGGAGGCCGTCGGCGCCCGGTCGGCGATCCTGCTGCTGCGCGAGGCGTACTACGGCACGACGCGCTTCGACGACTTCGTCGAGCGGGTCGGCATCACCGACGCGGTGGCCGCCACCCGGCTGAAGCAGCTGGTGGACGTCGGCGTCCTGGAGCGGCGGCCGTACCGGGAGCCGGGGCAGCGGACCCGTCACGAGTACGTGCTGACGCCGATGGGCCGGGACCTGCTCCCCGCCGTACTGGCCCTCATGCAGTGGGGCGACAAGTACCTCCAGCCCCACGGCGCGCCGCTGCGCGTCGTGGAGCGCGCGACGGGCGCCCCGGTCGCGATCCGGCCACGCAGCGAGTCCGGGCACGACGTCGAACTCGAGGACCTCGCCGTGACGGTCAACGAGGAGCGGCGCGCCGCCGTCCGGACCGGCCGGTAGGTCGCGGCCGGTCGGCGTCGGCCGGTCGGCGTCGGCCGGTCGGCGTCGGCCGGTCGGCGTCGGCCGGTCGGCGTCGGCCGGTCGGCGTCGGCCGGGCCGCGTGATTCGGCGTCGGCCGGGCCGCGCGATCGGGCACCGTCCCACGTCACACCCGGCCCGGGCCGCGTCCCGCCCAGCATTGCCGGCCTGATCCACAGGACACGGCCTAGAGTGGGCCGCACCTCCGAGAGACGTGGGAGTGGATCGTGGCGGAGTTCGACGGCAAGGTCGCCATCGTCACCGGTGGATTCAGCGGCATCGGCCGCGCCACCGCCCGGCTGCTCGCGGCCCGCGGCGCCACCGTCGTCGCCGCCGGCATACCGCCGTCCCGGCCCGAGGCCCCGCTGCCGGACGTCGAGCAGGTCCCGCTCGACGTCACCGACGAGGCCGCCACCGCGCGGCTCGTGGCGGACGTCGCCGGCGGCCACGGCGGGCTCGACATCCTCGTCGCCGCCGCCGGGATCCAGCGGTACGGCACGGCGGCCGAGACCAGCGCCGAGGAGTGGAACAAGGTGCTCGCCGTCAACGTGACCGGCGCCTTCCACGCCGCGAAGCACGCCCTGCCGCACCTGCGCGCCCGCGGAACCGGTTCGATCGTCTTCGTCTCCTCGGTGCAGGCATTCGTCACCCAGGCCACCGTCGCCGCGTACACCACCAGCAAGGGTGCGCTCAACGCGCTCGCCCGCTCGATCGCCGTCGACGAGGCGGCGAACGGGGTACGGGCCAACACCGTCTGCCCGGCCTCGGTGGACACGCCCATGCTGCGGGCCTCGGCGCGCGCCTTCTCCGACGGCACCGACCCGGGCGCCCAGGCGCTGGTGGAGTCCTGGGGACGGATGCACCCGATGGGGCGGGTCGCGCGGCCCGACGAGGTCGCCGAGGCGATCGCCTTCCTGGCCAGCGACCGCGCCAGCTTCGTCACCGGGATCGCGCTGCCCGTCGACGGCGGACTGCTGGCCAACGCCGCGGTGCTGCTGCCCGAGTGAGAGCCCGCGGTGGGACCGCCCGAGCGGGTCCTTATTCGGTGGCCGGCGCGGGCCGCAACCGGCACGCTGCCCGAATGACGATCATTCGGCACAATCCCGAGGACCTGCACAGCACGCCCGGATACCACCACGTCACCATCGCCCCGGCGGGAGCCATGGATGACGCGGTACCTGATCTCGTTCGACGACGGCGCGATGACCTTCCCCGAGGAGGAGTTGCCCGAGGTGGCCAAGGCCTCGCACGAGGTGGTGCGAGCGGCTCAGGACGCCGGCGTGTGGGTCTTCGGTGGTGGCCTGGGGAGGCAGCGGGCGAGCATCGTGGCCACCGACGGGACCGTCACCGACGGCCCGTACCCGGAGACCAAGGCGGTCGTCGGCGGGTTCTCGATCATCGATGTGCCCTCGCGCGAGGAGGCGCTGGAGTGGGCGGCCAGGATCGCCGCCGCGTGCCGCTGCGCGCAGGAGGTCCGGGAGATCATGCCCGACGCGGACGTCTGATCTCGCGGGAATGCCGCCCGGCGAGTGGCGCGCACACCCCACGGGCAGGCAGCATGGCGGGGTGTCCCAGCCCCCACCGCTGCCCGCCATCCAGCGCAACGCACAGGCGATGCACGACGCCGGTAACTCGCCCGCCGCCCGCCTGCTGCTGGAGCAGGCCATCGAGGCCGGCCGGCCCGCCTACGGCGAGGACCACCGCGACGTGCTCGCCACCGCGCACCTGCTGGCCCGCCTGCACCGGGAGGCCGACGATCCGGCCGCCGCGCGCCGCGTACTGGAGGAGGCGCTCGCGGCCGGACAGCGGCGCTGGGGCGACGCCGACCCGCTGCTGCTGGCGATCTCGTTCGACCTCGGCGGGGTCGCCGAGGAACTGGGCAACCGGCACGAGGCCCGGCGCAACTACACCCGAGTGGCCAGGTTCGGGCCCGCGGTGCTCGGCGAGGACCACTTCGCGGTACGGGCCGCCCGCGACTACCTCGGCGAGCAGCCGGGCGGCGCGCCGGCCCCGCAGTCCGCCCCGCCGGCACCCGTGACCTCGGCGCCACCCGCGCCGATCACCTCCGCGCCGCCGTTCGTCCCCTCCCCCGCCGCGCCGGTCGGGCCGGCCTCGGCACCGCCCGTCGCCCCGGCACCGCCCGTCGCCCCGGCACCGCCGGTCCAGCCGGCACCGGAACAGCCGGCGTACGAGCGGCCCGCCGCGCAGCCGGCGTACCCCCCACCGCCGGTCCAGCCGGTCCAGCCCATCCAGCCGGTCCAGCCCGCGCCGCCGGTTCCGCCGGTCGCCTCGGCGCCGCCGGTCGCCTCGGTCCCGCCCGTCGCCTCCGAGCTGCCGCCGGCCGTCACGCTGCCGCCCGTCCCACCGGCGCCCAGGGCGGGCGGGAGCGTCGGGGCGTACCCGACGGAACAGGCCGCCGGAGCGGCGTACGCGGGACAGCCCGCCCAGCCCGGCGTGGCGTACCCGGCGGGGCAGGTCGGCGCGGCGGCGCCGTACCCGATGGTCGCCGCGCCCCCGCCACCGCCGGCCCCGCCGGCGCCCACGGTCTCGTCCCGCTCTCGCGGCGCCACGGTCGCCGCCGCCGTGGCGGCGGTGGCCGCCGTCTCCGCGATGGTCGTGGCGGTGCTCGTGGTGGTCGCCCTGCTGCCGGACCGCTCCGCGCCGACCGACAACCCGGGCCAGCCCAGCGCCGGCCCCTCGGCCCTCGGGGATCCGCCGACCGACCTGCGGCTGCGGGACGACAAAGAGAGCATCACGGTCACCTGGACCGACCCGACCTCGGGCACGGTGCCCTTCATCGTCGCGGGCGGCCGGGCCGGCGCCCAGTTGGGTGCGCTCGCGACGATCGACCCGGGCGGGACCAGTTACACGGTCAACGGGTTGAACCCCCGGCTCGACTACTGCTTCACCGTGCTGGCCGTCTACTCGACGGACAACTACGCCACCTCCGGCCAGGTCTGCACCCGGCGGGGCGGTACCGCCTCCCCGCGCTGACGGCCGCACGGGAACGCGCCGCACGGGAACTCGTCGCCCGCGAGTTCCCGTGCGCCCCGGTGGCGAATTCCGATCAAACCGGCGGCTGATTACCGTCACGCCGGGCGCCTGATTCCGATCAAACCCGCGGCCAATTGCGATCGAGCCGGTGGCGGGTCGGCGCGCGGCCCTCGCCCATCCACAGCCCGCAATTTGCACCGCCCCGGGCCGAGCTGCGGCGACGGTCCGATCCCCACCGCGTTGTCCACAATTCGGGCCCGGTTTGTCCACAGCGAGCAACCGTGCTGTCCACAAGGAGACATTGCGGGTACCCGGCCAGAATACGCAGGCCATATGATGGCACCCGGCTTCTGGGCGGTGCGCCGACAAACGGCGCGGACGGGGCCGACAACGGTTCGCGATTCGGGGAGGGCGGCCGGCTGTGGTCACCACAGACAACGGCACCACGGAGAACAACGGCAGCGGCAGCGGCACCGACGGCACGCCGGGGGCACCCCCGAGCGAGGCAGTGGCCCGCAAGCGTCGCCGGCTGCGCGGCGGTCTGGTCACGATCGGCACCGTGATGGCGCTGCTCACCGCCATGGGGCTGACCGTGCTGGGGCTCGGCGCCGCCGACAACGCGGTGGCCAGCTACGACGCGAGCGCCTGGCTGTGGAGCGCGGCCAAGAGCGAGATGGCCCGGGTCAACGGGATCACGGGCCGCGTCGACACCCGGCTGCAGGTGCCGCAGGCGCGCAGCCACGCCATGCAGGTGGCGCAGACCGACCGGCTGCTGGTGCTGCGGGATCTCAACACCGGCATGGTCAGCTCGCTCGACCTGGCCACCCTGCAGATCGTGGCCAACACCCGGACCACGGCCGGGCTCGGCGTCAACGTCATGCTGCACGAGGATTCGGCGTTCGTGGTCGACGCGGTGCAGGGCCTGGTCCGCCAGCTCGACCCCCGCTCGCTGGCACCGGTCGGCGAGCCGATCCACTACCCGCCGGGCATCACCGCCGGCACCTTCGACGGCGAGGGCAAGCTCTGGATCGGGGTCCCCGGTGAGGGCACGGTCTCCGCGATCACGGCGGCCAAGCTCCCCTCCCAGCCGGTCTCGTCGGCCGGCGGCAGCGGCGGCGGGCTCAGCCCGACCAAGGTGAAGAACCTGGAGATCGCCCCGCCGAACCACGACCTGGCGCTCGCCGCCCTCGACAACGGGATCGCCGTGCTCGACCGCACGGCCGGCAAGCTCAGCACGGTACGCGGCGAGGAGCGGCGGGACGTCACGCTCAACCTGAACGGCCCCGGCGAGATGCCCACCCGGATCACCGGTCTGGAGATCCCGGTGACCGTCAAGGACGGGCGGCAGGTCTACGTCGTCGGCGCCGACGGCGCGGTCAAGCAGTTCACGGTCCCCGGCGAGGGCGGCGACCTGGCCCCGGCCGTTTCCTGGGCCGGCCGCTTCTACTGCACCGACGAGGCGACCGGCACGGTCTACGCGCTCGACACCGTCGGCCAGCTGCTCAACAAGATCGACGTGAAGGGCGCCAACGGCCCGCTGGAGCTGGAGGTTCGCGAGAACCACCTCTTCATCAACGCGCCGAACTCGGCCAACGCCCGGGTGGTGGACGACCACCACACCGTCCGGGAGGTCAACAAGTACGCCAACGACATCCTCGGCGGCGACCCGCCGCCGGAGCTTCCGCCGCCGCCCCCGCCGCGCAAGCCGCCGGTCGGCAAGCCGAGCGCGCCCAAGAGCGTCACCGCCTCCGCCGGCAACATGCAGGCCCGGGTCAACTGGCGCCCGGCGTCGCCGAACGGCGCAACCATCACGAAGTACGTGGTGGAGGGGGCCGGGCGCACCTGGGAGGTCGGCGCGAACCAGCGCTCGCTGGAGGTCACCGGCCTGACCAACGGTCAGACCTACCGCTTCTCGGTGCACGCGGTCAACGCCAAAGGCGCCGGCCCGTCGCGGACCAGCAACCCGGTGGTGCCGACCTCCGAGGTGCCGGACGCGCCGATCAGCGTCACCGCGCAGGAGCGGCCCGACGGCACCGTGCTGGTGAAGTGGCCGGCCGCCAACGGCCAGGGCTACAAGATCACCAAGTACGCGGTGACCGCCATCTCCGCCGGCGCGACCGCCCCGGCGGGCGAGTCGACCAAGACCGAGCTGGTGATCCCCGCCGGCGACCTGGAGTACGGCAACCAGTACGCCTTCACCGTGGTAGCGGTGAACCAGAAGGGCGCCGGTTCGAAGGCGTCGCCGATCAGCAACAGCGTGGTGCCGTTCACCAAGCCTTCCGCGCCGGTGAACCTGCGCGCGACCACCGTCTCGGGCGAGGCCGGCGCGATCAACGCGACCTGGTCCCCGCCGAAGGAGAACGGCCGGCCGATCACCAAGTACCTGGTCGAGGCGGGCAGCCGCAAGATCGAGGTGACCGACACCCAGACCAAGCTGACCGGCCTCGGCGACGGGCAGTCCGTACAGGTGAAGGTGCAGGCGGTCAACGAGGCGGGCGCTGGGACGGCCGCCACCGCCACTGCTCGTACCGTCGCGCCGCCCCGGGTCACCGTCACGGGCGTCGACCCCGGCACCAACTCCGCGACCATCCGCTTCACCGTGGACGCGGGCGGCGGCAACGTGACCTGCCAGGTGACCCCGAAGGGCCCGGCGGCCGGCACGAACTGCTCCAGCATCACGGTCAGCGGGCTCACGTCGAGCACGGATTACAGCTTCACGGTCACCGCGAAGAACGCGGCCGGCACCGGCACCGGAAAGGCGGACACCACCACCGACGCCATCTACGGGGTCGCCACCTGCCACAACGGGCCCGACGGGGACCAGCGCACCTACTGCAACTCGGACCGCGATGGCCGCAACGGGAACGAGATCTTCTCGGTCACCCGGCAGGACGACAGCAAGCAGGTCGGCTGGGCCGAGCCCGGCACCCGGCTCAAGACGATCTGCCGGGCCACGGGCACCAGCATCGATGCCTGGATCTACAACAACAACAAGCAGAGCAGCATCTGGATCAAGGTGGAGTACAAGGGTCAGAACTACATCCCGTGGGCCTGGCTCAACCTGGAGGGCGGCGACAACCCGAGCAGCCGGCTACCCGCCTGCTGACCGCCGCACCGCCGACCGTACGACCGCCTACCGCACCACCGGCCGAGGAGCACCACCCACAGTGAACAATCACGAGCCGCTGAGCCAGCAGCACGTACAGGGCTTCGCCGAGCTGGCGGCCCGGCTCGCCGCGAACGTCAACGCGGTCGTACTGGGCAAGCCGCACGTCGTACGGCTGGCGCTGACCGCGTTCTTCGCCCAGGGGCACATCCTCCTGGAGGATGTGCCCGGGGTGGGCAAGACGACGCTGGCCCGGGCGATCGCGGCCTCGGTACAGGGCAAGTGGCGGCGCATCCAGTTCACGCCGGACCTGCTTCCGGCCGACGTCTCCGGCGTGACGATCTTCAACCAGGCGACCCGGGGCTTCGAGTTCCACCCCGGGCCGGTCTTCGCCAACATCGTCATCGCCGACGAGATCAACCGGGCGTCGCCGAAGACCCAGTCGGCGCTGCTGGAGGTGATGGAGGAGCGCAACGTCACCGTCGACGGCGTACGCCACCCGGTGCCGCAGCCCTTCCTCGTGGTCGCCACCCAGAACCCGGTCGAGATGGACGGCACCTACCGGCTGCCCGAGGCGCAGCTGGACCGCTTCCTCGTGAAGCTCTCGATCGGCTACCCGGACGAGGCCGTCGAGATCGAGGTGCTGCGCGGCGCCACCGTACGCTCCCCGGAGGGGCTGGACCCGGTCACCGACACGAACACCGTCGGCGAAATGGTGCGGATGGCGCAGCGGGTACACATCGCCGACCCGCTCTACGCGTACGCCGTGCGGCTCGCCGCCGCGACCCGTACCCACCCGCAGGTCCGGGTCGGGGTGAGCCCCCGAGGGGTGATCGCGCTGACCCGGGCCGCGTGCGCGTACGCCCTGATCGACGGTCGCGGGTGGGTGCTGCCCGAGGACCTCAAGGCGCTCGCCGAGCCGGTCTTCGCCCACCGCATCCTGCTCTCCCCCGATGCCCAGGTGCGCGGCGCCACCGCCGCCCAGGTCCTGCACGAGGCGGTGGCGTCGGTGCCGGTACCGCTGCCCACCGGGCAGCCTGCCCGCACCGGGGTCTGATTCCGGGGAGACATGACCATCACCACGCGCGGCATCGGGCTGCTGGCCGGTGCCGTCCTCCTGCTCGTGGCCGGATTCTGGTTCGGCTACTCCGAACTGGCGCTGCTCGGCACCGCCGCGGTCATCGCACTGGCCTGCGCGCTCGGCTACGCCCTGTGGCGTCCGCGACTGCGGGTGACCCGGGTGGCCGAGCCGGACCGGGTCGGCCGGGGCGAGCCGGCCACCATGACCCTGACCGTGCGCAACACCGGTCGGGTCCGCTCGACCAACCTGATCGCCGAGGACCGCTGCGGCCGGCTCGCCATCCCCGTACCGCTGCTACGGCTGCGCCCCGGGCACGACACCACGGTCAGCTACCCCGTACCGACCACCCGGCGCGGCGTCGTGCCGATCGGCCCGCTGCGGGTCACCGGCCGCGACGCGCTCGGGCTGATGACGCTGGCGCACTCGCACGGCGGGACGGCCACCGTGCTCGTCCATCCCCGGATCCACACGCTCACCGCCGTACCGGCCGGGGTGGCGCGCAGCCTCGACGGGCGGATCGACCGGGTGCCGCACGGCTCGATCACCTTCGACTCGCTGCGGGAGTACGTCGTCGGCGACGAGCTGCGCCGGGTGCACTGGCGGACCAGCGCGCGGGTCGGCGAGCTGATGGTGCGCGAGCACGTCGACACCAGCCTGCCGCGGATCGTGGTGCTGCTGGACAACCGGGCCGCCGCGCACCCACAGGTGGTGGACGGTACGGCCGAGACGTTCGAGTCGGCCTGCGAGGCCGCCGCCTCGGTGGTGGCCGCGGCGCGGCGCGAGGACCTGCCGGCGGAGCTGCTGCTGGTCGCCGAGCACGGCACCGAGGGCGACTACCTGGACCGGTTGGCCGCCGTGGAGTTGCAGGCCGGGTCGCGCGGGACGCGGCAGGATCCGCTGCGGATCGCCACGGACCGGCTGCGCCAGGAGCGGATCGGCGACACGCTGGTCTTCCTCACCGGCCCCGGTGGCCGCGAGGACCTCGGCTACCTCGGCGCGCTGCACGGGGCGTACCCGTCGGTGGTGGTCGCGGTCTTCGGCGCGAGCGGGCAGAGCCCCGGCGGCGCGGCCGGCATGGTCATGATCGACGCCGCGGACGGCACCGAGTTCGCCGCCGAGTGGGACGGGGTGCAGCGGTGGTGAGGCTGCTGCGGGCGGTACCGCTGCCGCTGGTACTGATCGCGATGATCGCGCTCTCCGGCGTGGCGCTCGGCCGGGTCTACGCCGGCACGCTGCTGACCCAGCTGGTCGCCGGCGCCGCCGCCGGCTCGGTACTGATCAGCGTCGCGGCCCGGCGGCTGCCGTCCTGGCTGGTCGCGCCGCTGTCGGCCGTCGCGCTCGCCGGCTACGCGGCGCTGGCGATGTGGCTGGCCGCCGGCCGCGCCCAGCTCACCGACCCGTTCGGCGACGTGGTCGTGGACGCCACCCGCAACGGCATCCCACGCCTGCTCACCGCCATGATCCCGGTCGAGCCGACCCCCGACACCGTGCTGGTTCCCGTGGTGGCCGCCTGGCTCGCCGGACTGGCCGGCGCCGAGGTGATCCTCCGGGCCAACCGGGTGCTGCTCGGCTACCTGCCGCCGGCGGTGCTCTTCGCCGGGGCGCTCTACGTCGTCGGCCCGAACGCCGACCCGGCGCTCTGGCCGGCCGTCGCGTTCGCCGCCGCGGCCGCGGTCGGGCTGGCCTCCACCACCCGCCGGCCGGCCGCGGTGACCACGCCGGCCGGCACGGGACCGGCCGGCACGGACGGCCTGCCCGCCGCCGCCCGGCTGCGCCTGCTGGCGGCCACGGCGATCGGGCTGACCCTGGTGATCGCGGCGACCGCCGTGGTGGCGCCGGTGGTGGCCCGGCAGGTCAGCAGCCGCCCGGTCGACCCCCGGCGGTACGTGCAGCCGCCCCAGGTGGACAGCCTCGACGAGAACCCGCTGATTCGCATTTCCGGCTGGGCGCTGAACCCGAACCAGGAGCTGTTCCAGGTCCGCACCACCGGCCGCAGCGGCACCGGCGCCGGAGCGGCCGGGCCGAGCGCGAACCCGGACGGTGGAACCGGCGACGGCAACCTGGACGGTGGGACCGGCGACGGTACGGACGACGGCGCCGACGACGATGGCCAGGACGGCGCGCCGCCGCCGGACGCGGCCGAGGCGGACAAGGGCGTACGCATCCGGCTCGCCGTCCTCAACGACTACGACGGGGCGACCTGGCGGGTCGGGGCCACCTACCGCAACGCCGGCCGGATCCTGCCCAGCGCCCCGGTGAACCCCGACTCCTCGGTGGAGCACATCCGGCAGGAGATCACGATCGAGGAGCTGAGCGGGCGGCTGCTGCCGGCGGTGGCGACCCCCGAGGAGGTCACGGGGGCCCGCATCGCGTACGACCCGGGCAGCGGCACGCTGATCCGGCCCGAGGGCCTGGCGGCCGGGGTGCGCTACACGGTCAGCTCCGCGCAGGAGAAGCCCGACCTGAACCTGCTCGCCACGGCGAACGTACCGGCGGGCGACAAGGTGGCCCGGGTGCTGCGGGTCGCCGACGGCGCGCCCGAGCAGATCCAGCGCCTCGCCGAGCAGCTCGCCGCCGACAACGGCGCCCCGTACGCGCGGGCGCTGGCGATCGAGGAGTTCCTCTCCGAGCACTACCGGATCGTCGCCGACGCCCCCAGCGGGCACGCCTACCCGAACCTCAACTTCTTCCTCTTCGGACCGCGCAACGGCGGCGGCCAGCGCGGCACCTCGGAGCAGTTCGCCGCGACCTTCGCCGTGCTCGGCCGGCTGATGGGGCTGCCGACCCGGGTGGTGGTGGGCTTCGAGTCGCGTACCGGCGACGGCCCGGTCCGCGCCGCGGACGCCTTCGCCTGGCCGGAGGTGCTCTTCGACGGCCTCGGCTGGGTCGCGTTCGACCCGCTGCCGCGCCCCAACACCCAGCCGCGCCCGGTCGAGGAGGACTTCAAGCCCAAGCCCGACGACCCGCCGCCGTCACCGGACGAGCAGACCCCCAGCGCCACCCCGGCCGCCTCCGCCTCCGCCCAGGCCGCACCGGCACCGCGCGGACGCGGCGGGCTCTCCGGACCGGTACTGGCCGGCGGCGGCAGCGGACTCCTGCTGCTGCTCCTCGGCGGGCTGGTGCTGGCCGTCACCGGTCTGCGCCGGGCGCAACGGCGGCGGCGCCTCGACGATGGCCCGCCGGGGCAGCGCATCGTCGGGGCCTGGTGGGAGGTGACCGACGCGCTGCGGCTCGCCGGCCGGCCCGCCGCCGAGCACCTGGCCGCGAGCGAGGTGGCCGAGCACGCCCGCGAGGTCGGGGCGGAGCCCGTGAAGCCGCCCCGCCCGCCGGTACCGCCCATCGACGACCTCGCGAGCCTGGTCAACCTGGCCACCTTCGCGCCCGGGGGCACCGACGAGGAGCAGGCGCGTCGGGCCGGGAGCCAGGCGGTGGCGTACGCGACGGCGCTGCGGGCGCGGCGGTCGTGGTGGCGGCGGTTGGTCTGGTCGCTGCATCCGGGGCCGCTGCGCTGGCGCCGCTGAGCGTCGCACTTGCGGTGGAGGGTTGGTGGCCGGATTACCCGCTCTGGGCGGTCAGGCTTGATCCCGTCGCGGGCAATCCGGCCACCAACCCGGACCTGGGCCGGGTGCGACCGGAACTTACGGCACCAAGCCCGACCTGGACCGGGCCGGACCGCGACCGGAGTGGTCGGCCACCAGCCCCGACCTGGACCAGGCTTGACCGGAGCGATCGGCCGCCGACCCCGACATGATCCGGGGTTGCTCGGATCATTCGGCTATCCCGGTTGGTTGCCGGTGAGGCGGCGGACCAGCGAACGCATGCCGGCGAGCCAGCGGTCCGGGTCGGCGGCCTTGGTGCGGGCGTACTCGGCGACCTCCGGGTGCGGCAGGATGAGGAACCGCTCGTCGGCGAGCCCGTCGACCACCGCCTGCGCCACCTGCTCGGGTTCGAGGACCGGCCCGGAGGCCGCCGTCACCACCGCGCCGGCGTGGCCGGCGGCCAGCCCGTCGTCGAGCATCGGGGTACGCACGCCCTGCGGGCAGAGCGCGCTGACCCGGATGCCCCGGTCCCGGTACGTGATCGCCAGCCATTCGGCCAGCCCCACGGCGGCGTGCTTGGTGACCGTGTACGGCGCGTCGCCGATCGCGGTGAGCAGCCCCGCCGCCGAGCAGGTCTGCAACAGGTAGCCCTCGCCGCGGGCGAGCATGCCGGGCAGCACGGCACGGGCGGCGTGGACGTGCGCCATCACGTTGATCTCCCAGGCGCGCCGCCAGTCCGCGTCCGGGGCGGAGAGTCCCGCCCCGACGGTGATGCCCGCGTTGGCGCAGAAAAGGTCGATCCGGCCGTACCGCCGCTCGGCGGTGGCGACCAGGGCGCGTACCTGTTCCTCGTCGGCGGCGTCGACGCCGACGGCCACCGCGACCGGGCCGATCCGGGCCGCGACCCGGGCGGCCGCCGGTTCGTCCAGGTCCGCCACCACCACGCCCTCGGCGCCCTCGGCGGCGAAACGGCGGGCCAGCGCGGCCCCGATGCCACCCGCACCGCCGGTGACGACGGCGACCTTGCCTCCGAGGCGCATCAGAGGGCCTGCGCGGGCGTGGGTCCGAGTCGGGCGATCACCGTCGCGAGCGCGGCGGCACCGCCGGCGGCCAACTCCGGGGTGGGCAGTAGGGCGATCACCGGTACGTCGATCCCGGCGTCGACGTACCGCTGCACCTGCGCCCGGCAGTCCTCCGGCGCCCCGTGCAGTACGAGGGCGTCCACCAGTTCGTCGGGTACGGCCTCGCCGGCGGCGCGCCGGTCGTCCCGCCCCCACGCCTGCCACATGGGGGCGAGCACCGGCTCCCGGCCGAGCCAGCGGTGGAACTCGGCGTACGCGGGCACTGTGAGGTAGGTGGTGATCAGGCGCCGGCCGATGGTGCGGGCGTGCCTGGCGTCCTCGGTCGGGCAGACGAAGACCCGGGCGGTCACCTCGAAGCCCTCCCGCCGCTCCCCCAACTCGGCCAGGACCCGCGGTACGTCGGCCGCGGCCAGCCAGTTGAGGATGGTGCCGTCCGCCTCGGCGGCGGCGAGCCGCAGCATCCGGGGGCGCAGCGCGGCGAGCAGGATCGGCGGCGGTACGGTCGGCGGGCGTTCCAGCCGGAAGCGGCGCACCGTGAAGGTGTCGTAGACCTCGTCGACGGTCTCGCCGCGCAGCGCCGCGCGCAGGAACCGCAGCATGTCGCGGGTCCGCCGGTACGGTTCGGCGAACCGGCTCGCGTTCCAGTCCTGCACGAGGACCGGCGACGAGGCGCCGATGCCGAAGGCGAACCGGCCCGGGGCGGCCTCGGCCAGCGCCGCCGCGCTCATCGCCAGCAGCCCGGGGCCGCGCGTGTAGACCGGCACCACGGCCGTGCCGAGGCGCATCCTCGGCTGCCAGACGCTGGCGAGCGCCAGCGGCGTGAACGCGTCCGTGCCGGCGACCTCGCTGGACCACAGGTCGGTGAAGCCGGCGTCGGCGAGGGCCGCGTAGACCTTGGCATGGTCGGCGAGCGGCACCCCGCTCAGTGGCACGGTCATCCCCCAGCGTGCTGTCACCGGTCGATCGTGCCTGTCGATCCGGCCGAGGTGCAAGATCTCCCGGTCCGTGTCCCCGGTCGTTTCCGCCGTCGTTTCCGGGTCGTTTCGGCACGCCCGGCCGCACGCGCGCTCCGTCGGGCTTGGCGCCGCGTCGGTGGTACGCCGGAGACGTTATCGAGGCGGCGGACAACGTCTCTGGCGTACCAGTCACGGCTGCCTCCGTCGGCCGGCTGCGCCACCTCGCGGCCGCTGGGCGTGGTGCGGTGCCGTCACCTGAACACTAGAGGCGCTACCCGACACCGA